>NZ_JBSUGE010000002.1:0-511469 GCF_054064075.1 Vibrio sp. JZG10
CAATTTCCCTCGGTAGTTATTGTAATGACAAAGTCGCTTGGTAGTTAAGGTACGACAGAATCGCTTGGTGATCACAGAAAATGCTTAGTATTTTCAAACTCACCTATGGACAGAAATGAGTCAGTGATTTTGCTAAATTAGTGATCCTTTAATTACTTAAAGTATGGAAACTAGCTTAACGGTGACAAAAAATTATTGAGCCTCGAACTCCGAAAATGTACCATACACACTGTGTTTCATAGTGGTGACAGTTCTTAGTAGCTGTCCACTCTTAGCAGTAAGAGTGAAACTAATTTCGAAGGGTTCGCCCTTAGTGTATCTCGGATATGCTTACTCCAGTAGGAGTGTTAACTTATTGTAACTAAACTACCTCTATGAAGCACACCCCCAACATTTAGGAGAAGATGGTGGCTTTAGCAGACAATATTTGGTGGACAAGAAAAGCACGAATTCAAACTGAAAAACGACTTTTGTCTAACGCCTTTCACTCACAAGTAATACTACTCTGGTATTCATTCTTCTCTGTCGCCGTATCCGTTTATTATCTAAAGAACCCACAAAATGGAATCGAAGCGATCTCTTGGGTTGTATATTCTGTCCTCGTACTTTGTATTTCAGGATTCATCAACGGGCTTTCATTTAAGGAAAGAGCAAACCTAATTAAAGAATGTTATGAAAGTTTGAATAGCATTATGCATCAAGCCTCCAAGGAAGGTGCTGATTTTACCGATTTATCAATAATCTACGAATCTAAGCTGAATGCTTGTGAAAACCACACTGACAAAGATTTTGCCATTGCACTATGCCAAGAGTATTGGGCAAGTACTAGCACCGTAAGACAAGTAAGCAAAGAGTTTCATTCAGACACATCGGAAAATACAAAACCAAAACAAGCTCTTAGCAGAATACCAACATCACATCACTGGTTTTTAGCGGTATCTTATTTTACCACTAGGTTCTTAACTCTCGTGTTTTTCTATGCCTTGCCCGTACTGATATGGTTTTCATTAAACTCATCTTTTCCAACTTGTACTGGTGAATAAAATGCGTGTACAAGACCAATTTAGTAAAGAGTTTAGTCAAGAAAATCTAAAAGAAATCTTTTCCAACCATATTGTATATTCTGGTGCGACTGGCATAGACAATATGAATCAGTATGCTTTTAGAAAGCAGTTAGACCCGCAAGTTGAAATCATTTCTCGTAAAATGATTGAAGGTTCGTATGCGTTTTCCAAGTACAAGTTAAAGTTGCTGACTAAAGGGAGAAATAAGGCCCCTCGTGAAATCTCTATCCCTACAGTGAGAGATAGAATTGCATTACGTGCTATGTGTAACTTTCTACAAGAGCGATTTGCAGAATCAGTGGCGTTCACGCTTCCTCAAGATGTCATTAAAGATGTCAAGGCTCACGCTTTATCTGGTGACTTTGATAGCTATATTAAGTTAGATGTTTCGAATTTTTACCCATCAATAAGACATAAAAACCTACGCTCTCAATTGAGAAAGCGCATTAGGCAAGATCACATACTAGACATGATCTTTTCGGCTGTCACTGCCCCTCCAGTTCTAGTTTCGAGAAAGGATGATAAGCCAAGTGAAGTCGGCGTACCTCAAGGGTTGGCTGTTTCCAACATCCTTGCAGCCATCTACCTCCAAAACATTGACAAATTTTTATCTGAATTGCCTAACGTAAAATGCTACCGCTACGTTGATGATGTATTAGTTCTTTGTTCTGCTGATCAAGCACACGATCTAGCACAAATCATTATCAAGAAGTTTCGCAATATTGGTTTAAAAATACACTGCCCTGTGAAAGTGCCAGAGAAGTCAAAAATTGACTCACTTGCCAACGGTTTTGATTATCTTGGGTATCAATTCACCAATGAGCATATCTCTGCAAGAAACGGTTCGATTGAAAAGTTAAAGGCTTCTCTTGCTGGGATTTTCACAAGCTATAAGCACTCTAAAAATAAGAGCTTAAAAATTTTAGAATGGCGATTAAACCTACGAATCACTGGCTGTGTGTTTGAGAAGAAATGTAAGGGTTGGCAATTTTTTTTCGCTGAGATCAATGATGAAAAGCTACTCCACAGATTAGATCATTATGTCCTGCGCCTATGTAAGCGTTTTGGGGTAGAAATCAAACCTAAAAAGTTTGTTCGCACTTTCAAAGAAATTAGCCACAACAAATATAACACCAGTTATGTACCAAACTTCGACCAGCATGACATACCTGAGATGAAAGAGGTTTTAGTTCAATATTTTAGTTTTGATTTGACCAATATGGCTGATGAAGAAATTCGTTACCACTTCCATAAAAAAATAGGTTCTCAAGTCAGAGAGCTAGAAGTTGATGTGAAAGACTTTGGTTACTAGGTTGAGTGTTCGTTAAACAAGGGGAGATGTTCCCGCGTTCCTATAGACGCCTGACAGGCATTAGGAGAAATAAGCCAAATGATGATTCAGAGACGTGAGTCTTAAACGGTAGCTAACTTGCTTTGGGGAAAAGGTAATTTACGCAACCTAGAAGGATTCCTTCCTAGTTGCCTGCACGGAATGAGGCAAAATTAATGAGGTTAGGTTGGCTGATTCACTCCTTCGACTCAGAGGTATTAGTTTGCTTTCAATACGTCCTGATAAGTTTAGTTCGTAAAACGCGGTTCTCATTTTACGAACCGCATAAATTGTATTATTTATCAATTGTTAAAATCACAATCTTCACAAACTTAAACCCTAAAAATCAAGAGTCTCGTTGGTTGAAGTGTAATAGCCGCTCTCTGTCAATGCTGCATCAAGCAGAGGAGACAATTGACTCGGTATATCACCGTCTAGTCGGTCAGATATCTTCTGTGCAAACTCTCGCGCAGCCTTTGGAAACTTTTTATGCCTCGCCTGCATTAGCATGTAAGCGTCTAGTATGGTCTCTTTCATCTGTTGCTTCATTCTAGTGTCAATATCAGCAAATTGAGCCTCTTTCTCTGCCAGTAGCATTTCAACGTGATTTAGCTTGGCATCTTTTTCCTCGAAGCATTCTTCCAAATAGATATAGCGATGTGCCGCTTCTTGCAACTCCTGATGAAACTGGTGTTTCTTTAGCTCAAGCTGCTCTAGCTCTAAAGCCTTGGCTTTGAGATTATCCGATAATTCCTCAAGGGTAGTACTGATGACATTAAGCTGCATCGATTCATCTTTTCGCTCATTTTTGAGCACCTGAATTTCCAAGTTAAGCTTATCAATAAGACGAGTGTGATAGCTTAAATCGCGTTGTGATTTGGGCAATTTACCTTGACGTATCATGTACTGATACTGCTCGGTTTTCTTCTCTGTTTCGTCACTAAATTCAGCATGTAAGTTTTTAGGATTGAGTAAATGAGTATTCATGAAATCCTGAACTAAACACTGCCAATAATGCCCGAATGCCCTAGACTGGTGACGAGTTAAGTCCTGATTGACGGGAAGCAGTTCATCCTCAAGCCCTTTCTTAGCTAGATACTCATTAACAACCAAGATTTGATGTTTTCTCAAGTCATATTCACCAGTTTTCCGATTTTTGCCGCTAACAAAGTAATGAGTGTGCAGGCCAGTTTTTTCATTCTCATTGCGCTCATCATCATGTCCTACGATTGCTTTAATTGGGTGATCTGGAAAATGAGTCTCAAGAAACGTCTTTGTGGTGAGTATGTAATCCCGTAGAGAGATGTCATCGGAAGTCACATTCCAACGATGAGGAATCTTAAAGATACCTTCCTGAACTACTGTACTATTAGCGTTTGGCGGATACTGGCATAGCTTGTTATGTGCAAGTACGTACTTTTTAATCGCATTCGCTCGTTGCTTATATCGAGATAACTGCATAAGTTGAATATCTTTTAAATGCTCCCATTTGATCAAGCCTGTTTCTGATGTAATACGTTCTAAGAACTTTGCACCAATGTCATTACCTCGCGTTCGCTCTGACTTAGCAGCGTCTTTGAGCTTCTTGCGATACTGTCTCTGCTGGGTCTGATATTTACCGTGGCTTTTGATTTTGGGCTGTGGTGCGATATCAAGTAATACTTTCCATCGATGATCATCGGTTAACTTATTATCAAGACGATAGAATTTACCATCCTTAAAGAGGATGTTTTTGCCTGTTAACTCTGGGTTCCACTCTAATTGCTTAACCGACTCACCAGTAGGAGAGATTCTTAGTGAGTGCTTGAGAGACTTTTCACACGCTTTGCGGTTTTTCGAAGTTGAATTGAAATTCAAATGACGGTGGAACAAGCGAATGATTTTATTTTGCCTAGCCATTATAACCTCCTCGGGAGGTTATATTTACGAGAGTCCAGAGAGCCTTCTTTGGACCGCAGCTTTCGTGCATCTTTTGCGAAGCAAAAGTGTGACGAAAGCGTAGCGGGTTACTAAAGCGTATCAGTTCCTTAATACCCTTTATTTGTCGCATTCCCTTCAACAGCAACGCCACACCAAGCACGAATAAGCAAGCGCTCCCGCGCTTGCATTTTTCTATTACCGATGGAAGCATCATGAGTCACACTCCTCAGCTTGGAGAGCGTGCTTGCTAAGAGTTTCGGTATTATCAGATACCAATTTAAACGATTCAGAAAGTCGAAGCATTTCCCTGTAGTCACTGACTTGCTGTGTTTTAATTTCAAGCTCCGCCTCGATCTTTGCAACGTGAATTCTCAGCGACTGCAATTCTGGTATTTGTAAACGGAGGGCATTTACTTCTTCCACTACATCTGACAGCTTTTCTTCAATATGATATTTATCTCGTGCTAGATCCTTTAGCTCATGATGCAGTTCTTCGTTCCTTTCTCGATATCCCGCTAGTTCCTCAACCGTAATCTCAAGTTCTTGTTTTTCAGAAATAACTTCCTCAAGGTAATCCTCAGTGCTAGCTTGCTCTCTTTCGGCCTTATTTCTAGCTGCTTCGGATACTTGCACGCGCTCTTCGACTTCACGTTGAATTTCAGTGCTAATTTCTTCCCAAAGATCTTGAGCAAAGCTAGCAGTGCTTGCGACAAACTGTTGAAACCAATGTGGACGAGGGGCGGCGATTCTGTCTTGACCATCATTTGTTTGATTAAACAGATTAAAAGCTACCTTCGCTACTTTGTATTCACCGCCACCGACAGCACGATGATACTCTTTGACTCTGATTGAATTTTTTCCATTACTGGTCATTTCTACAAATACAGCTAGGTAGTGCTTAAACGTAAACTTCAAGCGAGAAGGATCTTTGATACCGACTTTTTTACACTCTTCGTTAAAATCATGCTCTGTCTTATCCATGATTGATCTCCTCGAAGTGCTTAATCTCCGCTTCAAGTGTACGAATTGCATTATTGATGCTTTGTTTTAAAGCGTTATCTTCTGAATAAGCCAGCGCTTGCTTTACCTGCATCAAGCTTTTCAGCTCTGCTCGCTTTTTTATACTACCCACAATGATCGGGTCTTTTGTCTCTCCGATCAGTCGACTAAATTGATGACTCACTGCTTGATTGTTATCAACCTGGGCGTCTTCTTTAATCCATCTCGCATAGTGCCTAAAGATCATATCTGTATTAGCATGACCGAGTTGCTTTGCTAACCACACAGGGTTTACGCCTGCCGTAAGAGCTTGGCTGGCATATGTATGTCTGAATTGAGAAAGCCCTCGATACTTGATTGATTTACCATGTCGTTGTTGATGAAGCGCATCTGCATCTCGCATAAATTGCTTCCAAACGCGCTGACTAAAGTCTTTTACGTCTCGATAGGGTAGTCCAGTGCAAGGATTAACAAAGAGGTATTGCTCTTGATAAGTCTTAGTTTGGTTAGTCTTTCTCAACCTTTCCTCTATAGTCATACAAGCGTTATCAGCAGATATTTTTAACTGGTGAGTGAGTATTACTCGTAGCGGATCGTTAATTTCGACATAACGATCAGAGTAGATATTCTTAGTTGCTTTAGCTTCACCAAGAACTTGATTCGAGTGAATGTGAACGACTCCCTTTTCTAAATCAATATCACCACGCTTAAGAGCAATCATCTCGCACATTCTTGCTCCAATCATTGGAGCAGATACGATCAAATTATGATCAGAAGCGAACTCTGTAGGAGTTAATGACATGGTTTCTAATTCCGAACGGCTAAACGGTTCAGGTTCCGACGTGAACTCAACACATACACTAAGCATTTCAGCAGGGGATTCTGTAATAACTTTTTCATAGACAGCGATGCGGAAGATAGCTTTTAGCACATTGAGGTATTCAACCGTAGTTTTAGGCTTGTACTTTGCTTCCATCGCCATTAGCCACCTCAAAAGGTCTGAGTGTCGAATTTGTGAAATTAACTTCTCACCAAAAATTTTACAGAGCTTATTAATACGGGCTTTATCTGCTCGAACTGTCGATTTTGCATGCGAGTTAACCCTAGAATTAAGAAAAAAATTCGCAAAGTCCTCAAATTTTTCTAATGTATTAACAGCAAATATAGGATAGGTATCTATATGGTAGTTTGGCATAATTATTTCCTTTTATTTTTATTATTTATGCTTCTTTTATAAACAATGATACATGATAAAAATCCTATAGCAATAGAACAAAAGTCAACAAACACCATAAATACAACAGGTTAAACAAAAGTCAACGTAGATTTATCCTTTGTTTACTGGGAAGAATTCAAATCTACCCATGAAAAAATCACGCTAAATTTTTTCAAAGAAATTTAAAAAAGTGAATTTTTATACATTAGTTATACTAATAGTATACATAAAAGGTGTGTTTTTAAGGGGAGAGGAGAACTGACTAACTTTCTAGAAAGTTAGTCAGTGAGTTAGCAAGTTAGTCAGACATGTGGCGCTTTAACAAATGAGAAAAGCTTAATCTCTTACTTTGCTGGCAATTTGGGTGACATATTTCATTATCATCTACAACACAGACACCGCAGTGACGATGGCTCTTAAATTTTGATGATAAGCAGCGTACTTCGATTTGAACTTTGCGCTTATCATCTATCGTTTCTAGCTCTAAAAGACCATTATTTGTGTCATAACTGAGGCATTTATAGCGGTCAGCAAGTAAAGCGGCTGTGATGCCCGCTGCTTCTTCGTCCGTGGCAGGTATAATGGCGTTATATTTACCGAAAAGTGGGATTGAAGACAACGCTATGTTATTTCCAAGCTCTACACATATTTGCCAGTCGAGTTTTAAGTCAATGCTATAGTCGTTGCGGATTTCTTCATAAAAATATTGATAGATGAAGTATGGAATATCTATCCCTGCAGCAGGATCGAAGTTCTTAGCAGTTAGGTAGTCACTGAAATGGTAACTTATACCTAGTAAGCTTTTGAGATTCTCAATGCTACTGAAGGTGTGTTCGATTTCTTTGTGAGTAATCCCGTCTTCTAGCAAGGAGTCTTCAGTAAGTAACGGATCAATTTCCAGTTGATTTGCTGTGTCCATTACAAGACCAATCTGGCGTAATGAAACACCTTGAGCCAATAAGTTTGAACAATCACGTTTCCAATCCTCATCACCCAGTCTCCGAGCTAATATGTCTTTTAAAATTGCATCATTAAGCTTTCTCATTTCGCCCCTCCTTTTTTGTTCGAAGGAAGGCTGAATGTTTGTACTACTTTTACTAGCTTATCAAGCTTGAGTTTCTTCCCATATCTTCCAAAAGTCATGCCGTGACTGGCATGCCCTACGTATTCACCTACTAATGATTCAGCTAATTCCGCATTTTTTAGCTCATCTATGAACGTATGACGAAAGCCATACGGAGTCGGTCTAGAACCAGCTTTCATCCCTATCTTGCTCTGCAACTTGCCAAATTCAACTCGATAGTATTTAGACCAATCATGATCCTTACCGTATGGCTCGTAGTGGAATAGAGGGGTATTCAGTGCATTTAGTTTGGCTCTGTCTTGCACAAACTCAAGGAAGCCATTTTTGACTATATCTTGATGTAGAGGGATCTGGCGGACGGAGTGTTCATTTTTTAGGTGCTGTTTATCACCTGCATCAGTGATGTCCAAAAACCAGAGATTATCGTCACACTGGACGTTACAAATGAAAAGCTGGCAAGCCTCATTTGGTCTAAGTCCATGATATATTTGCAACTCTGTTATGTAGCGAAAATCCTCGGATTTACTTTGATACTCAGAACTATCTAAGAGTAAGTTTAGTTCGCTGGCTTTCCAAACATCGCGTTGTTCACTTGCATGTTTATTAGATTTGAATTTGGCCGTGAGATTGAGACATGGATTTACTTTTATCAGGCTCTTAGCGTGACACCAGGTAAAGAACTGCTTAATAGATGCAAAGTAATCTTTGTTCGTTTTAGCTGAACGCCCTTGAGATTTTAAGTGCTCTAGGTACTCTTCTAGAGCTTCTTCACTGTACGGTTTTGACGAACTCTCAAGAAAGTCTAAGCAATGCATTGTGCGTTGTTCGAGTTGGTGCAGAGTCAAAGCAGTCACATTATCTGATTCTTTGGAACGTAAAAATTCGCGTAAGGCATGCATAGCATCAAAATGTTTAAGCTTAGGTTTTGGAGTAATAACACTCAGACGCATTACCTGAGACGTACTAACTGTATAACTATCTCTTAATGCCGAGATTTTCTGATTCAAGGCAGCTTTGATGTCATTGTAAGTAAGAGCGTCATCTGTAAGAGCACTCTCGAAACTCTGCTTCATTGCTAGAGATACATGGATATTGCGCTCTAAAGCAATTTGACGATCTTTGGTTAGTAGAGAAAGGCGAACTTCGTTTGGAAAGCCCCGTTCACGTAATGTAGTTGGAACGGGAGAGCGGTGGTAATAAACGCTAGAAGGGAGTTTTAGCAGATACATATGTATCACCTCACTGTAGTAGGTGACTTTTGCATGCATCAGATATGAAAAAAGCCCTGAAAAATCAGAGCTTTGTTCATTTGAAAGTGGCGGAGAGATAGGGATTTGAACCCTAGATACGCTATTAACGTATGCCGGTTTTCAAGACCGGTGCTTTCAACCACTCAGCCATCTCTCCGTTGCGGAACGTATAATAGGGAGCATAGTCCGACTTGTAAAGTGCTGAATTATAATAGAAGTACTGTTTGCTCGTTTTATAGTCGCTGATGTGATGTTAAACAGTTTGAAAATGGGGTAAAAAAGAGACAAATAGTAGCAATTTATAGAGTTTTTACTTTATCTTGGCGCAAGTCAATAAAATGGTGTTTTATTGTTATCTTTATGATATTTAAGAAATAACTTGCTTTTAGGGTACATGTGTTCGCCCGAAAGTATTTGCAAGACTTTGTGAACTAATTCAAAATTAACTGGTATAGCCAGTTGTGCTTAAATTTTTTAAGGGTGTTTATGAAGGTCACAAATCTATTTAAAGACAAAGTTGATGCGATTTCTGCTCATCAATCCGAGTTTATGAATTGGATGTCTCCAACGTTACGCGATTATTGGAGTGACTTTTTGGGAAAAGCTCAGAATAGCTTTCTTTTCTCAAAAGTTCGTGATCACCAACAGCCAGCTGTTAACGAAGAGGTTGCGCCTCAACCTACACCAATCGTAATGGCACCTGAGGCTCAAAAGCTGTATGACGAGTTAAGTGAAAAAATTGGTGAAGTGATTCACATTGGTGACTGGGTGCATGTATCTCAAGAACGTATCAATCAATTTGGTGCGGTAACGGAAGACATGCAGTGGATTCACACAGATCCAGAACGTGCGTCAGTTGAATCTCCATTTAAGACAACCATCGCTCATGGCTTTTTAACATTAGCATTGTTGCCTAAATTGACTGACTCAGTGGACCCTGATAAGCCAATGTTCCCAACAGCCAAAATGGTCGTTAACTTAGGCTTAAACCAAGTTCGTTTCCCTTACCCTGTTAAAGCAGGAAACAACGTTCGTGCTGTCAGCACGTTGACAAAAGTAACGCCGATCAAAAAAGGTTTGGAGATCGAGCGTGAAATTAAAGTGGAAATCGAAGGTATTCGTCGACCTGGTGCTGTTGTCGTTTCTGTTATTCAACTGCATTTCTAATTCCAGAGCCAGATAGAAAACATATAAAAAGAGAGCATTAATATGCTCTCTTTTTGGTTTTATTGATTAAAGCTTTTTACTGGAGTGTAACCGTAATCAGCAATCGCTTTTTGTCCTTGTTCTGAGCGAAGGAAGGTGACGAACCCTTTACCTGGTTCGCTAATCTTATTGACTTTGTAGAGTACTAGGAATGGCCGCGCCAATTTATACTTGTGATTGCTAATGTTTGCCGAAGTTGGGTCAATACCATCTAATTGAATCGCTTTTATTGAGCGATCTACTGATCCCACAGAAATAAACCCAATTGCACGAGTATTATGGTTCACGATGGTTTTTACCATGCTGTTGCTATTTACAACCAAGTTGTTCGGGCTGATATCTGAGACGAGGCGATCATTTACGATTTTGGTTAGTCCTAGCAGACTTTCAAAACTGTAGCGTGAGCCTGAAGACGCCTCTCTAGTGACAACAGCGATAGGTTGATCTGCACCACCAACCTCTTTCCAATTCTTGATTTTACCTTTGTAGATATCAAACAGTTGTTGTTGAGAAAGGTTTTTTACAGAGTTTGTACGGTTTACAACAACAGCTAGGCCATCATAAGCGATAGGATATACGTTGAGATCTTCACCTTTTTCGCTTTCTGTCAGATAGCGAGAGCTCATTCCAATCTCAGCTACGCCTTTATTAACCATTGTAATACCCGCACTAGAACCAATACCTTGAACTGCAATGTAATCGTCCGGGTGTGTTTTGTTGTATTCCTCTGCAAGTACATCCATTACGCGAGCAACCGAGGTTGACCCAGAGATATTAATTTCTTTTGCAATGGCGGGGAGAGAGACTGCTATGGCCAATAACGTCGCCACAGTAAAACGTAACATATTAAACTCCATATACGGTATAAAGCAGCGTTTATGATATTGCGTTCAGGTTACACTTTTGTGAACTGTCAGGTCTAAACAAGGGAATTCTTTCTAACCAAGAGGTGATGTAGGTAGCGTTTCCAAGCAAAGTGAGATGATAATCTGAGGAAATGAGAATATAGCCACCCTTTGTTTGAGGTAGGCAGATAATCAGCATCGGTGGTGGTGTAAAGGTTATATACTAGGATCGACAGCTCTAACTATCATCCATCGGGAGAACGTTGATGTCAGTGTCCCAAATGGCGACAAGTCGTTTATACAAATCAGTTCAATCGCTCTGCTCTGCGCGTAATGCTAACCTGCCTGTCGAGCAGGGTAAGTGCCTATATGAGCCAGTGGAGAATGGTGTCGAGCTTCATAGAGCGCATTTTCTTCTTGATTCACAGCACAGCGAATATACCTCTCCCGTCGCGAAGATTGTGTTTGATGAGGGCAATCAGCTTTGGTATTTCTACGTCCCAACGTACCGCAACGAATTATTAAGGTGGATACCTTATAAGCCACTTCCATACAGTCAAACGCTCGAAGACCTACTCACCGAGTTGGAAAGCGATCCTCAAGCGTGTTTTTGGGAATAGGGAACGCTCCAACTCTAACAGCTGTCAATGTCACCATGATTTATGCTTTGGATTTAACGACTTGGTTTCTAAAGTCTTTCGGTGTCATGTTGTAAACCGATTTAAAT
The DNA here is from genome assembly GCF_054064075.1 of Vibrio sp. JZG10. NCBI lineage: Bacteria > Pseudomonadati > Pseudomonadota > Gammaproteobacteria > Vibrionales > Vibrionaceae > Vibrio > Vibrio sp. JZG10. The sequence continues at coordinate 11,642 of NZ_JBSUGE010000002.1, forward strand.
GCGGTACTGAAATGCGCAGCACTCTTAAATCCGGATTCAAACGCTATTTCTGTTATAGATTTTTCTGACATGCGCAGCTGGGTAGCGGCGAAGTTGATCCGCTTCACTTTTAATATCTGTGAAAATGAAAGCTCCTCTGCGGCGAGGCGGCGTTTTAACGTCGCGATAGACATGCTCATATGAGCCGCTAAGCCTTCCAGAGTGATATCTTTCTCGATATTGTTCTCAATATACTTGATGGCCTTTTGAGAGTCGCTTAGGCTGCTTGCATCATCTATGATTGATAGGATGTTTGGCTCTACCTCCAGCATTAACGACAGCAGTGCCATTGCGATATGACCTTGTGTGTAGTCTGGAGCATTGCGACTCGCTAAGTTGACCAATGTGTCTTTTAGTTGTGCTACTTCGCTGCTGGTTTGCGCTGAAAAAGGATAGAAGCGCCTTTCTTCCGTCTTGGAGCGTAGCATTGGGTGGGCTTTTTTAAAGTCACAGAATAGATTTGGGTTGAAGACTAGAGCCAGTGCTTTAAAGCCATTTTCACTAGGGATGGCTTCTGCGCTGCTCAAATCAGCAGAGTTGTAGAGAGTAAAATCTCCTGCTTTAAGTTCAAACTGTTCACCATTTGGTTGATGAATTAATAGGGCACCTTCTTCAACAACATATAAGCCATTATGTGTTGCGGTGTAACGCTCACTTTTGCGCGCAGTGAAGTGATTAAAGCGAATGATCTCAATGTTCGGCATATTCGTTCTTATCATTTTTACATAACAAATAAAAAAGGCGCTCAATAGAGCGCCTTTTAACTTCATTCGGTATTATTCACTTACAGTCTGTTCTGCTTGTGCTGCTGGTTGTTCAGCAAATACCTGGGTTGGCTTTGCAACTAAACTGCGGTTCTCTTGGTTTACGTCCGCGAGGACAATTTCCAATGTATCACCAAGTTTGTATACGACCTCTTTATCGATAGAGATGGTACCGTTGTCGCCATTGCACTCAATTCTTTCTTTATTATCAAGAATTAGTGCACCAGGAATAAAGGCTGCTGCGCCATTTTCGAGAAGTCGGACACGTGCACCTGCACGATTAATATCGAAAATCTCACCTGTGAAACAAGTTTTCTTGTTCGGCTCATCAGCAAGCGTACGTGCATATAACCAATCTGAGACATTTCGCTCAGCAATTTTATGATGTTTACGGTGCAGAGCTAGTTCTTCACCGACTTGATCATCAGGTTTTTGCACTGGCTCTTTGCCTAGGATGACGGCCTTCAACATGCGATGGTTGATCATATCGCCGTACTTACGAATTGGTGATGTCCAAGTCGCATAGATATCCAGCCCCATAGCGTAATGAGGAAGAGGCTGATTACCTACTTCACTGTAGGCTTGGAACTTACGAATACGATTATCAAGGTAAGAGGTTTCTTGCGCAGCCAACCAGCGACGCAATGCAGCAAAGCCTTCTAGTGTGGTAATTGACTCTGCTGTGAATTCCAGTTCACCTTCTGGGTTGACAAGTTGAACCACTTCTTCAACCTTCTCAGTCTTAATGCCAGCGTGAGTATTGAAAACACCTGTTTCAAATTTATCGCGCAGTGTACGACCAGCACAGATGTTTGCGGTAATCATTGACTCTTCAACCAAGCGATTTGCACTGCGGCGCATATCTGCATGGATAGCAACCACATCGTTGTCTTCACTCAGCTCAAAACGGTAGTCAGGGCGGTCTGGGAAGACCACTGCGTTTTTCTCACGCCATTCTGCGCGAGCAAGGGAAAAGTCGTAAAGGTCACGAACGATTGTCGCGATCTCTTCAGATGGTTGCCATGCTTCTGAGCTGCCGTTTTCTAGCCAATCAGACACGTGATCGTATGCTAAGCGTGCGTGTGATTTGATGTTTGCTGCAAAGAACTTGATATCGTCGCCAATTACGCCGTCTTTATTTACTGTTACGGTACAGCAAATAGCAGGGCGGATTTCGCCTTCAATCAGAGAGCATAGGTTGTCTGCTAGATCGCGAGGCAGCATTGGAATATTGCGGCCCGGAAGATAAATAGTATAGCCACGCTCACGTGCTACTTTATCCATTTCATCTTCTGGTGTGATGTAGGCGGTTGGATCTGCGATAGCGATAGTCAGTTCGAAATCGCCAGATTCGGTTTTCTTCGCGTACAGCGCATCGTCCATATCTTTGGTTGATTCACCATCGATAGTCACGAAAGGAACGTGTGTCATGTCTGCGCGTTCTAGATCGGCGTCGTCTTTTAGTTCCCAGTTCTCGATGCCTGCTGGCTCAGAGTTTGGTAGATCGTTTTGAGCAAGCGTTACCCACCAAGGTGCAATTTTGTCGTTCGCGTCTGTGATTTTTTCAGAAATTTCTACGAAGAAAGAGTTATCGCCTTTTAGAGGGTGGCGAATAAGATGTGCGACAACCCAATCTCCCTCAGCGAACTCGTCAGGTTTTAGACCTTTCTTTAGTTTCGCTTTGAGAGAAAGCTTTTTAAGCTGCGGGTGATCAGGTGCTACGTTTAGCTTGCCTTTGAACATTTTGACTCGACCAATAAAGCGAGTCACGGCTTGTTCTAACAGCTCTTGTGGCTCTGCAACTTCGCGTTCATTTTCTGTGCGGATAATGGCGACGACTTTGTCACCGTGCATGCACTTTTTCATGTACGCAGGTGGGATGAAGAAGCTAGTCTTGCTGTCCACTTCCAAAAAGCCAAAGCCTTTATCTGTGGCTTTTATTGAGCCTTCTTTTTTCGGCAGGTTTTCTTGGATTTGCTGCTTAAGCTGAGCGAGTAGTGGGTTATCTTGAAACATCTTTTCTTAAATTACCTATGGAGTTGGGCACACTATAATCATTGCGAGCTATTATTACTACCTGTGGAGCGCAATTTCGCCGTGAATTTTGCTGAGTCGAATCGCAGGAAATCGGCTTAAATATTGATGAAAAACTCATCTGCGAGCTGCGCAAATCTACGGGGAATGGTGGGGCTGGTGGAAAAATATGCTAAAAATGCCATTATTGAGAATAAATTGTGATGTAATTCAATTTTTTCTGGCTTTTTTTATGCTTTTAAGGAATAATCCGCCTCCCTTAGTCGTCCCTAATGGCTTATCGCGGTTGTGTACTGTGCTGTGTTCCTGTCTGAATGGAATCAGTAACTGGATGAATCAGTATCGAATTGGAAGAGCATATGGGACTGTTTTTTTGTTTAATTAAGTAGGATCCCAATGCAAGATTCTGTTATTCAATTCAGCGATTTATCTCTGAATGATTCTATCCTTTCTGCTCTAGACGGAATGGGTTTCGTGTCACCAACTCCAATTCAGGCTGCGGCAATCCCACACCTGTTGGAAGGTGCTGACGCGCTGGGTAAAGCTCAAACAGGTACAGGTAAAACGGCAGCGTTCTCTCTGCCTCTTCTAAATAAGATCGATCTCAACCAACGTAAACCACAAGCTATCGTTCTTGCGCCAACGCGTGAGTTAGCGATTCAGGTTGCGGCTGAAATGAAAAACCTTGGTAAGAACATCAAGGGTCTTAAAGTTTTAGAGATTTACGGTGGTGCTTCTATCGTAGATCAGATGCGTGCTCTTAAGAGTGGTGCACAAGTTATTGTTGGTACTCCAGGTCGTGTACAAGACCTTATCAACCGTGAACGTCTACACCTAGATGAAGTAAACACGTTTGTACTAGACGAAGCTGACGAAATGCTAAACATGGGTTTCGTTGATGACGTTACTGCGATCATGGAACATGCACCAGAGTCTGCTCAACGCGTTCTATTCTCTGCAACAATGCCTCCGATGCTTAAGAAAATCGTTGAGCGTTTCCTACGTGAGCCTGTAATGGTTGACGTTGCTGGTAAGAACCACACTGTAGACAAAGTTCAACAGCAGTTCTGGGTAGTGAAGGGTGTAGAGAAAGATGAAGCGATGTCTCGTCTTCTTGAAACGGAAGAAACTGATGCGTCAATCGTCTTCGTACGTACTCGTCAAGACACTGAGCGTCTAGCTGATTGGCTATCTGCACGTGGCTTTAAAGCGGCAGCTCTGCACGGTGACATTCCTCAGTCTCTACGTGAGCGTACTGTTGATCACATCAAACAAGGTGTTATCGACATCCTAGTTGCAACTGACGTTGTGGCACGTGGTCTTGATGTTCCACGTATTACGCACGTATTCAACTACGACATCCCATTCGATGTTGAGTCTTACATCCACCGTATCGGTCGTACTGGCCGTGCTGGACGTAAAGGTAAAGCGATCCTTCTTGTTCGCACTAACCAAATCCGTATGCTTCGCACTATCGAGCGCGTAACTAAGTCATCTATGGAAGAGATTCAGCTTCCTCTACGTGACCAAGTTGCTGAAGCTCGTCTAGCTAAGCTAGGCGCTGAGCTTGAAGCAGAGAAAGAGCACAAAGCTCTAGACAAATTTGCTGAGCTAGTAGAGAAACTACAAACTTCTCTAGAAATCGACCCAGCAACGCTTGCTGCTATGCTTCTTAAGCGTCAGCAAGGTAAACGTCCTCTGTTCTACATTGGCGAAGACCCAATGGTTGAAGCGATTGAGCGCGATAAGCAACGTCGCAAAGAGCGCCGTGAAGGTGGTCGTGACGGCGGTCGTAACTTCAACAACCAAGATTGGGATACTTACCAGCTTCAAGTTGGTCGCGAGCAAGGTGTTCAAGTTAAAGACATCGTTGGTGCTCTAGCGAACGAACTAGGTCTAGGTAAAGGCTCTATCGGTGCGATCAAGCTAGCACAAGGCCACACATTCGTTCAGCTACCAAAAGCAATGACTTCTGAAGCTGCGGGCAAGCTAAGCAAACTACGCATCCGTCAACAAGATGTTGGTGCTGTAGTATGTGACTTCGATGACTTCCGAGAGTCTCGTGGTGGTCGCCGTGACGGTGGTCGTCGCGATGGCGGTCGTCGTGATGGCGGCGGTTACCGTGGCAACCGCGAAGGCGGCAACCGTGGTGGTGATCGTCGTGAAGGCGGTCGTCGCGAAGGTGGCTTCCGTGGTAACCGTGACGGCAACCGCGACGGTAACCGTGAGGGTGGCGAACGTCGCTTCGATCGTAACCGTGGTGGTGATCACCGTGGTAACCACCGTGGTGAGCGTGGTCACGGCCGTGGTCGTCGCACTCAAGAAGCATAATCACGAATCAGTGATTAGAGCAATTGATTAAATTGCCTTAAGAATTGAAAGCCGAGCGAAATGCTCGGCTTTTTTATGCGCGTCGAATACGGCTTTGCTTTTCGTCGTGCTCATTTACCCAGCTAATGACTTCGTTTAAGGGGAGGGCTGGGCAGAACAAGTAGCCCTGAATGATGTCGCAGCCACGACTGCGTAAAAAATGCAGTGTATCCATGTCTTGAACGCCTTCTGCGACGACTGAATACCCTAGGCCATGCGCTAACGCTATTGTGTTCTCAACGATAGAGCGGGTGCCCTCTGTCCGGCTTGCGGTACAAAGAAATGATCGGTCGATTTTAATTTGATCAACTGGGAGATCTCTCAAAAGCGACAGAGATGAATACCCGGTGCCAAAGTCGTCCAAGCTGATCTTAATACCCAATCCTTTGATTTGGTGAATTAGGGGGTTGAGCTCAACAACTCTATCAATCGCCATCGTTTCAGTAATCTCTAAGCTTATAAGGTCAGCAAATTGAGGGTTTACCTTGAGCAGTGTTTCCAAGCGGTTAAACAATAAATTAGACGAGAGATCTTTTGCAGATAAGTTAACGTGGACAGGAAGCTTGATGTCTTTTTCTATAAAGGTCTGGAGGTCTTTTTCAACTTGGTTGAGGACCCACATGGTGATGTTGTGCACTTGATTACTTCGCTCCGCGATGGGGATGAAGTCGTTAGGCGAAATCGTTTTACCATTTTCATCATGCCAACGGATCACGGCTTCAAAGCCGACAGCTAAGTTAGTATGTGCATCAATCAACGGTTGATAGTATAGCTGGAACTCCTCTTTTTCCAGCGCACATTGAATACGAGAAGAGATTTCGAGCTGGTACTTGGCCCCGACGTTCATGTCCTCATTATAAAATGCAAAGAGATTGCCATTTCGTTTGGCGTGATACATGGCAATGTCTGCGTGCTTTATCAATAGATCATTGGACAGAGCGTCATAAGGGTAGGTACTGACACCGAAAACAACGCGGGAAGAGACTTGAAACTCATCTAAATGGAAGCGATTAGACAGTGCTGAATCTAACTCTTCGATGAGACTTTTGCCTGTTTCCTCGCATGCTGACGAGGTGAGGATGACAAATTCATCGCCACCAACGCGGAAAATTTTGTCACTGCCTTTAAGTTTCTCTTGGAGACGTTGTCCAATTTGAATCAGTAGTTGGTCTCCACAAAAGTGTCCCATAGCATCGTTGACTTGTTTAAAGTTAACGACATCGAAAAGGATCACTGAGAAAGGGTCTCCAGACTGTATTCTATCTTCGATTAACTCAAAGCAGTATTTACGGTTAGGGAGTCCAGTAAGTGCGTCGTGAACGGCATTACGCTTCTCTTTTTCAGCAACGGTATGAAGTTCTAGTATGGAGTCGTTGCTCCATTTGATAACCAGCACCACAAAAATGCTGCCACCGAATAAAATGAGAGAAACTCCGGTTTCCAAGAGGGAAGCGATAGGTTTTTGCATTATAGCGTGTAAAAAAGCGGCATACGCAAAAATGAAACAGCTGATTAACAACAATAGGAAAGTCCACCCGGGTACATCAGTTCTCGAGCAGATGTTTTTTGTCATCTGCCATCCCCAGCAGAGCAAAATCAAACCTAAGATCACTAATAGAAATGCAATAGTGGGCACATTATTACCCCGATTTATTGATTGGTTTATTATTTTTGTTCACCCAATAAACAACGTAGCTCATATCTCTGAATTTGTACAAATTGACCTATTCATAAATTATGTTTAACAAGTCATATTTTTTAGTCTTCAAATAAAATCAAAACTTGCTACAGATCAACAAAATTTGTTCAATCAAATCGCTTTTACTAAAAGATTGTTGAAAGATTAAAAAATTATTGAATAATAGAGGGGCAAACAAGAAGTACGCAGCGCACAAGCGCTATTACAACCTCTGCTCTACAACAGGATAACTATTTCATGTCTAATTCGTTTGTACTGGTGATCAACTCTGGTAGCTCTTCATTAAAATTTGCTGTTATTGATTCTGAAACCGGTGAAGCTTTGGTATCAGGTATTGGTGAGTGTTTTGGCCTACCTGAAGCTGAAATCAGTTGGAAATATCAGGGAGAAAAAACCGTTGAAGCAATTCCTGCTGGCGGTAACCATCATCAGTACGCTGTTGAGCGAGTGGTAAAACTACTCGAGACTTTGGGTTTGAGCTCAAAATTTGTAGCAGTAGGTCACCGCATTGTTGCTGGTGGCGAAACCTTTAAAGGCACAGTGAAAGTCGATGAAAAAGTTATTCAAGAAGTTGAGCGTCTTGCTGAACTAGCGCCGCTTCATAACAAAGCGAATGCAGAAGGCATGCGAGCAGCAATGGCAGCATTCCCTTCACTGCCTCAATTCGCTGTGTTTGATACTGCTTTCCACCAAACAATGCCTGCAAAAGCGTTTATGTACGCGCTTCCTTACGAGCTTTACGAAGAGCATAAAGTGCGTCGTTACGGTGCTCACGGCACAAGCCACTACTACGTAAGCCGTGAAGCAGCGAAAATGCTAGATAAACCGGTTGAAGAAAGCAGCTTTATCACCGTGCACTTAGGTAACGGTGCATCAGTGAGTGCGGTTAAAAATGGCGAATGTGTTGATACAAGTATGGGTTTGACGCCGCTAGCTGGCCTAATGATGGGCACTCGTTGTGGTGACCTCGACCCAAGTGTTATCGAGTTCCTTTTCCGTAAAGGTTGGGAAAAAGACGAAGTGTTCGAGATGATGAACAAGAAGTCAGGCTTCTTAGGTGTATCCGGTGTAACAAGTGACGCACGTGGTGTACTAGAAGCTATGGAAGCGGGTAACTCACGTGCGAAGTTGGCATTTGAAATCTTCACTTACCGTGTTGCGAAATACATTACTTCTTACCTAGCTGCTCTGGATTCATTAGACGGCATCATCTTCACTGGTGGTATTGGTGAAAACTCACTACCAATTCGTCGTGAAATCTTGAAAAACCTAAAACTGCTAGGTTTTGTTGAAGATGAGAAAGGCAACGAAGATGCAAGATTTGGCAACGCAGGTGTTATTGCAACATCTGAGTTGCTCGGTGCGAAAGCACTAGTTATTCCTACCAATGAAGAGTGGGTAATCGCTCAACAGTCGGTGGAACTGCTGTAAAACGGCAAAAATTTTGGGAACTAAGTCAAAGCCCTTTCCTTTATGGAAAGGGCTTTTTTTGATCCAAATACATCCTTTCTCCATACAACTATCCGCATTAATACGGATCTATAATAGCTGCCAATTGTCTTAATATTGATAAATATATAAACAACTTGGGCGGTGAAGAAATTTCAGTATACTGCGCTTAAGCCATACCAAAGAAAAATAGCCTTATGTCATGTAGGTGTCTCAGCTTGGAGACAGGAATTGCGTTTGAAGAACGATCAAACGAAATCTTATCTTTGCAGGCTATTGGGCATATAAATAATAAACCGTTGACTAGTTCGAAGATTAGTCAAATGAGAGAAAGTTATGTTTTTTAATAAGTCGCTTCAGCAAGAAAACCAACGATTAAAGCAGGATCTGCAACGCTTGCAGCAAATCCAACACAGTTTAGATGAAGAAATGCTTCGCTTAACGCTGGATAAGAAAGGTTGCATTACCTCTGTAAATACAAAACTTCACCAACAACTCTTTTTCACTGATGCGGATATTTTAGCGAGACCGATTACCGAGTTGGTGCCATCAAATTCGCGTAATACAGAGCACTTTCATCGAATGAAGAGAGCCGTTCAAGACAAAGTATTTTGGAATGGCGCGATGCAAGTACTTAAAGGCAACGGCGAAGAAGCGTGGTTACGAACGGTTATCCAGCCTGTTTTGAACGAACATCAAGAAGCCGAAAGCTTTTTTGTGTTTGCTTCTGAGCTTACGCGAACGATCAAAGCATCGCGTGAGCAAGAGGACATGCTGAATGCGTTGAGCCGTTCTATGGCGGTTATTGAGTTCACGTTAGATGGTAATGTATTAAAGGCCAATGATAATTTCCTTAGTACGATGGGTTATACACTGGATCAAATTAAAGGAAAGCATCATCGTATGTTCTGCGATCAGGAAGAGGCTGGTTCTGAAGCTTATCGCGAGTTCTGGCAACGTTTGGCAAAAGGACAGTTTGCTTCAGACCGATTTAAGCGAGTTAACCGTTACGGTGAAGAGGTATGGTTAGAAGCCTCCTATAACCCTATCCATAACGATAGAGGAGAGCTCTACAAGGTCGTCAAGTTCGCGACCGACATCACCCAGCAGGTGATGCAAGAGCAGCAAATGGCTCAGGCTGCGCAATTGGCTAATGAAGTTTCTCAAGAGACCGGAACACAAACACTGCAAGGTCAGCAAGTGATAGGTTCGACGCTAGAAAAGGTGCAAACACTGTCTGACCAAATGCAGCAAGCGAATACGGCCATTGACGAGCTCAAAGCGCACTCATCACGCATTAGTGAACTGGTTAATAGCATCAGTGGTATTGCTGACCAAACTAACTTACTGGCGTTAAATGCGGCGATAGAAGCAGCTCGCGCGGGTGAGCATGGTAGAGGCTTTGCCGTTGTTGCTGACGAGGTCAGACAGCTTGCCACAAGAACCAATGCGACCACTGATGAAATTGTCACAATGGTAACTGAAAACTTAGAGCGAACCGATAATGCTGTCCAACTGATCGCCAAGTGCCAAAAAGAAGCACTAGATACGCTAGAGCTTTCAGAAAAAGCGGGGAATGTGATGAACGAAATACAAGATGGCGCTAGCCGTGTCGTAGAGGCTGTGGAGCAATTTAACCGCTCATTGTAGTGGGTTCTTCATGCTATCAATGGCTGTTTTCGGTTCCGATATAATCAACTTGTTTACTACTGCTGCTCATCGCCAATAAAGCGCTTTTTTTGGTGATGAGAAAGCTAATTATTTCCCTCCTTAATATTTCGTATTTCTATCTTAACGTGTCGCTATTTTACAACACTGTTAATAAAAAGTAGCGTAATTTAATCTCCTGTTAACTTGGTTGCGAATCACAGTTGGGGGAGACCTACTTGGACTTACTAAATTTCACCATAGATAACTTAGCGCTGCTAGGTACGCTTACCATGGAGCACATCTCTTTGGTCGCTCTGGCTGTTGGGCTTGCCATCCTAACTGGCGTACCTATCGGCATTCTTATCACACAAAATGAGCGCGTTGCGAAAGTGGTGCTTTACGTAGCGTCCATCATTATCACCATTCCTTCAATCGCACTGTTTGGTTTGATGATTCCTCTCTTATCGACCATTGGTCATGGGATTGGCTACGTGCCCGCCGTGATTACCGTACTGCTTTATTCTCAGCTGCCTATTATTCGCAACACTTATACCGCGATTCACAACGTAGAACCGTCACTCCGAGAGGCAGCTCGCGGCATCGGGATGACGCCTTTTCAGCGTTTGAAAATGGTGGAAATTCCATTGGCGATTCCGGTGATTATGGCGGGTGTGAGAACGGCAGTAGTAATGAATATTGGCGTTATGGCGATCGCCGCGTATATCGGAGCAGGAGGGCTAGGCGTGTTTATCAGTCGTGGCATCTCGCAAAGTGATCCTCGACAACTGATCGTTGGTGCCATCGCCGTCAGCCTTCTGGCTATCATCGCGGATTACGGATTGATTCGACTACAAAAAAGATTAACGCCACCGGGCTTAACCGCTGCTCGATAAAGGATAAATAATAGGGACATTCAAATGATCAAAATTGACAAGCTAACCAAAATTTTTGAAACGCCTAATGGCCCGGTGACTGCCGCAGATCACATTGAGATGGAAGTTCCCAGTGGTGAAATTTGTGTGTTACTTGGCCCATCCGGTTGTGGCAAAACCACCACGCTGAAAATGGTCAACCGAATTATTCCCGCGACATCGGGCAAGATCTATCTTGGCGGTGAAGATACTTCAGGGATGGATACAGTCACTCTGCGCCGCAACATTGGCTATGTTATTCAGCAAATTGGCTTATTTCCCAACATGACGATCGGCGAAAACATCGCGGTGGTTCCCAAGTTATTAGGGTGGGATAAGGCAAGGTACATGACGCGTGCAAAAGAGCTATTGGAGATGGTGGCTCTTGATCCTAGTGTCTTCCTTAATCGTTATCCAAATGAGTTGTCTGGCGGACAGCAGCAACGAATTGGTGTTGCCCGAGCGCTAGCTGCGGATCCTCCCGTTATGCTGATGGATGAACCTTTTGGCGCGATTGACCCGATCAACCGTGAAGTAATCCAGGATGAGTTCCTTAAAATGCAGCAAGAGCTCAACAAGACCATCATGTTTGTCAGTCATGACATTGATGAAGCGGTCAAAATGGCCGATAGAATTGCGATTTTCCGTGATGGTCACCTGGTTCAGTACGATACGCCTGACGATTTGCTCGCACACCCGAAAGATGATTTCGTGAAAAACTTTGTCGGAGATGATCGCGCACTTAAACGTCTTCGCTTAGTGACGGCTGAATCCGTCATGCAGACCACCTTTGCGCACGTGAAACCTAACGAGACGCTTGCCGACGCCCTAACCAAAATTGACGCGTATGGGTATCGCGACGCCGTGATATTAGTGAATGACCAACACCAACCTATCGGTTATGTGCCAAAAGCTACCGCAATCAATATGAAGGGGTACTGCGGCGAACATTATGTCGGCCTGAAAACAATCGCCCGAACCACGGATGATCTGCGTAAAGTCGCGTCGAAGATGTTCACGCACGACATTGTTTGGATGCCGTGTGTTGACGAGAATGGCCGCTTAGTGGGCGAAGTCACACAGCGCGGCATTACCCATTATCTAGGCGCAACTTATCAGCGCGATATCTCTCCTAGTCAGCCACAGCCATTGCATCAGGCTAAGGAGGCATCGTGACCAACCAGCTCAAACAAACCTACTATTTCGTTTTATTAGCGTGTGTCTTTGCGTTGGGTATTTATTTACAAGGCGCGGGTACGATCGATGATTTCCTCTACTACCAAGAAGACATTGTTTATTTGACGGTTCAGCACATTGAACTGGTGCTGCTGTCTGGTGGATTGGCGATCCTAATCGCGATTCCCGTCGGCGTATTGCTCAGCCGTCCCCGTTTTCAGAAAGTCGCAGAATCGGCGATGCAGGTTTTGAATGTGGGGACCACGATTCCTACTTTAGCCATTCTCGCGCTGGCAATGAGCTTTCTTGGCATTGGCACCGTGCCTGCGGTATTTGGGCTGACGATTGCCTCGTTGTTGCCGATTGTCAGAAACACCTACATTGGACTGAAAGAAGTGCCCGCTCATTTAAAAGAAGCGGCGTCAGGCATTGGTATGACCGAGTTACAAATGTTGTTTCAGGTTGAAATTCCTAATGCGCTGTTCGTCATTTTTGCCGGTATCCGCACGGCGTTAGCTGTCAACGTGGGCACCGTTCCACTGGCCTTCTTAATTGGTGGCGGTGGGTTAGGGGAGCTCATTTTTACCGGTATTGATCTGGATGAACCCATCATGATGCTGGCAGGCGCTATTCCTACAGCGATGCTGGCTATCGCTATCGACAGTGTGGTAGGAGCCGTTTCTTATGTCACTGTACCTAAAGGCTGTAACCCTATTAGAGCTAGACAATAACAATCCTAAAAATTGAACACAGACAGGAGTCAAACATGTTGAAGCAAATTACTCGCCGCTTGCTGGCCGTTGGTGTACTGCTTTCAAGTTTTCACGCATCTGCGGAAATCGTCGTAGGTGGTAAAAACTTTACAGAACAACAGCTTTTAACGGAGATCACGTCTCAATATTTAACCAAAAAAGGCTACGACGTTGATAAACGTTCGGGCATGGGCAGTGCGGTTTTGCGTAAAGCGCAAGAAAACGGCCAGATTGATCTTTATTGGGAATACACGGGCACATCACTGATCATTTACAACAAAGTCAAAGACAAGCTCCCAGCAGAGCAAGTGTATCAACGCGTTAAGGAACTCGATGCGAAGAAAGGTCTAGTTTGGCTTAACCCTTCAAAAGCGAACAACACCTACGCGCTCGCTATGCGCAGTGACGATGCGAAGCAACGTGGCATCTCAACCTTATCCGACTTCGCCGAGCAAATGCGCCAAGACCCGCCAATGACCATTGCTTTGAATGCGGAATTCTATGCACGAAAAGATGGCTTCCGACCTTTACAGAAAACCTACAAATTCAAAGCTTCACGAGACCAAGTGAAACGCATGGATACGGGGTTAACTTATGATGCGCTGAAAGGGAAAGAAGTCGATGCTGCGCTCGTATTCGCAACAGATGGTCGTATCAAAGCATTCGGTTTTACCGTTTTAACGGATGACAAACAGTTCTTCCCTGATTACGCGATCACACCTGTGGTTCGCGAAGAAACGCTAGATGCGAACCCAGAGCTTGCCGAGCAAATGAACGCGCTTTCTGCGGCGATCGATGGCGATACGATGTCGACTTTGAATCAACAAGTTGATGTGGAGCGACGTTCGATCTCAGAAGTTGCAAGCCAGTTCCTATCTGAGCATAACTTGGGGTAATACCATGACTATCCTGCAAGTCAGTGTGGCCCAAATCAACGCCCAGTTAGGCGATGTGAATGCCAATCTGAATACTCATCAGGATTACATAAAGCAAGCTGCGGCCTTGGGGTCGCAGCTATTGCTATTTCCTGAACTCTCCTTGACCGGATACCAGCTCCAATCTTCTGTGCGTGAAGTTGCCATGAAGCGTGATGATGCTCGGCTTAAAGAGCTTGCGCAACTTGCACCGCACATGTCCGTGATTGTCGGCTTTGTTGAACAGGCTGCTCCGGGAGAGTACTACAACGCGATGGCTTGGTTGCTCGGTGGTACGGTGGTTGCTGTGCATCGCAAAATCAATTTACCAACCTATGGTGGGCTTGAAGAGGGCAAGTGGTTTCATTCTGGTGACGCAACCACCAGCGTTTCTCTTGATGATAATTGGCGAGGCTCGGTTTTAATTTGTGCCGATTTATGGAATCCACCTTTGGTTCATTGCGCGCTACTCGATAAGCCTGAAATCTTGCTCGCGCCGATCAATTCGGCCAGCAGTATTGTCAGTAAAGATTTTTCCAATGAAGACAACTGGTTAGTTAACGTTAAATTTTATGCGGTGCTCTACGGAACTCCAGTTTTGATGGCCAACCGTTACGGGCCAGAGGGCGAAGCGTGGTTTTGGGGAGGAAGCTGTATTTTGTCTGCAACGGGTGAGCTATTGGCGCAGGCAGAAGACGGTGAAACCTTGATAACTGCAACCTTGTCATTGGACGATATTGATAAAGCCAGATTCGAGCTGCCTACCATGCGAGACAGCAATACACCATTGATCACAACACTATTGTCGAAGGCAAAACGCTAAAACTGGAGCAGTAGACGATGCAATCTATTCATCGATTTATTCACGAATTAACCTTTGAACAGCTTCCCGCTGACGTTATTGAACAAGCGAAATATTGCGTCTTGGATTTGTTAGGTGTCGCCGCAGCTGGTAAAGCGACGCAGCTGCAAAACATGGTAGCCAAACTCGCGCAGAAGCAGTTTGCCGGTGATACGCCGATGCTGTTTTCTGATCACACGGCTAGTGGTTGTGGGGCAACTCTATATGGCGGCATGTTGATTGACAGTATGGACGCGCACGACGGCCAAGTCCTGACGAAAGGCCATGTTGGCGTCGCTGTTTTGCCGGGGCTGCTCGCCAGTATGCATGAGTCAGCAGTTACGGGAGAAGAGTTATTAACGTCCCTCGTCATTGGCTACGAAATAGCAACTCGCGCCGGAATCGCGCTGCATCAAACCGCTTGTGATTATCATACTTCTGGTGCTTGGAATGCGTTGGGCGTCGCTGCGGTGTCTGCAAGAAGAAAAGACTTAACGGATGCACAAACAGAGCATGCGCTCGGCATTGCTGAGTTTTATGGTCCACGCAGCCAAATGATGCGTTGTATTGAACATCCAACCATGCTCAAAGACGGCTCTGGCTGGGGAGCGATGGCGGGCTTTGCCAGTGCAGAGCTAGCAGAAGAGGGATTTACTGGCGCGCCAGCCGTGACTCTGCTGGACGAACAAACTCACGCTTTGTGGGCAGATTTAGGGCAGCGTTGGTATATCCTAGAGCAATACTTTAAACCGTATCCGGTTTGTCGTTGGGCTCAACCCGCGGTTGAAGCAGTGAGAGCGCTGCAACAAGAAAATAAACTAGAACCTGATGAGATTGAACTTATCGAAGTTCATAGCTTTCATCAGGCGGTGTGCCTGCATACCAAGCGCCCAGAGACAACCGAGCAGGCTCAGTACAGTTTGCCATTTTCAGTCGCGAGTGCGGTCATGGATAATACGGTCACGGTAGAAGCCGTCACCAAAGGACTGAAAGATCCTGCTCGCTTGGCACTTACGGAGCGGATGAAGTTAATTGAAGAGCCCGTTTACAATGATAAGTTTCCAGCCGAACGCTGGGCGCATGTCGTGGTGACGTTGAAAAATGGCGACAAACTGACTTCGCCTCCCTGTATTGCGCGAGGTAATCCTGAAAATCCGCTCAGTCGAGACGAGATGCGAGGTAAGTTTCGTACTTTGGCAGAGAAAGAACTACCCGCTTCGCGCGTGTCAGCGATAGAAGAGGGCTGTTTGCAACTTGATAAAGCCAGCAAAGAGCGGGTACTTGCTTGGCTATCATTGCTTTACCAAGGTACTTTGTCTGACAAGCCGTCTGACACGTCGCCTGACACATCACCTGACACATCACGATGAGAACGAAGAGATCGAACTTCTTTTCTCTTACTCAATCTTAAGCTAAACGTCGCTCTTCACGCGGCGTTTTTTCATAGCGTTTTTTGTAGCAGCGCGCAAAATACGATGTAGAACTGAACCCACAAGCGGTACTGATTTGAGTAATGGACAGCATGGTTTGCAACAGCAAATGTTGAGCGCGTTCTAAGCGCAATTGAAGGTAGTAATTACCTGGTTTATCTTGCAAGTATTGCAAAAATAACCTTTCCATCTGCCTGACCGATAATCCTACTTGTTCGCCAATTTCATAGCATTTTAGCGGTTCTTCCATGTTGGCTTCCATGATCTCTACAGCGTCGAGCAGGCGCGGGTGGCGGATGTTGTGCTTACGGATTAACGACATCCGCTGTTTATCATGCGCGGGTCGAATAGCAGGGTGAATGCATTGCTCAGCCACTTGATTCGCCAAGTCGCTTCCATGTTGGTTTGTAATTAAATGAAGTATCATATCCAAACCGGCTAAGCCGCCCGAACAAGTTAGTGTGCGTGGGTCGAATTCGTACAACTCACTGGTCACGTTAATGTTTGGAAACTCCTCTGCCAGGCTGTTGGCGGACTCCCAATGCACGGTACACGTTTTGTTTTTTAACAGACCAGCTTTTGCTAACAACACGCTGCCTGTCGAAGTCGAGCCCACGGCGATACCTTGACGAAGCGCTTGCTTTAACCACTGATTCACCGAGCCACTCGCAGCAGCAACGTGGGCACCAATACCTGCTACAACCAGCAGCAAGTCTAAATGGGCAATGTTGTTGACTGACTGTGTTGGCGAGAATGAAACGCCATTACTGGCCGATACTTCTTTATCTTCGAATCCATAAATATCCCACTGATACAAATCGCAACCAGCGAGGCGGTTGGCCATTCGAAGAGGTTCGATAACCGCCGAAAAAGAGAGCATCGAAAAATCAGGAATAAGGAAAAAACCAATGCGATACGTGTGTGTCGTTTTCATTCTCTGTGGTCACCAAGTGGGCAGTTCGTCTATGTCGTATTTCTGGATAAGAATGTCGCAATTGTTAAATTATTGCTATCAAAATTCGAACATGATGTGACTTAAGACAAGGAGTTCTTTGTCGAGCATACACATTCATTTGGACGAGATAATTATGATTGAACAAAAAGCCCCAGTAATTAGTGATGGTCTACGCCTTGATGGCGCTTTCTTTACTGACGAGAACGTTAACAATCCAGACTTACCGATCGTTATTGTCTGCTCAGGCTTTACTGGGCAAAAAAATATTCACCCAGAGCGTTACGCGAGAGCCTTAACTGCAAAGGGCTTCACAGTATTCGGGTTTGACTACCGTGGCTTTGGTGAATCTGAAGGCATTCGTGAGCGAGTTATTCTGGATGAACAAGTACGCGACATCGCCAACGCGGTTGCGGTTGTGAAAAAGCGCGCTAACGAGGAAGGTCGCAAAGTCGTACTGGCTGGCTGGGGCATGGCGGGTGGATTAATTCTTGATGCTTACCGAGTTTGCCAAGATGCGATTGATGGCCTTATCTCCATGAACGGCTTTTATGATGCGGTACGTGTTCAGGTTGCTCAACGTGGTGAGCACGGTTGGAAAGCGTTCCGTCAATTTATGTTAGAAGAGCGTACACGTCTTGCTCTTGGTGGAGAAAAGCAGGGGATTGATCCATTTGAAATCTACCCGCTTGATCCAGTAAGCCGCGAATATGTATTCACTGAACTGGTCAAAGCGCCGGGCTATGGCGTGACATCTGATCTGGATTTTGCGGATTCTCTCATCAATTTCAAACCAGAAGCTCTACTGGACGAGCGATTTGCAGACGCGCCAATCTTAATTGCGCACGGTGCCGAAAACGACCTTCACCCAGTGACCGAAGCAAAGTCGCTGTACGCGAAATACCCTGGGCCGAAATCTCTATTCTTACTGCCTGAAGGTGGTCACACCGAGTGGATGTTGGACGACGATCCTAAGTTTATTCAGTTCTCTGGCGTGATCGCAAACTGGTTGAGTGAGAACTTCAGTTAAGTCTTCAAGAGGTGCTTTCGTTGATGGCACCTCTACCTTTCTGACAGGATGATTTTTGATGAGCATAATCCCATTTTGTGAAGCGGCGGACCCATTTGTACATAAACCAACAATTGCGATTCCTGCAGGCGCGGTTGATTGTCACGCCCACGTTTTTTCTTCACGTTATCCGTACTGTGAAACGCGAACCTACACACCACCTGATGCCAGCGTCGGCGCGTACCTGCATTTGCACCAGCAATTAGGCATCCGTCATGGCGTGCTGGTTCAGCCGAGTGTGTATGGCAATGACAACCAGTTGCATCTTGATACATTACGGTATTTACGCCAGCAAGGTTACGACTACAAAGGCGTCGCGGTCGTGGATGCGGATGTGTCCGAGCAAACGCTGGATGAGCTACAAGAAGCGGGATTTTGTGGGGTGCGGATGAACCTACTGTTTAAAGGTGGTATTGAGTGGCGTGATGTTGAACGTTTAGCGGCTCGCCTTGCAGAGCGACACTGGCACCTTCAATGCTTAATTGATGTTTCGCAGTTTGATGACTTATATCAGCGATTAAGGGCTTTACCCCTGCCCGTAGTGATTGATCATCTTGGACATATGCCAACAAACAAGCTTATTTCTCATCCTGGTTTTCAAACCTTATTGAAGCTTAAGGCCGAAGGGAAAGTGTGGACAAAATTGTCGGCACCGTATCGTTTGTCGCTTCAATCACCGCCTTATGATGACGTTTCTCCATTTGCTCAAGCTTTGTTAGAAGCGAATGAAGAGCAATGTGTCTGGGGATCGGATTGGCCTCACCCATGTTTTGCTGCTGAGATGCCAAATGATGGCCAGTTGTTAGATACCTTGTGGCACTGGACGCAAGATATGACACTGTTTGGCAAGATTCTGGTCGATAACCCCAAGCGCCTCTACCGCTTTTAACTCCGCATTTCTATTACGAACCTAAAAAGACAACCGTAAGGCACTGATTCAAATTATGCTTCCTGCACTTCCGCTACAGGTTTCCTCTGATCCTGTGGTTATCAAGTTCTTTAACACCCTTAAACAGCTTGGTTTCAAGGGGGATACTGATGCTCGCTATACCACTCGATTGAGTATGGCGACTGACAACAGCGTCTACCAGCAACTTCCGTTGTCGGTCGTCTTTCCTGCCAACCATCATGATGTGGTAATACTTGGCAAGTTCAGTGCTCGTGATGAATTTAAACACCTGACCTTTTCGCCCAGAGGAGGTGGAACGGGCACCAACGGACAATCATTGAACTCGGGGATCGTGGTTGATCTGTCTCGCTACATGAATCGAGTGTTAGAGATTAACGAGCAGGAAGGCTGGGTGAGAGTGGAAACTGGGATAGTCAAAGACCAACTCAACGACATCGTTCGTCCTTATGGTTATTTCTTCTCGCCAGATCTGTCGACCAGCAACCGCGCGACATTAGGTGGGATGATTAATACCGATGCATCAGGCCAAGGCTCTTTGCAATATGGTAAAACCTCGGATCATCTGTTGGCGCTCAAAGCCGTATTGGCGGATGGTTCGGTGCTCGATACCGAAGCTATTCAACAAAACAAATGGTTAAACAGTGATGTAGTATCGCGAGCGTTAAAAATTACAGAGAAAGTTTGTCGAGACAAGCGTCAACAGATTTTGGATAAGTTTCCTCCTCTGAATCGATTTCTTACTGGTTATGACCTAAAAAATGCCATCAACGACAAGAGTGAAGAGTTTGACGTCACGAGAATATTATGTGGCTCTGAAGGCACGTTAGCTTTTATCACTGAAGCCAAGCTCAATCTTACGCGAATACCTACCACACGACGGTTAGTGAACGTTAAATACGATAGCTTTGATTCTGCATTGCGAAATGCTCCCTTGATGGTCGAAGCAGAGGCGCTATCGGTAGAGACGGTTGATGCAAAGGTGCTTAATCTTGCAAGAGAAGACATTGTCTGGCACTCGGTAAAACACGCGATCTCAGATGTGCAGGGCAAAGAGATGCAAGGGATTAACTTTGTCGAGTTCGCAGGCAGTCACAACGATGATATTGAGGATAAAGTTGAACGCTTACTTTCAATTCTCGATAAAGAAATGGCTCACCGACGCAGTGGTATCATCGGTTATCAAGTCTGTCGTGAACCTCAAGACATCCAAGCCATTTATGGTATGCGCAAGAAAGCGGTTGGGCTGCTTGGCGCGACCAAAGGTCAGGCAAAGCCGATTGCATTCGCGGAAGATACCTGTGTACCGCCTGAAAATTTGGCGGACTTTATCGCGGAATTTCGTACGTTGCTAGACAGCAATAACCTGCATTATGGCATGTTTGGTCATGTGGATGCAGGCGTTCTTCACGTGCGTCCAGCGCTCGATATGTGTGACCCTGAGCAAGAAGCGTTGATGCATCAACTGTCCGATGATGTGGTCGCGTTGGTGGCAAAATACAATGGTTTAATGTGGGGAGAGCACGGTAAAGGATATCGCTCAGAATATGGACCAGCCTTCTTTGGTGATGAGCTCTTTACTGAATTAAGGCGTATTAAAGCGGCGTTTGACCCCGACAATAAAATGAACCCGGGCAAGATTTGCACGCCACTGAATAGCGACGCTGAAATGGTAAAAGTCACAGCGACCAAGCGTGGCTACTATGATCGTCAGATCCCTGTAGAAGTGCGAGAGTCGCTTAAGCCCGTGCTGTCTTGCAATGGCAATGGGCTGTGTTTTAATTACGATGCTGACAGCCCAATGTGTCCATCATTTAAAGTAACAGCCGATCGTCGCCACTCTCCGAAAGGGAGGGCTGGGATAATGCGTGAATGGCTGCGTCGCCTGAATGACAGTGGCTTCGATTTGCTCGCTAACGAACAACAGCTTCTCAATCAAACATTATCGGTTAAGCTTTTGACTCAGAAGCTGAGCAAGTTGATATCTCGCCCCACATCTGATGATTTATCGCATGAAGTTTATGAGGTGATGAACGGTTGTCTAGCGTGCAAAGCATGTGCGAGTCAGTGTCCTGTTAAAGTTGATGTGCCTGATTTTAGAGCGCGTTTTTTACACCTCTATCACTCTCGTTATCGCAGACCTCTGCGCGACTATCTGGTGTCGAATATTGAGCAACTGCTGCCGATTATGGCAAAAGCCCCCAAGCTGGTTAATCGAATTGCATCTACTCGGCCCGTTACGCAAGTATTAGAGACATCCATCGGTTTTGTTGATTCGCCAGTGCTATCTATCCCTACGTTGCAAAGTCGATGTCAGGCACCTGGCGTGAGCCCGTTTGACTTTTCGTATTTAGAATCGCTTTCCCCAGAAGTGAAGCAAAATTACGTCTTGATTGTTCAAGATCCATTTACCAGCTTTTATGAAGCCGAGTTGGTTTCGGACTTTATTCAGTTATTGCAGCGGTTAGGGAAACACCCTGTTGTTCTGCCTTTCAAACCTAATGGGAAAGCTCAACATGTAAAAGGTTTCCTTAAGGCATTCGCCAGAAATGCACAAAACACATCGGATTTTCTCAACCAAGTTGCTGAGCTTGAAATTCCTATGATCGGTATCGATGCAGCCTTAGTGCTTTGTTATCGTGATGAATACCGTCAGGTTTTAAAAGAAAAGCGAGGCGAATTTACAGTTTATACGGCTCATGAGTGGTTGGTGGATACACTCAATGAATGGCCAGTTGTACGCGCATCGGATGAAGAGCCTTGGTATTTGATGGCGCATTGCACAGAAAAGACCAAAATACCGCAGACTGAGAAATCTTGGCAGTCTATTTTTCATCACTTTGGCTTAAAACTGCATGTGATACCTGCGGGATGTTGCGGTATGGCAGGGACATTCGGCC
The DNA here is from genome assembly GCF_054064075.1 of Vibrio sp. JZG10. Taxonomy (NCBI): domain Bacteria; kingdom Pseudomonadati; phylum Pseudomonadota; class Gammaproteobacteria; order Vibrionales; family Vibrionaceae; genus Vibrio; species Vibrio sp. JZG10. Next base: position 33,499 of record NZ_JBSUGE010000002.1, read on the forward strand.
ATGAAGTGGATAAGAAAAGTACGTCTGAAGCTATTTATCAACTGAGTTGGAAACCGAATATAAAGAACCTGCCCACTGAGCGTGTGTTAGCCACGGGGTACTCCTGCCGCAGTCAAGTTAAGCGTTTTGAAGGGGAGGTCGTTCGACATCCGGTCCAAGTTTTAGCCAGTTTGTTTAGTGCATAAGATGCTTAGGCAATTTAGTATACGAAAACGCTTGCCTTAAGACTTTGCCTGCCTTTAATGTATCCGACCGCAGAACTTCAATCTGCTTAACAACACAGGAGAGAATCGGGCTTTCACTTCCGCTCGACAGAAACTCCTTTCAAATTGATACAACAGCGCAGCAAACTTCCCTTGCTGCGATACTGTGTTCCATATTTTGTGAGTACTTATGTTTAACTCAGAACGCAAAGCGACGGTTATTCTGGTTGCGACAACGATGATCGCGGCACTTGGTTGGATCTTTTCTAAGGAAACAATACAGGGTTTACCACCTTTCGGCTTTATCGGGGCGCGATTTACTATTGCATCGCTCTGTCTGCTGCCGTTGTGCTATCGACCTTTGTTGAAAGCGAATTTGAGAGATGTGCTTTCTGCTGGTGGTGTCGGGCTACTGTTAGGTAGTGCCGTTATGACATGGATTTACGCCATCTCCATCAGCGACACGCTCGGGGAAGGCGCATTTATCATGAGTCTCTCCATGCTATTTGTGCCGATTGTTGCGTGGGTTATGTTTCGTCAACGACCACAACGAATTTTCTGGCTTTCTTTGCCTATCGCGGTATTAGGTCTCGCCTGTCTCTCTTTAGTTGGCGGTTGGAAGCAATCGGCCAGTCAATTTTGGTTTCTTGGGGCGGCACTGGTTCTTGCGCTTCACTTTAATGTGAACAGTAAATATTCTCAAAAATTGCCTGTGTTGCTGCTTACTTGCGTGCAGCTTTTTTCTGCTGGTTGTTTAGGTTTGTTGGTTTCTTTCTTTATGGAGTCTTTTCCGGCAGAGGTTGACTCCTCCATTTGGTGGTGGTTCGCGTTGAGCACTTTGCTAGCGACGAGCTTGCGTTACGTAATGCAAACCATGGGGCAAAAATTTGTTCAGGCAGGTAATGCTGCCTTGATCATGATATTAGAGCCAGTTTGGACCGTCATTCTGAGCGTGCTGTGGTATGGCGAAGTGCTAACGGCAAATAAGCTAGTAGGCTGTGTGCTTATCTTATTTTCTCTTATTATTTACCGTACTGGCGGGCGATTTCGTTTGTCTATCCCTAGGTAGCTTCAAGAAATGTGGGTAGGGAACAATTTAGGAGTGAAGCATGGCCAATACTGAGCATAAGGAATCACTAGACTTTTTAGATATTTTAAGTGTCTGTTTATACCGTTTAGGAATTAGCGTATTTGCCTTTGGACTTATCGCGATGACGATATCGGGTTTGCACCTTATTGAAGGTTCGGCATTTTATGATCGAAATGTGTTGCTGCTCATCGCCATTGCAGGTGTATTAACTGCAGCAAATATCCATGTCTACAGTAAAACTGTGCGTACTGTCATTAGCTGGTCAACTTGGGTGGGACTGCTCTTCATGGTGAGCGATCCAGACTTATCCCGCGTGTGGCTTTCTCTTGGTTTTGTCTTTGTCACTTTTTCCGGTGTGGCGCTGAAAGAGTCCTTTTGTTTTAAAGTTCCAGGCTTGAAAGCGGTGCCAGTGCTACTTGCCATCGCAACCTTTGCGTTTTGTTTCGAAATACTGACGGTAGCGAATATTGCAACAGGGGTGTCTGGCTTAATTATGGGTTTCCTGTCTATATCAAAGTGGCGGATGCCACTTCATTTTGATATTGGTATTAAAGCAAACTACGAGGTTTAATAAACGTCTTATGTTAGAGATGTCATACGGTTACGCAAAGCTAGCGATACTTTTGACGTGGGTTCTCGATTAAGCTCTTCGCTGATCATCCAGCCAGCTTTTGCTAACAGCTCCAAGTCGATCCCCGTTTCGATCCCTAATCCTTGGCATAAATACAGTACATCCTCCGTCGCGACATTCCCCGAGGCCCCATGAGCGTATGGGCATCCACCTAGCCCAGCTACACTACTGTCGATGGTATTGATGCCCATACTTAATGCTTGATGAATATTGGCGAGCGCTTGTCCCCATGTATCGTGGAAATGGACAGCAAGCAGGGGGAGAGGTGTAACCAACATGACGGCCTCCAGCATGGCTGCAATTCGATTTGGCGTGCCTGTGCCGATGGTGTCACCTAGAGACACCTCATAGCACCCTAAATCAATGAGGGATTTGGTCACGCTCGCCACCTGCCTAGGGTCTGTCGGACCGTCGTAAGGGCAATCGGCAACGCAGGATAGATAACCTCGAACAGGGATGCGGTGTTTGGTGGCTAATCGCATTACAGGCTCGAAGCGAGTTAAACTTTCTGCAATCGAGCAATTGATATTGTGTTGGCAGAATCCTTCTGATGATGAAGTGAAAATTGCGACCTGATTGGCACCAGCCTCCAAGGCTTGTTCGAAGCCTTTTAGGTTTGGTGTCAGGGCAGAATAAGTAACATGATTTCGCCTTGTTATTGCTTTCATGACCTCTGTTGAGTCCGCCATTTGTGGCACCCATTTGGGCGAAACAAAAGAGCCCGCCTCAATATGCGTTAGACCAGTATCAGAGAGTAAGTTGATCAAACGGATTTTAGTGTGGGTCGCAACAGGAGATTCATTTTGCAACCCATCTCGTGGACCTACTTCGACAATATTTACTTTGGAAGGCAGCATTACTTGTCCTGTGATTTGGTGATCCAACTTGGGCTTCGTTTTTCAAGAAACGCTTGCAAGCCATCTTGGCCTTGTGGCGATACCCTAATGTCTGCAATGAGCTTGCTGGTATAGTGAATCAGTTGTTGATCGATCGGGTTTTGATGACATTGGTGACAGAGCGTTTTTGCTTTGCGCATCGCATCTGGGCTATTAAGTAGTAACGTCTTGATCACGCTATCGACCGCATTTTCAAGTTGTTTGGCTTCTTTCACTTCGTGCACAATACCAAACCGTTCGGCATCCTCGGCTGAAATGACTTCACCACTTAAAATATAACGTCTAGCTTGTCGATTCCCCATCGCGCGCATGACGTAGGGTGCAATGGTTGCCGGAACTAAACCAAGCTTAACTTCACTTAAGCAAAAGTTGGCACATTGGCTCGCGATGGCGATATCGCTGCAACAAATCAATCCCAGCGCGCCGCCATAAGCGGAGCCTTGTACAACCGCGATGGTGGGTTGAGGGAACGAATCTAGTGTTTCCATGAGTCTTGCCAAGTTTTGGGCATCAACGAAATTATCTTGCCTCGTGCTGTCGGCCATCGACTGCATCCAATTCAGGTCGGCCCCGGATGAAAAGTGCTTGCCGTTACTTTTTAATACCAAGCATCGCACATCCGTTCGTAAAGCGAGATAATCTAGGCGGTGGATCAGCAAGTCGATCGTACAAGCGTCAAAAGCATTGTGTTTGGCTGTTCTGTTTAGAGTGATGGTTGCTACGCCATTGTCATCGACATGCCAAAGAACATCATCTTGCCTTTGGGCGTTGGGAATAATGCTTGGTTGCATTTCCTGCATACTAACTTCCTTAATTTATCTTTGGATATTTACATTCTGAAGACGCCAAACTCGCTATCAGGAATGGGAGCATTTAATGCTGCCGTTAGCGCCTGACTCAACACCTGACGCGTTTGTTTGGGGTCAATAATTCCATCATCCCATAGCCGAGCGCTCGCAAAATAGGGATGTCCTTGTGTTTCATACAAGTCTATGATCGATTCTCTAAAAGTGTGTTCTTCTTGCTCTGACCACGCTTCTCTCTGGCGTTCCTTCGCGTCTTTTCGAACTTGTGTTAAGACGCCTGCCGCTTGTTCTCCGCCCATCACAGAAATACGAGCGTTCGGCCACATCCACATCATGGTTGGATCATAAGCTCGGCCGCACATGCCATAATTGCCAGCGCCGTACGACCCACCGATGATTACGGTAAACTTTGGTACGTCAGCACAAGCGACGGCCATCACCAGCTTGGCGCCATGTTTTGCGATGCCTTCTTCTTCCACCTTTTTCCCAACCATAAATCCGGTAATGTTTTGGAGAAAGAGAAGCGGTGTTTTCCGTTTGGCGCAAAGTTCAATAAAGTGCGCGCCCTTTTGTGCCGATTCAGAAAACAAGATGCCGTTGTTTGCCACAATGCCGATCAAGTGTCCGTGAACGCGAGCAAAGCCACACACTAACGTTCTGCCGTACAAGGCTTTGAATTCGTCAAAATCAGAATCATCGACGATGCGGGCAATGATTTCTCGAACGTCGAATGATAGTCGTAAGTTGGCATTCACGATTCCGTAGATTTCTTCAGCATCGTAGCGGGGAGGTAGCACGGTGTTTTCCGGCTTAATCGGTTTCGCTCTATTGGCATTGGCAATGGCTTCTCGGGCAAGCATTAGGGCATGCTCATCATTTTCAGCGTAATAATCAGCAACACCAGATTTACGACAATGCACGTCTGCCCCGCCGAGCTCTTCACCCGTCACGACTTCGCCAGTGGCCGCTTTAACTAGAGGCGGTCCCGCCAAAAATATGGTGCCTTGCTCTTTGACCATAATGGACACATCCGCCATGGCAGGAACATATGCGCCCCCAGCAGTGCAAAGCCCCATCACAACAGCAACCTGAGGGATGCCTTTTGCTGACATCCTCGCTTGGTTAAAGAAAATGCGACCAAAGTGTTCTTTGTCGGGGAAGACGTCGGACTGATGAGGGAGATTTGCGCCACCGGAGTCCACCAAGTATACGCAGGGGAGTTGGCAACGTTGGGCTATCTCTTGCGCTCTAAGGTGTTTTTTTACCGTGAGTGGGTAGTAGGTTCCGCCTTTTACCGAAGCATCGTTGGCGATGACCATACATTGAATCCCCGCTATGAAACCAATGCCGGCGATAACGCCAGCGCAGGGGATGGATTCGTCATACATTTGCCAGGCGGCAAACTGGCTGATTTCAAGAAAGTCAGTGTTGTCATCAAGCAAGCGCGCGATGCGTTCTCGGGCGGGGAGTTTTCCTTTTTGCCTCTGGTGCTGAATGGCTTTTTCACCGCCTCCCTGTTTGATGGTCTCGATGTGTTGATTCAGTTGAGTGACCAACGTTTCCATCGCAGCTTTATTGGAAAGAAATAACTCGTCAGTTGGCTTAGTTTTACTTTTGATAATGGCCATAATGACTTCCTTGTCGTATGTTCCTTTAGCGAGATTCTTCGAACAGTTCTCGGCCTATTAACATGCGGCGAATCTCTGAGGTACCCGCGCCGATTTCATAAAGCTTTGCATCACGTAGCAAACGACCAGCAGGGTATTCATTGACGTAGCCATTCCCACCGAGCAACTGGATTGCATCGAGTGCCATTTGTGTGGCGAGTTCTGCACTGTACAGAATCGCTCCTGCGGCATCTTTGCGTGTTGCGTTACCTCGATCACAAGCCGCTGCGACGGTATATACATACGCTTTTGCTGCACTCATTCGAGAGTACATATCGGCGATCTTGCCCTGAACTAACTGAAACTCGCCAATGGATTTTCCAAATTGCTCTCGTTCATGTACGTACGGGACCACAATGTCCATGCAAGCTTGCATTATCCCGAGTGGTCCTGCAGCGAGGACGACGCGCTCGTAATCCAGCCCACTCATTAACACCTCGACGCCTTGATTCAGCTCGCCAAGAATATTCTCTTTCGGCACTACGCAATTGTTAAACACAAGTTCGCAAGTGTTCGAGCCTCTCATACCTAGTTTGTCCAGCTTTTGAGCATGGCTGAAACCTTCGACGTTGCGTTCAACAATGAATGCGGTAATACCTCGTGAACCTGCATTGACATCCGTTTTAGCGTAAAGCACCACTATGTCAGCGTCGGGACCGTTGGTGATCCACATTTTGTTGCCATTCAGTACAAAATGGTCGCCCTTGTTCTCCGCTTTCAGTTGCATGCTTATCACGTCTGAACCTGCATTGGGCTCACTCATAGCTAGGGCGCCAACGTGCGTACCATCGATGAGTTTGGGAAGGTATTTCTTGCGTTGAGAAGGCGTGCCATTGAGAAAAATCTGATTGACGCACAGATTAGAATGAGCGCCGTAGCTTAAAGCGACGGAGGCAGAGGCTCGGCTGATCTCTTCCATCGCCACAACGTGAGCAAGGTATCCCATGCCTGCACCACCAAGTTCTTCATCGACGGTGACACCGAGCAGCCCCATTTCTCCAAACAAAGGCCACAAATGGTTCGGAAACTGGTTATCGCGGTCTATATCTGCGGCGATGGGAGCAATATGTTCCGTAGCAAAGGCATTAACGTGGTCTCGGAGCATATCGATGGTATCACCAAGTCCGAAATTGAGTGGGGCGTAGGTGCTTTTCATAACGTCTCCCGATATCAGAGGTAAGGTGGAAAAGCCGATTGCAGTGTCGCTATTTGAGTATAGCGGTTATGTCTCTTTGCTTTTGAGTGTTTGAATACAGCGTTCTTTAGCGGCATTCAACTCTGCCATTACGACGCTGATGTCATTGAGTTGCTGTTGTAGGACGGCTTGTTTCTCTTCAATGATATTGAGCATTTTCAATAACTGTCCTTCGGTTTGTTGCATGTCATAGAGCTCGAAAAGTTCACGAATTTCTGCCAGTGAAAAACCGAGCCGTTTCCCTCTTAAAATCAGTTTGAGACGAATTTTATCTCTGCGTTGATAAACGCGCATGTTGCCTTTTCGCTCTGGTTCAATCAGACCTACATCCTCATAAAACCGGATACTGCGAGTGGTAATATCAAACTCCTTGGCGAGGTCACTGATCTTGTATTTTTCCATAACATACTTACCTCGAATAAAAATCCAGTTTCTGAAATCGAACCTTCAACGGAAAGGCCGAACGCAAATTTTGAAAGATAAACGCCTACTCGGTGTGTTTTTTCATCTCATTGTAAAGGCTAGTGCTATGCTTACGTAAACGTCAAGAAATCGCAGTATGAAAGTTTGTCAGTGAGAAAGGGCGACAAAGACTGGCGTAGCACTTGGTAAGCAATGTCATGCAAGGGCGTCATCAGTCAGTCTAGTGTTCACATATACCTCAAGGGAATGCGAATCATGGAAAAAGACATCTGGATTGTCAGCGCGAAGAGAACGCCGATCGGGCGCTTTCAAGGAAAGTTGCAAACTTACTCCGCTCCCCAATTAGGCGCACTGGCGATCAAGGCGGCAATGCACGAAGTGAATGTGACATCTGTAGATGAAGTCTTCATGGGATGTGTGCTCCCTGCGGGTTGTGGGCAAGCCCCGGCGAGACAAGCGGCAATTGGTGCGGATTTACCCATGAGTGTAGGGTGCACGACTATCAATAAAGTGTGTGGTTCCGGCATGAAGAGCGTCATGTTGGCGCACGATATTATCAAAGCTGGAACGATTCGAACGGCCATTGCTGGTGGTATGGAGAGTATGACCAATGCGCCGTATTTATTGAAAGAGGCGAGAAAGGGAATGCGCATGGGCCACCAGTCGACGTATGACCACATGTTTCTCGATGGATTGCAAGATGCGTACGACGGGCACTTAATGGGTGTTTATGCTCAGCACGTCGCAGACAGGCTTAAGTTTACCAGAGAGCAAATGGACGAATGGGCAGTGATGTCGGCAAAACGTGCGTTGGAAGCTCAAGAGCGAGGCTTATTTGCAGACGAGCTGTCACCGATTGAATTCAACACCAAGTCTGAACAAGGAACGCTGGATTACGATGAGCACCCGCGCTCGATTGATCTGGATAAAATCCCTCAACTCAAACCTGCATTTGATAAAAAAGGCACAGTGACCGCTGCTAATTCTAGTGCGATTTCCGATGGCGCTGCAGCGCTTGTTCTAATGGATGAAGAGACTGCGATCCACCAAGGTCTTGAGCCACACGCCGTTATCAAGTCTCACGCCACACACGCCAGAAAACCTGCTGAATATACTTTGGCTCCCGTTTATGCGATTGAACAGTTGTTGTCCCAGTTGGATTGGTCAATTGACGAAGTGGATCTGTGGGAGATAAATGAAGCCTTTGCTGTCGTGACACAAATCGCGGTAGCAGAACTTGGGCTTGATATGAGTAAAGTCAATATTAAAGGCGGAGCGTGTGCACTGGGGCATCCGATAGGCGCAAGTGGCGCTCGAATTCTGGTGACATTGATTCATAGTTTGCGTCAGCTACAAGCTTTAGGTACCGACGGTGATCTAGACGCCAAAAAAGTGATGCGAGGCGTTGCGTCACTTTGTATCGGTGGTGGAGAGGCAACGGCGATAGGCATTGAAATACCGCTTTAATTGAAATCAGAAAGGAGTAAATGATGACTCGTTTAGTTCCCTTGTTTATTGGTGGAGAGTTTCGTGAATCTCAAACTTCGGATTGGGTTGAGGTGACCAATCCTGCCACTAATGATGTCATTGCGTACGTTCCCTGCTCAACGGATCACGAGATGGAAGCCGCCATTGATAATGCGAAAGAGACATTCCAATCCTGGAAGGAAGTGGCAGTATCCGAGCGTGCTAGAGTCATGCTTCGTTATCAGCACCTTCTCAAAGAACATCATGATGAGCTTGCCACACTGCTTTCTCATGAAACGGGTAAGATTTTAGTGGATGCTAAAGGCGATGTGTGGCGAGGCATAGAGGTGGTTGAGCAGGCTGCAAACATTGCCAGCAATATGATGGGCGAAACCGTCGAAAACGTTGCCACGGATATTGATAGTTACTCAATGATTCAGCCCCTGGGTGTGTGTTGCGGCATTACGCCGTTTAACTTCCCTGCCATGATTCCGTTGTGGATGTTCCCAATCGCTATCGCGGCGGGTAATACGTTTGTGCTCAAACCTTCCGAACAAGTGCCGTTGACCTCTATTCGTTTAGCCGAACTATTTGAGCAAGCTGGCGCACCGAAAGGAGTGTTGCAAATTGTTCATGGTCGCAAAGACCAAGTCGACTTTCTGCTGGCTCATCCTGACATTCGAGCGGTGTCATTTGTTGGCTCGGTTCCTGTTGCCCGTTATATCTACACCACGGGTACGAAACACTTTAAACGCGTTCAAGCTTTTGCTGGTGCTAAAAATCACATGGTGATCATGCCTGATGCGAACAAAGAACAAGTGGTGAATAACCTAGTGGGGTCCTCCGTTGGGGCGGCGGGGCAACGCTGTATGGCGATTTCTGTTGCGGTATTTGTCGGCGATTTAAAACAATGGATTACAGACCTCAAACAGGCAATGGCGAAAGTACACCCAGGGCCTTGGGACGATGAGCAAGCTGCTTATGGCCCACTCATCAGTGAACAAGCTAAACAACGCGTATTGGACCTAATTGAAGATGGCAAACAACAAGGCGCAGTGTGTGAACTGGATGGCAGTCAGTGTGAAGTGGAAGGCTTTCCCGATGGAAACTGGATTGGCCCAACCTTGTTTAGCGGTGTAACAGCGAATATGTCGATTTACACGCAAGAGATATTTGGCCCCGTTTTAGTTTGTATGGAAGTCGAAACGTTGCAAGAGGCCATTGAGTTGGTGAATCGCAACCCTTACGGTAACGGCACTTCCATATTTACCGCTAATGGTGCTGCTGCAAGAAAATATCAGCATGACATTCAAGTCGGTCAAGTGGGGATCAATGTGCCAATTCCAGTCCCTTTACCATTTTTCTCCTTTACTGGTTGGAGAGGCAGCTTCTATGGCGATTTGCATGCGTATGGTAAACAAGCGGTACGTTTTTATACCGAGACTAAAACGGTGACGGCACGTTGGTTTGATGACGATATTCCAACGGGGCCTAATTTGACCATCCAACTGCGCTGAGTGAATAGAAGGAGCTTTTATGGACTTTGAACTTAATGAAGATCAACGTGCATTTGCCGATACCGCTCAGCAATTTGCCTATGAGCGTTTAGCACCGATGGCGGCGGAGTGGGATGAAAAACAGATCTTCCCCAAAGACGTATTGAGAGAGGCGGGAGAACTGGGGTTTCTCAGTCTCTACACTCCAGAAGCGCAAGGTGGCCTAGGGCTGAGTCGCTTGGATGCTTCAATTATCTTTGAACAACTGGCCATGGGATGTACGTCCACTACGGCGTTTATGACGATTCACAACATGGTCAGTTGGATGATAGCCAGTTTTGCTACCGATGAAGCCAAAACGCAGTTCTGCCCGAAGTTAGTTACGGGGGAATGGTTAGGCTCCTATTGCTTAACCGAGCCCACCGCAGGATCAGACGCCGCTGCACTGACCACTTCCGCTACAAAAAAGGGAGATAAGTATGTCCTCAACGGTGGCAAAACCTTTATCTCTGGCGCAGGAGAGACAGATGTTTTGGTCGTGATGGCGAGAACCGGAGATGCGGGTGCCAAAGGCGTGTCTGCATTTGTTGTTCCAGCTCAAACAGATGGTATCAGCTATGGGCGCAAAGAACCCAAAATGGGTTGGAACAACCAACCAACACGAGCGGTTACTTTTGAAAATGTCGTTGTTCCAGCTAGCCATTTACTGGGCGAAGAAGGGCAAGGTTTTGTCTTTGCGATGAAAGGGCTTGATGGAGGGCGTATAAATATTGCGACCTGCTCCGTCGGTACGGCTCAACAGGCCCTTAATCAGGCTACACGGTACATTCAAGAACGTAAGCAGTTCGGCAAGCCGCTTGCGCAGTTTCAAGCCTTACAATTCAAATTGGCAGACATGGCGACAGAGCTAGTAGCTGCGCGGCAGTTGGTGCGCTATGCCGCCAGTAAACTCGACCGAAATGACCCAGATGCCGCTGCTTATTGCGCGATGGCAAAACGGTTCGCAACCGATGTGGGCTTTCAGGTTTGCGACCAAGCGCTGCAGCTTTATGGCGGCTATGGTTATATCAAAGAGTATCCAATGGAGCGTCATTTCAGAGATGTGCGTGTGCATCAAATTCTGGAGGGAACGAACGAAATTATGCGTTTAATCATCGCGCGCCGTTTGCTCTCTGAGGAGTCGACCTTGCTGTAGCGAAGTATTGGATTTGTTCATTGAGAAAGGATTCATATATGTCATTAACCCAAGAAGTCATTCAACATACGATCGCTAATCACGTTGCGGTGGTGACGATGAACAACCCGCCAGCCAATACGTGGACAGCAGAGAGCCTCAAGGCACTGAAGTCGCTGATACTCACACTTAACGATGATAAGCAGGTCTACGCACTGGTTTTAACCGGCAGTGGAGAAAAGTTTTTCTCTGCTGGTGCGGATCTCAAGCTATTTTCTGATGGTGACAAAGCGGTTGCGTTAGACATGGCGCGATGCTTTGGTGAAGCTTTTGAAACGCTCTCGGAATTCCGTGGTGTTTCCATTGCCGCCATTAATGGTTACGCCATGGGCGGAGGTTTAGAAGTGGCATTAGCTTGTGATATTCGAGTAGTTGAAGAGCAAGCGGTACTTGCTTTACCTGAAGCCAAAGTCGGACTTTTGCCCTGCGCTGGCGGTACCCAAAATCTCACAGCGTTAGTAGGGGAAGGCTGGGCAAAGCGCATCGTTTTATGTGGAGAACAAGTCAGCGCTGACAAAGCAAAAGAACTAGGCTTGGCTGAGGAGTTGGTTCCCAAAGGCGAAGCGTTAAGTAAAGCGTTGGAGCTTGCTGAATCTGTTGCGAACCAGTCACCATCTTCTGTCGCCGCATGTAAGGCGCTCATTCAAAATATGCGCTCTGCGCCACTCAAGCACGGCTTAATGAAAGAGCGAGAGTTGTTTCTGAATCTTTTTGATACGGAAGATCAAGTTGAGGGTGTTCGCGCCTTTTTAGAAAAACGCCCACCGCAATGGAAAAACCGATAGGAGGCCACATGGCAGGGATGGTAACCATCAGTGAAATAGAGTGCTTAGATGGCGTGCACCGCATTGGTATCGCAACGTTAGACAACACCGCTTCATTGAATGCATTGACGTATGACATGTTGGTCCAACTCAACGATCAGCTTATCAAGTGGCAAGACGATCCGCATGTGACTTGTGTGGTACTCACTGGCGCTGGTGAAAAAGCATTCTGCACTGGTGGCGATGTTCGAGCTATGTATCACGTCATGCATAACGAGAGTAAAGAAAAAATCGTAGAGTTCTGTACGGACTATTTCTCGTTGGAGTATGAGTGTGACTATCTCATTCACACTTACAACAAGCCTATTATCGGTTGGGGAGAGGGTATTGTCATGGGCGGTGGAATGGGACTTTTTATGGGAACCAGCCATAAAGTTGTGACAACAACATCACGCCTTGCTATGCCAGAAATCAATATCGGACTGTATCCTGATGTGGGAGGTACGTGGTTTTTAAGCCAGATAGATCCGCAAGTGGGTTTATTCCTCGGATTGACAGGTTCAATGGTGAATTCAAGTGACGCTGTCACTATTGCTTTGGCCGATTGGTTACTGTTGGAAGAGCAGTATCCCACCTTACTGGATGAGCTAAAGCGGCTCCAGTGGGGCAAAGAAGATGCGAAAGAGTTGGTAACTGCGCTACTACAATTAATGGAAGAACAGGTTATTGATAGCAAACCAACCACGCAAATTTGTCCATACTTAGATCAGATAGAGGAAGCGTGCAAAGGCTTTGATCTTAATGCGATAGCACAGCGAATCATGGCTATCGAAGGGAACAGTCAGTGGATAGAAAACGCGAAAAAAACGTTCGCCGCGGGCAGTCCAATCACCGCGCATATTTGCTTCAGACAAGTGAAAGAATACCACAGCTTACCACTTGCAGATTGCTTCCGCTTGGAGCTGAGTTTATCGGTTCGCAGCGCCTTATTAGGTGAGTTTAAAGAGGGCGTCCGTTCTCGGCTTATTGACCGGGATGGCGAACCTAACTGGATGTTTAACAGTGTCAGTGAAGTCGATGAAGATGTCATCGATACCTTGTTTACCTCACTTTGGCCGGATGACGAACATCCGCTTGCTGATTTGGGTGAACAAACACTAGGTCAATAAGGAGAATGATCATGAGTACCATCGCATTTATCGGTTTAGGAAGAATGGGGCATCCGATGGCGCAAAACTTATTAGCGTCTGGATTTAACGTGCAAGTATTTGATGTCGATAGCGAAGCGGCAAAGCAACTTGCACCTTTTGGTGCGGTGGTGGCGAACTCTATTGAGGAAGTCGTGGATGGCGCAAGCACAGTCATCACGATGCTACCAGCAGGATCTCACGTTCGTTCCGTGTATCTTGGCGACTTACACGGCGGTGTAGGTGTCCTCAATCTTGTCTCGCCAAGTACCTTGATGATTGATTGTTCAACCATTGATCCGGACTCTGCGCGATTAGTCGCCAATGAAGCGGCAAATAAACGCGTGCTGTTTGTCGACGCGCCCGTTTCGGGTGGTGTTGCCGGCGCTAAAGCGGCGACATTAACCTTTATTGTTGGTGGCTCGGATGAAGCATTTTCTAAAGCCAATGCCATTTTGCAGTACATGGGAAAAAATGTTTTCCATGCCGGTAAAGCGGGCGATGGTCAAATGGCGAAAATCTGTAACAACCTTATGCTCGGCATTTTAATGTCTGGTACGTGCGAGGCGCTAAATCTAGGTATCGATCATGGGCTCGATCCCAAAGTGTTATCAAACATCATGCTGCAAAGCTCTGGCCGAAATTGGGCATTGGAGCTTTACAATCCTTGCCCAGGCGTGATGGACAGTGCACCAGCCAGCAACGATTACCAACCGGGCTTTATGAGCAAACTTATGTTGAAAGATCTCGGTTTGGGGTTAGATGCGGCGTTACAAACACACTCTTCGGTTCCGATGGGCTCACTGGCGCGTAATTTATATTCTTTCCACAACGCGAGCGGCCATGGCGAGCTCGACTTCTCAAGCTTGTTTGAGTTTTACAAGAGTAAGAAGGGCTAGACTGAGTTTTGCTACAAAACCGTCTGAAATGGTGAAGTAAAACTCATCATTTCGGACCTCCTAAACAGGCTTGAAATAGGGAACATTATTAGCGACGGAGTGCAGTAACTATGGATATTAAAAATAGTGTCATTGCCATTACAGGTGCAGGGCAGGGACTTGGGCAAATGATGGCAATTACGCTTGCTCAAGCCGGTGCAGATTTAGCGTTATTAGATGTAAACGCTAGCGGCTTAATGGAAACACAAGAGCAGTGCCGAATGCTGAGCGCAAAAGCGTTGACTTATCAAGTGGATGTAACGAGCGAAATCGATGTTGAAAACACGTTTGAAGCGGTTATCCAAGATTTTGGCCAACTCAATGGGCTAGTCAATAACGCTGGCGTGCTAAGAGATGGGTTACTTGTAAAATCAAAAGACGGCGTGATCAGTAAGATGTCTTTGGATCAATTCAATTTGGTCATGAACGTCAACGTTACGGGGACATTTTTGTGTGGGCGTGAAGCTGCCGTCAAGATGATTGAGAGCGGTTCACAAGGCGTTATCATCAATATTTCTAGTGTCGCGAGAGCAGGGAATATCGGTCAAACCAATTATTCTGCGTCTAAAGAGGCGGTCGCAACCATGGCGACAACGTGGGCCCGTGAGTTAGCAAGATACGGTATCCGCGCGGCGGCGATTGCACCAGGTGTGGTACATACCGCGATGGCAGAGCAAATGAAACCAGAAGCCATAGAACGGCTAGAAAAGATGATCCCAATTGGAAGGATGGGTGAAACAAGTGAAATCGCGCATGCAGTAAAATACATTCTTGAGAGTGATTACTTTACTGGCAGAGTTTTAGAAGTGGATGGAGGCATTCGTATGTAAAGCTCTAGGGTTAGGTCCCACAGACCGGAATGACAAGCTTCTTTCCCTTTCAGCATTTCCTATTTTTCCGAGAGCCAGTTCTGGGTAACGTAAGTGTTTATTACTCATATTTGGATTCGCCCTGCGAATGGTTTGCCAAAAGTAAATAATGAGAAGTAAATACCACTCAAATACTAAGTGAAATCATTAATTTGATATTGATCACAATTTGCCGCTTTTAATTTCCCCTTCGTAATCAAGCTATCTATGTAAATGCAGTTGATAGTCAGTCTCATCAAAATGAATTTGCAACTGTCTGTTTCAAAAGACATTAACCGTGAAGCACGTGAAATTCGTGTTGAGGTTAATCTCCTATTTAAAGAGTGTGAGTTTCATTAATGGAAGGTTAGTTTCCAGTTGTGGCTAATGAGCTTTAACTTTTTACTCCTCATAATGCGCCAAATGTAACATTGTGTTTCAAAGTGTAACAATAAACTCACACTAATAGTGTGGTTTTGATCTCCACTCAATTCCGTTTTGTTTCGCTCTGATCCCGACGTTACTCATGCTCAACACATAAACATTCTAATGACTATAACAACTGGTTCTTAGCTTGATACCAATCGTAGCAAGTAATTGTTCATTCTAGCTGGTTAAGATGCTTGATAACGGCGCTGAAAAATTTGTAAGTAGAATAACTACTTATCAAAATTTTTGCCTTTTTATCAAACATTTCCCCTGCGCTGTTTCTGAGCTCTTATTTACTGTGATTGGCATTTGTTTTGAAACCAGACAACCATCGAGAAAGTTAATGGAAGCCTCAAGATATAAACGCATCTTGTCGAGGGGAAGTTTGGCGTCCGTCATACTTATGCTCTCAGGATGTAATTCAGCTTTACTTGACCCCAAAGGTGCCATTGGTGTGCAGGAAAAAGAGCTAATTATTACTGCTCTTTTGCTGATGTTGATCGTTGTAATCCCTGTGATTCTAATGACGATTTACTTTGCTTACCGATACCGCGCCTCTAACACTGAAGAAGAGTACGCACCCGAGTGGTCACACTCGACCAAAATCGAAGTGGTGGTATGGACAATTCCAATCATCATCATTGCGATTCTTGCGACGATCACATGGCGTTCGACTCATGAACTAGAGCCCTCCAAACCATTGGAAAGTGATGTTAAGCCAATGACCATCGAAGTGGTGTCACTCGATTGGAAATGGTTGTTCATCTATCCAGAAGAAAACATTGCGACGGTGAACTATGTGGCGTTCCCGAAAGATGTGCCAGTGCAGTTCAAACTGACTTCGGACAACATCATGAACGCGTTTTTCATCCCTCGCTTAGGTACACAGATCTACGCGATGCCAGGCATGGTAACCAAGCTTAACCTGATAGCGAACCATGAAGGTGACTACAAGGGTTTTGCATCGAACTACAGCGGCGAAGGCTTTTCGCAAATGAAGTTCACCGCTTCAGCAATGTCTGATCGTGCTGCGTTCCTAAATTGGGTGCAGAAAGTGAAGGCGAGCCCTGATCGTATTGAAGATTGGGAGCAATACAGCTCACTGGCAGCGCCAAGTATCGCAGAGCCAGTCACTTTGTTCTCTAGCGTTCCTCCGTTCTTGTTCACCGACGTTGTGACTCAGCATCCTGGTTCAATGAACTGTTTGCCTGAAAACCAAGGATAATCGTAATGTTTGGAAGATTAACTCTTGATTCAGTTCCATTCCACGAACCTATTATCGTCATCACCTTAGCGGTTGTGGCGCTGGTTGGTTTAGCCGTAGTTTACGCGGTAACTAAAGCCGGAAAGTGGCAATATTTGTGGAATGAATGGTTTACTTCAGTAGACCATAAAAAACTTGGCTTCATGTACATCGCAGTAGCGATGGTGATGCTTGTTCGTGGTTTTGCTGACGCAGTCATGATGCGTAGTCAGCAACTCCTTTCTTCTGCGGGTGAAGCAGGTTACTTACCACCGCATCACTACGATCAAATTTTTACTGCCCATGGCGTGATCATGATCTTCTTCGTAGCGATGCCATTGGTTATTGGTCTGATGAACATCATCGTGCCATTACAGATTGGTGCGCGTGACGTAGCTTTCCCGTATCTGAATAACTTGAGCTTCTGGCTGTTTGTTGTTGGTGTCATCCTAACAAACATGTCTCTCGGCTTAGGTGAATTTGGTCGCACCGGTTGGTTGGCGTATCCGCCGCTTTCAGGTATTGAGGCTAGCCCAGGAGTCGGGGTCGACTATTGGATTTGGGCGCTGCAGATATCAGGTGTCGGTACGACGTTAACAGGCGTGAACTTCTTCGCGACCATTTTGCGTATGCGTACACCGTCTATGCCAATGATGAAGATGCCAGTTTTCACTTGGGCGTCTCTGTGTGCAAACATTTTGATCATCATTTCATTCCCAATCCTGACCGTCACCATCGCTCTGCTAACGCTGGATAGATACCTAGGTATGCATTTCTTTACCAATGATCTTGGCGGCAATGTAATGATGTACGTCAACCTGATTTGGGCTTGGGGCCACCCAGAAGTGTACATTTTGATCTTGCCAATTTTTGGTGTGTTCTCAGAGGTCACCGCAACCTTCTCACGTAAAAAGTTGTTCGGTTACACATCGCTAGTTTGGGCTACCGTAGTTATCACGATTCTTGCGTTTGTCGTTTGGCTACACCACTTCTTTACGATGGGATCTGGCGCGAACGTAAATGCCTTCTTCGGTATTGCCACGATGATTATTTCTATCCCAACAGGGGTGAAGATCTTCAACTGGCTATTCACCATGTACAAAGGCCGCATCCGCTTTACGACGCCAATGATGTGGACGGTGGGCTTCCTGATCACCTTTACTGTTGGTGGTATGACAGGCGTACTCATGGCTGTTCCGGGCGCAGATTTCGTTCTGCATAACTCAGTATTCCTGATTGCTCACTTCCACAACGTTATCATCGGTGGTGTGGTGTTTGGATGTTTCGCTGCGATCACTTACTGGTTCCCGAAAGCGACAGGTTTCACCATGAATGAAACTTGGGGCAAACGTGCGTTCTATCTTTGGATTATTGGTTTCTTAATGGCGTTCCTACCGCTTTACGCGCTGGGCTTTATGGGTATGACTCGTCGTTTAAGCCAAGACATCAACCCTGAATACTTCCCACTGTTATCGATTGCCGCAGCAGGTACGGTTGTGATTGCGCTGGGCGTATTGTCTCAGTTCATCCAAATTTACGTGAGTATCCGTGACCGCGAGCAAAACCGTGACCTAACTGGTGATCCGTGGGGTGGTCGTACTCTTGAGTGGGCAACATCGTCTCCACCGCCGTTCTACAACTTTGCACACCTGCCAAAAGGTGATGTGCTGGATGCCTTCTGGTACCAGAAACAAAGTGGCGAGTTCGATCCAACTAAAGAAGTGGAATACGAACGTATTCATATGCCAAAAAACACGGCAACAGGCATCTACGTGTCGGCTTGGTCGCTCCTATTTGGCTTCGGCATGATTTGGTACATCTGGTGGCTAGCGGCAGCAAGTTTGGTCGGTATTATCGTGACGTGTATTCAGCACAGTTACAACGATGACGTGGATTACTACGTGGAAGTTGAAGAGATCAAAGCAATTGAGGCCGAGCGTCGAGCTCAGCTTGAAGAAGCGAAGAAAAACTCAGTGAAAGACAGCGAAAGTAAAGATGATCTGGAGGTGACGTATGCAAACTAATATCGCAGCACATCACGACCATGATCACCACCATGACACGAATGGCAACAAGCTATTTGGTTTCTGGGTTTACCTGATGAGTGACTGCGTACTGTTTGCGACCTTGTTCGCGACATACGCTGTGTTGTCGAGCAATTCAATTGCGGGCCCAACAGGTAAAGACATTTTCGAACTCCCATTCGTGTTTGTCGAAACCATGCTGCTGCTGTTTAGCAGTATCACATTTGGTTTTGGCATTATCGCGATGAAGCGCAACAACGTTGCTGGTCTCAAACGTTGGATGTTAGTAACGTTCGCGCTTGGTCTTGGCTTTATCTGTATGGAGGTCTATGAGTTCCATCACCTGATTGAAGAAGGCTATGGCCCACAAACAAGTGCATTCCTATCTGCATTCTTTACGTTGGTTGGTACGCACGGCCTGCACGTAACCTTTGGTCTGATTTGGTTAGCGGTAGCGTATCACCAACTGTCGACGAAAGGTCTGAACGACAATATGGCAATGCGGTTTAACTGCTTAAGCCTATTCTGGCACTTTCTAGATATCGTCTGGATTTGTGTCTTTACCATCGTTTACTTACTGGGGGTAATGTAATGGATCAACATGTAGAAACCAGTGCGTCAGATTACGTGAAAGGCTTTATTGCCTCACTGATTCTGACGGTAATTCCGTTCTACTTTGTTTGGACGAAATCATTACCAGATACAACGACCTATGCGATTCTATTTGGATGTGCATTAGTGCAGATATTTGTTCACTTTAAATACTTCTTGCACATGGAAGCAAAAACATCCGACGGACGTTGGAACCTTGTATCACTGATGTTTACCGCCATTGTTGTACTTATCCTTATCGCTGGCTCGGTATGGATCATCTACAACATGAACGTCAACATGAAGTTGTAGGCCAAGGTATGCTGAAAAGTTATTTGTCTATCACCAAACCGGGCATTATTTTCGGCAACCTGATTTCTGTTGCGGCGGGGTTCTTCCTCGCCGCAAAAACAGAACCAGCCAGTCTAATGTTGTTCGTTACAACGTTAGTTGGTGTGGGGTTAGTCATCGCTTCAGGTTGTGTGGTGAATAATATTTTCGATCGTGATATCGACCAAAAGATGGCACGTACACGAAATCGTGAAACAGTGAAAGGCAACATCAATATCGATATTGCGTTTGTTTATGCACTTGCTTTATTGCTGGTAGGAACCGCACTGTTATTTATCCGAGTGAACCCACTATCCGCTGTCGTCGTTTTGCTTGGCTACGTGTATTACGTGTTCTTTTACACGATGTGGTACAAACGTAACTCGGTGTATGGAACCTTAGTGGGAAGTATTTCAGGTGCAGTCCCGCCATTAGTGGGTTATTTAGCGGTAACAAACTTTATTAGCTTGGAAGCGATTTTACTCTTTACCATGTTCTGTCTCTGGCAAATGCCGCACTCGTATGCCATTGCCATGTTCCGCATGCAAGACTACCGAGAAGCCGGGATTCCCGTATTGCCAGTTAAAGAAGGCATTCATAAAGCGCATCGACACATGAAAGCGTATGTCGTGGCGTTTGGAGCAGTATCGTTGGGGTTATTTTTACTTGGTGAAGCCGGGTATGAATACTTAGCGGTTGCAGCGGTTGTTTGCTTTATGTGGACGAAAGTGACCTTTCGCAGCATTGATGACAGCAACTACATCGCTTGGTCAAAGTCGGTGTTTAAAGTCTCACTGCTAGTGGTGATGGGGATCAGTGGTGTGCTTGGTGTCGAGTTGATTCCTCTAGCTCTGTAACAGCCAGACCTAAGTGTTTGCTACGCGCTAATATCTTTTGCTGCTGAATGCATGAATGGCCTTACCTGGAAGTAAGGTCATTTAACTTTCTATTGTCCTTTATTTTCACTGTTTTTCCTGTTCCTCCTCTAGCTTCACTATCACGTACTCATATCTAAAAGCAAAAACAACCAGTGTGTAAAACATAGTGGATCGCGCGTTTCCGCTGACGCGTAATAATGCCAAGAGATAGCGACTATTAAGCTAAAAAGTATAAACAGCGCAATAACTCTACTTACCATATGAGAATTCAATATCGATAGTTTGTAATGTAAACATTGGGGGGGAGTGCTAGTTCCCATGGCAGCATACAAACTAACAATGTGAATGTTTGAGTTGAATCACCAGCTAGCGAAATACAAAAGTTTTACGGCTGAAAGTGGGTGAGGAAGCATCTTAACTCCAGTGAAATGAACACGATTAAGAATCATCCTTTTACATAATCTAAAAACTCACTAAACCTTAACCCAGATTAAAGTTTTGTCGTCTCCGAGGCATTAAGGTGCGCCTGTAGTTTGCAGGTCTCACGGGTTCAGAGAAGGAACAGCCATACGTTGTGTATCGCTGTTCCTTTTTTGTTCTTGGTTACTTGGGAAAAGATAGAACCATAAAGACAACATTAAGAGGACTGGTTTTGAGCATTTTGTTTTCCGAAGCCCGCATTGGCAGCATGACCCTAAAGAACCGTTTTGTGCGCAGCGCAACGTGGGAAAACATGGCGACCGAAAATGGCCACATGACGGATAAGCTTTACGATATTTACGAAGAGTTGGCGAAAGGTGAAGTGGGTCTAATTGTGACCGGTTATGCTAATATCGTGGAAGAAGAGAAACCCAACGCTGGGATGATGGGGATCTACAACGACTCTTTTATTGAAGAATACAAAAAGCTAACAGAGCTAGTACATCAACACGATTCTAAAATCGTAATGCAAATTGCTTACGGCGGAACCAAAACCACCTACAACGTCGGTGAGCGTGTCATCTTCGCTCCGAGTGACGTGCCTGAGCGTGGCACGAATACGCAAGGCAAAGCGATGACTAAGGACGAGATCGATTACATCGTAAAGGCATTCGCATTGGCGAGTAAACGTGCTCAAGACGCTGGTTTTGACGGCGTAGAGATTCATGCGGCACACACTTACTTAATTAACCAGTTTTTAAGCCCGTACTATAATCGTCGCGAAGACGAATACGGTGGTAGCTTAGAAAATCGCATGCGTTTCCTTTTAGAAATCTTTTCTGAAACCAGAAAGCTGGTTGGGAGCGAATTTCCCATCCTCGTTAAACTGACGGCAACAGAGTTCTTTGACGGCGGTTTAACGTTCGATGAAACTCGCGTCGTCTGTAAGAAACTTGAAGAAGTAGGCGTTGATGCGATCATCGTATCTGGCAATGTTCACGGCAAAGCAAACGAACTTGTTGGTGAAACGTTCGATGGTTATACACTACAAGAAGAAGGTTACTTTCACGAATATGGGCATGTGATCAGTCAGGACGTTAACATACCGGTGATTACTGTCGGCGGGTTGAGTGAGATTGATGCGATTGAGAAAATTGCAGAAGACACAGATATCCAATTTTTCGCTGTGTCACGTCCTTTATTGGCTGAGCCTCAGTTAATAAAGCGCTGGAAAGAGGGTAATCGAGCGCCAGTGGATTGCGAGCGTTGCTCAAAATGCCGAACCAAACGTGGTAACTTTTGCGTAGTGTATAAGAACCGAAATCGTCGTAAATAACCCACCTTAAGTGACGGTATGTCACTGATAAATAGTGCAATAGTCTTCTAAAACACTAAGAAGGCTATTCAATTTAATTCAATATCACTGCCTCTAACGGCTATTCACTATTCGCAGTCCGAAATATTTTTATAATCCTATTTAATTGATAAATAAAGGTAATATAATTAATTATTAAAAATATTAATTATAAGACAAAGTTTCATATCTGAAACTAAATTGCATTCTAAACTTACAATGAACTTATTAATAATTAGGTGCGAGTGTCACGCAGGGTAAAGAATACAGAAGGTGCTTTGAGGTGCGGTATCATTGCTATAACTATCTGATTTTTATAACTGTGTTTCAGCTTTATCGAACCCAAGAGAGTAAGGGAATTTGTGACCCTACGGTATCGTTACTGTGGGGCCTTGTTTATTTGCTGAAAATAGCTACTCAAACGTCACGTTTAATTGTGAGGGACTTGTATTAGCTTGTCGTTGCATTGTGCTTTGCAAGCCTCATGTAAAACGTGAGAGGCAACTAATATGAATAGTCTAGAAAATGCAACCATTGAACACTTCAAAAATCAATTTCAGGGTGATGTTGTTTTGCCCGGAGATCCTACGTACGACGAAGTTCGTCAAATCTGGAATGGCATGATAGATCGCAGTCCCGGTGTTATCGCTCGCTGCAAGTCTGCCGATGATGTCGTGATGGCGGTTAACTTTGCTCGGGATAACAATCAGCTACTTTCGGTCCGAGGTGGCGGGCATAATATTGCGGGCAATGCGGTTTGCGATCATGGTGTGATGATCGACTTGTCGCTTTTGAATCATGTTCAAGTGGATGAAAGCGAAAGAAGGGCTTTCGTTGAACCTGGCTGTACGTTGGCTGATGTCGATGAGGCCACACAAAAATATGGATTAGCAACGCCTGTCGGCATCAATTCAACCACGGGAATTGCGGGGTTAACGCTTGGTGGTGGTTTTGGTTGGTTGAGCCGAAAATATGGTATGACGATAGACAACTTGGTCTCTGCAAATGTCGTAACTGCAGATGGTCGTCAACTGCTCGCGAATGAGACAGAAAATGCCGATTTGTTCTGGGCGTTACGTGGGGGCGGCGGTAACTTTGGTATCGTTACGCGTTTTGAATTCCAGCTACATCCTGTCGGTCCAGAGGTGTTAAGTGGTCTCATTGTCTTTCCATTTGAGCAAGCGAAATCCATTATCACCCAGTTTGCGAAATTCACTGAGTCGGCCCCTGATGACCTAAGTGTCTGGATGGTGAGTCGGAAAGCGCCGCCACTCCCATTCTTACCTGAAAGCGTTCACGGTAAAGAAGTAGTTGTACTCGCGATATGTTATGCGGGTGACCCGGCTGAAGGTGAGAAGTTAATTGCACCGTTGAGAGAGTTTGGTGATGCACATGGTGAGCACGTTGGTGTACAGCCATTTGCGGCGTGGCAGCAAGCGTTTGATCCATTGCTTACTCCGGGCGCACGTAACTATTGGAAATCGCACAACTTTAACTCGCTAAGCGAAGGTGTGATTGATGCAGCGATAGAATACGCAGGTAAGTTACCATCGCCTCAGTGTGAGATTTTTATCGCCTCTCTTGGCTGCGCTGCCTCTAGACCTGAGCCTGAGTCTATGGCTTATTCTAGCCGTGATGCAAACTATGTATTAAATGTGCATGGAAGATGGGACTCCGCAGAAGATGACCAAGCTTGTATCGCGTGGGCGAGAGACTTTTTTGCCAAAACCAAACCGTATGCCAGTGGAGGTGCGTATATCAACTTCCTTACACAAGACGAAGCTGAACGTACAGAGTCTGCCTACGGTCCAACCTTTGCGCGTTTACAAGCAGTGAAGAAGAAGTTTGATCCAAATAACTTGTTCAGAATGAATCAGAATATCAAGCCAGAATAAGTGCAATAAGAGCGTCGTCATTTCATATGACCGGATCTGTCACTTAATATCAAATAACAGTGGCTCTAAAATCTAATGGAGCCACTGTTAGCTAAAACCTTCGAACTACGTTTCTTCATCTTGATAGTTTAGATAACGTACACACAAATCATGAAACGCTTTTGCTTGAGGTGAGATCGTGCGGTCAGTCAACGTAAAGATACCAATTTGCCTTTCAAGCGGTGGATCGATAAGTGGGATCCAAACCAAGCGTGTTTCATTGGTTGGGAAAGCAAGCTTAGGTAGGGTCGTGACACCAATCCCAAGTTCTAAGACAGAAAACAGCGAAGTGATATTCTCGACCGAATAGAGCGCTTGCTCACTCAGTGCTCTGGCTGGGGTTGGATCGAGAAGCGTACAGGTGCCGTTACGAATAAAAGGTTGTTCGAGCAAAGTTTGCCACTCGATTCCCTCTGTTTGATTGGCAATCGGGTTATCTTTTAAACACACCACGCCAATGGGGTCGGACAACAGCGGTGTAAAGTCAATGCCGCCCTCATCAAGGTGAGAGGGGTTACCGAGCGCCAAGTCGACTTCACCGGAGAGTAAGCGAGCCTCGACGCCCGCCGCGTTATCATCGATCAAGCTTACTTCTACATTTGGATACTGCTCGCAAAAGGCACCCAAAACGCTCGGGATGAGTTTCGCTGCAACAGAAGGAACGCTCGCAATTCGCACTCTACCTTGCTGTCCGGCCGCGGCAGCTTTGAGATCGTTGTCCAGCGCACTGTAGATATTGAGAAACTGAACCACCTTGGGCAAACAAATCTCACCAAAAGGCGTTAATTTGGTTTTGTTGCCGGGTTCAAACAGCGTTTGTCCTAGCATTTTCTCTAGCTCTTTTATCGACGTGGAGAGCGCAGCCTGAGATCTATTTGCACGATGTGAAGCGGCTCGAAACCCACCTTCCTCGACTACCATCACAAAATGCATTAATTGTTGAAGCTTAATACTCATCCCTAATGCCTCTTAATCCCTTTATTTACGTTATTCTCAATGAGGTGATAAGTTTTATTTATCAAATGTAAAAAATTTACCGTTAGATTTATCGCCTGTCAATGTGCATCATTTAACCATATTGAAACAAAGCTGTTACAAAGGTTGAAAGGCACGTGAATACTCCTACTAAAAAACACCCAGTTAAAACCAGTCTATTTGCTTCTAAAGCGCCGCTTGAATGGGCGATAGTCAACAACGGAACCCTGTATACGGCTCAAATTCCTATTGATGACACAGGCGCGGTTGTGGAAGGCGGCATCGAAGCACAAACACGTCAAACCTTTAACAATCTCATTCACACCCTGGAGTGTGCAGGGGAGTCTTTGGACTCTGTATTGCAGGTCCTGATTTACGTGACCGACAGAGAATACTTAAAAACCGTTAACCAAGTGTACGCGGAATATTTTGAAGCGCCGTACCCAAATCGCGCCGCCATGGTGGTTGCAGGGTTAGCACGAGAAGAAATGTTGGTGGAGTTTGTCGTCTACGCGTCGGCAAGCCAACCAGAATAAATCCAACAAGAATAATTGAGATCAGTGAGTGGGTGGCTTGCCATCACAAATCGGAAGAACAAGGAAAGAACCATGACTTTTATTAACAATGTTCAAGCAGAAAAATCCCTCTACATAGCAGGTGAATGGCAATCGGGCATGGACACCATCGCCAATATTAACCCTTCTGATATCAGCGAAAACATAGGCGATTTCGCACAAGCGAGTGTGTCGCAAGTAGAGCAAGCGATTCAAGCGGCTAAATCAGCGCAGCCAGATTGGGAAAAAACACCAATCGAGCGTAAACAAGCAGTGCTGCAAGCGATTGGTGATGAGCTCATTGCACGATGTGACGAATTGGGCACCTTGCTTTCGCGTGAAGAAGGCAAGCCATTTGCTGAAGGTCGAGGTGAGATTTACCGTGCCGGCCAATTCTTCCAATACTTTGCTGCTGAGGTACTGCGTCAAATTGGCGATAACGCTGCTTCCGTCCGTCCAGGTGTCTCCGTTGAAGTTACTCGCGAAGCCGTCGGCGTTATCGCCATTATCTCTCCTTGGAACTTCCCAACAGCAACAGCGGCTTGGAAAATCGCGCCAGCACTTGCGTTTGGCAACAGTGTCGTCTGGAAGCCTGCCAACCTAACTCCAGCAAGTGCCGTTGCACTGACTGAGATTATCCATCGCCAAGGTTTACCTGCTGGCACGTTTAACCTCGTTTTGGGTAGCGGTTCGCAAGTTGGTAATACCCTTATCAATTCGGAAGACGTGAACGGCGTGAGCTTCACTGGCTCTGTGGACACAGGCCGTAAAGTAGCGGCGGCAACGGCACCAAACTTTGTGCGTTGTCAGCTAGAAATGGGCAGTAAAAACGCGCTCGTAGTGGCAGATGATGCAGACATTCAAATTGCGGTCGAAGCAACAATCGCAGGCTCATTCTCGGGTGCGGGTCAAAAGTGCACCGCGTCTTCTCGTCTTGTGGTTATGGACGGAATTCACGACGCGTATGTTGAAGCGCTAATCAAACGCATGAGCGAACTTAAAGTGGGTCACGCACTGGAAGAGGGCGTATTCATGGGGCCTGTTGTTGATGGTAACCAGCTGAATGCGAACTTTGAGTGGATTGAAAACGCACGCCAAGCAGGCGCGGAGCTGGCTTTCGGTGGTGAGCGTCTGAGCCTAGAGCATGACGGTTACTATATGTCACCAACCCTGTTCTTGAACACACAAAACAGCTGGGAAGTGAACCAAGAAGAAGTCTTTGCACCAATGGCGAGCGTGATTCGCGTTTCTGATCTGGATGAGGCGATTGCGGTCGCGAACGATACGCGCTTTGGCCTGACAGGCGGCATTATCACGCAAAGCCTGCGCAATAGCGCGATCTTCAAACAGCAAGTCCAAACGGGCTGCGTCATGGTTAACTTGCCAACTGCGGGTACAGATTATCACGTCCCATTTGGTGGCCGTAAAGAATCTAGCTTTGGTCCTCGTGAGCAAGGTCAGTACGCCAAAGAGTTCTACACCGTAGTGAAAACCGCTTATCAGCGTCCTTATTAAGATCGGCAGGGTAACTGATGGTGTCAGTTGCCCGCACGAAAAGGCTAAGAAATTGTTTAAGGAGTGGTTATGTACCAACAACGGATTGTGATTGACGGATTGCAGTACTGCAATTGGGATCGAGAGTATTTCCAAACGCTTAAGGCGAGTGGCATTACTGCCGTTCATGCCACCATCGTCTACCACGAAACTGCGCGCGAAACCTTAACGCGTTTTGCTGAGTGGAACTTGCGCTTCGAGCAAAATGCGGACCTCATCATGCCTATTTATTCAATGGCAGATGTAGAAAAAGCCAAAGCAGAAGGCAAAGTCGGCATCTTCTTCGGCGCGCAGAATTGCTCACCGATTGATGATGAAATTGGCCTGATTGAAGTGATGCGCCGCCAAGGTCTGCTGATCATGCAACTGACCTACAACAACCAAAGCTTACTAGCGACAGGTTGTTACGAACAAACCGACTCTGGCGTAACTCGCTTTGGTAAGCAAGCGATTGAAGAGATGAACCGAGTCGGGATGATCATTGATATGTCCCACAGCGCAGAGCGCTCAACGTTGGAAGCTATTGATCTTTCTTCGCGTCCAATTTGTATCAGCCATGCTAACCCGACATTTGCGCATGACGCACTGCGTAACAAGTCCAACACCGTGATCAAAGCGCTGACGGAGCGCGGTGGTTTAATTGGATTCAGTTTATATCCATTCCATTTGCCAAATGGCAGCCAGTGCACGCTGGATGATTTCTGCCAGATGGTTGCGAAAACCGCAGACATGTTTGGCGTTGACCATTTAGGTATCGGTAGCGATTTGTGCCTAAATCAGCCGCAACAAGTGTTGGAGTGGATGCGCAACGGTCGTTGGTCAAAAGCGATGGATTACGGCGAAGGTTCGGCAAGTAACTCGGGATGGCCAGATGCGCTGCCATGGTTCTGCGGCAGTGCAGGGATGGAGAACATCTACAACGGATTGATGCGTCACGGATTCAGTGAATCTGAGGCAGGAAAAATATTGGGTGAAAACTGGTTCAACTTCCTTAAAGAAGGATTAGAGCCTATTTCATAGCATTCCCAAAATTAGGAACCGCCTGCCAACATAACAACAATACGGCAGGCGTAAAACTCACATTTTGTAGCCAGTCTTTGGCAGCTGCAA
Source organism: Vibrio sp. JZG10 (assembly GCF_054064075.1). Classification (NCBI taxonomy): domain Bacteria; kingdom Pseudomonadati; phylum Pseudomonadota; class Gammaproteobacteria; order Vibrionales; family Vibrionaceae; genus Vibrio; species Vibrio sp. JZG10. The sequence continues at coordinate 61,740 of NZ_JBSUGE010000002.1, forward strand.
AGAACCTCTGGAGTCAGAGTATGTCTGATTTAACCAATAGCATGAAAGCTTCCACGATGAGCGTGTCATCGGGCAAGTCAAAAGCAACACACAACACATCAACAACAGAAAACACGACGGACAAATTGGGACTGAATAACCCGGCTTTTTGGTATAGCGGTGGTTTTATCGCGTTGTTCGTTGCTATTGCACTTTATGACGGCGAGCTATTATCTACGATCGTTAACGCCGGCTTTGGCTGGGCTGTGCAGGTGTTTGGTCCTTACTGGCAGTTACTGCTGCTTCTCACTTTTCTTATTGGTCTTGGCTTGGCTGCAGGGCGAACAGGCAAGGTGATGTTGGGCGGGATTGCTAAACCAGAAATGGATTCTTTCCGCTGGATGGCGATTATTTTCTGTACCTTATTGGCTGGTGGCGGTGTTTTCTGGGCCGCGGCTGAGCCTATAGCACACTATGTTAGCCCACCCCCTTTATACGGCGCGCAAGATAACCCGCAGCAAGGTGCGGTGAATGCGTTGTCGCAATCCTTTATGCACTGGGGCTTTCTGGCTTGGGCGATTGTAGGTAGCTTAACTTCCATCGTGGTGATGCACCTGCATTACGACAAAGGTTTGCCACTAAAACCCCGTATTTTGCTTTATCCAGTGTTGGGCGAACGAGCGCTTAAAGGCCAGCTTGGTGCATTGATTGACGCATGCTGCATTATCGCGGTAGCCGCGGGCACCATTGGTCCAATTGGGTTTCTGGGCTTGCAGGTTAGCTACGCGTTAAATGCATTGTTTGATATTCCTGATGGCTTTACCACTCAGCTTATTATCATTTTGTTTGCGATTGCGCTTTACACCTTGTCAGCGCTCAGTGGATTGAGTCGAGGCATGCAACTGCTTAGTCGTTACAACGTGATTCTGGCAATGGCATTGATGGTTTACATCCTGTTTTTTGGCCCTACGAATTTTATCTTTAACGGATACATTCAAGGTGTAGGGAGCATGCTGGATAACTTTATCCCAATGGCGACCTATCGCGGTGACGAAGGTTGGCTAAGCTGGTGGACAGTATTTTTCTGGGGCTGGTTCCTTGGTTACGGTCCGATGATGGCGATCTTTATTGCGCGTATTTCCCGAGGTCGCACTATCCGCCAAGTTATTTCCACCATCAGCATTGTGGCTCCGCTCACCACCTGTTTTTGGTTCACGATTGTAGGCGGCTCTGGCCTAGCGTTTGAAATTGCTGAACCGGGTAGTGTGAGTGCGGCGTTTGAAGGCTTTAACTTGCCAGGTGCTTTGCTTGCGGTGACTCAGCAACTACCAATGCCAATGCTGACTTCAATTCTATTTCTGATTTTAACCACGATCTTCATCGTCACGACGGGCGACTCAATGACCTACACAATCAGTGTCGTGATCAGTGGTGAAACGGAGCCGAATGCGATCATCCGTACCTTCTGGGGCGTAATGATGGGTGTGACAGCTCTGATCCTGATTTCGCTTGGCTCTGGCGGCATCTCTGCACTGCAATCTTTCATTGTGATTACCGCGGTTCCGGTTTCGCTGATTCTGTTGCCGTCACTTTGGAATGCACCGCAAATCGCAATCAAAATGGCGAAAGAGCAAGGGCTATAACAATTATCTAATTCAAACAACGTGGAGCTTGTGCGGGTGTTTTCCTCCTGCATCCGCACAAACCCTAGTATTCTTACAATAACAAATAGGTGGTGAGCAAAATGGATGCACATCGTTCTACTTATACGGAAGCAACTATGCGCGACGCAGCGATTGTCATGGCAGCCGAAAGGCTTGGCGCAATGCACCAAAACCGAATCAGCTTTGTTCGTAGTCTGATTCGTAATATGGCAAGCCAAAATTGGCAAGTAACCAAGCATGAGTGGCAACTTTGTCCGCGTGGTTATGGTCACGTTATTTACAAATTGACCACGCTAGAGCACGTTTATCATTTGGTGGTGTTCTGTGATGAAATTGCTGATGACGAGCGTAATGACCGCGTCATTGCTGAAAAGTGGGACGTCACATTCGCACTGGTTCAAGGCGATGTTGATGTTACTTTGTTAGAAAGATTGCGAGCAAATGTACCGCTGCAAGAAGCGGGACGTAATCCAAACAACGTACTTGTTCTGGCTCGCGCAAACAAAAGCGTGCGCGTGTTTGAACACATTGTTAGCGCTCTTTCTCAAGGCAAGCAGCCCGAGCCAAAAGAGCTGGCGGAAGTGGGTTATATCCTGCGTACCACAGCTGTTTATGGTAACGGAAAGTTTGGTATCGCCGATTTCAAACTGTTAGAGAATAACCCAGATTTCAGCCAGTCTTTTAGTGCGCAAATGTGTGCAGTATATATGTTGCGTGAATTCAGCTTGGATTGGGTGCACTACCTAGCACTTCAGCAAGGTCGCGACAACGCGGTGGCTTTGCATCGTGGCTTGCAGCGCTACCTTGGTGTCGGCAATGCGACTGGCTTAGGCATGGCTCCATACTTGATTAATCACCCGTGTATTGTTGACCAATGGATGACCTCTCGCGAACGTGCGGTAGCGCGAGTATTTGCCATGCCGTGTGAAGCGTCGTTCCATGCTCCTTTGCAAGGATTGCTTCAAAAAGCACAGCGTCATTTAGAGCAAGTCATCACCATCAATGAACATCAAGACAGGCTCAATTATCAAGCGATAGCAGACATCAAACAACTGCTATCGGAGCTAACAACGTTAATGGCATCACATCCGAACTGGGCGAGTTTGGTCGAGCATAAGAAAACAATGAGTGTGGAAGCCCAAGAAATCCTCACTTCTTGCTTGATCGAACTCTACCCATCTTTGGTGGACGAATTTGCCAGCCAAATGAATACGGATGAAACGTTATCGATTCCGGGCGGGAAAAAGATCCATGACTTACTTGAGGTGCTGCAAAGCAAATACCGCTGGGCGATTAATGCGGATTACTCACTAGCCGAGAACAACTACTGGTTCTGGTATCGCTCACAAGACAAAGAAGAGCCAAGGCTTGGTGTTCGTGGGGAAGAGGCAGGAGAAGAAAAAGAGCTGCCGCTTGATATCGGCAGACAAGTGAATCGCTTGTACCACGCCTTGCTTGGTTGTGATGAAGAAATGTCCGTAGCGGAGTTTTTGTTGCAGAACCCGACTTATCGTTCGATCACACGTCGTGTATGGACGTTAGGTAACCGAGCAATGGGTGATATTCAAATGAACGTGCTGCGCCAAGATGCACTGCCAATGCACTTATTGCGCTGTAAGTTGGCGATCTTTGGTGCGACTAAGTTTGATCCGCGCTCGGATCGTTGGGTTCGAGTAACTTTCTTCCAAGGTGCGCCGCTGTTAGATGAAATTCACGACCCTAAACTGGCAGACACATGGATTTTCCCTAGCATGCCGCCGCGTGACGAAATTGCGCAAAGTGACAATCAAAAAATCAACGGAGGATTTGCATTATGATCGTCTCTCACAACGAATTGGTGGCCGCGGTTAATAAGGCATTTCTTGGCATGCGCCGTCACTGTGGTGAGGCGGATGTCATTGCGAACATGGTGGCGGACTTGCAAATGGTTGGCTTGCACGGGGTGCGTCACTTTAATAACGCCAGCCTGTTTCTTGGGTTAGATTCGGACTGCGCCGTATCGGTGACCAACAACACGTCAGCGAGTATCGAAATGGATTTGCACAATGGCAGTGTGGCGTGCCACTTACCCGCCGTGTTGGATTTCGCACTTGAGAAAATGATCAACAGTAAGTCGATTACTATCACGTTGAAACAGTGTCATAACCGTTGGCTAGGTTTTAGTGAGTTGTTGAAGCTCTCTGCAAAAGGCATCGCGTGCCGTGCACAATGGGTCAATGGCTCTAGTCCCAAACGAACGCTTTATGTGTTAAATCGTGGACGAATCGCGCCAGAAGTCTTTTTCTCGGATCAGTTTGATGGGCATGATACGGATTTGCATAGTATGGTTATCGAACTCTCTGTGAACGATTTCGATATCGAGAAAAGCGCACAGGGATACACCATTCACATTGAAGGCGATGAGTTAAGCAACACGCAACAAGCCTCTTGGCAAAATGGTATTTTTGTCGAAGACCAAGAGTGGGAAACACTGAAACAAACCGCAACCGCGTTGCTAGTGGAGAACAGTGAGCGTTCCATGCAGGGCGCTGGTGGTGTGGTTTAAGCTTTGAAGGGACAGTGATTCCAAGTTTCAAGTGATGAAGGCTGCGGTTTAGCGGCCTTTTTTGTGCGCGATGTTCGGTCACTTCTTAGGCTATGATTATCGTTAAATACCAAGTAGAGCGACATAGGGAAGAAAAATGGACCTGCAAGAGAACAAAAGAAATGCCATTGCGTTTTACGAAACCGCCTATCGAGGTAATCCAAGAAAAGCGGTTGAAGACTACGTTGGCGATGAGTACATTCAGCACAATCCATTAGTTGGAAATGGCCCCGAGGCTTTTATCGAGTATTTTGAGCGGATGCAAAATGAGTATTCCAATAAAGACATTACGTTTGTGCGAGCTATTGCTGAAGGGAATCTGGTGGCACTACACACTCACCAAACATGGCCTAATGATATTGAATACGTGACGATGGATTTCTTTCGTTTTGATCATAATGGGAAAATCGTCGAACATTGGGACGCTCTGCAAGAGATTCCTAAAGAAACATTGAATGGCCACACCATGTATTAACGAATCGTCGATTAGTCTCCCATGCCGTTTATTCAAACGGTATGGGAGGTTAAATGATTTGTGGCACTCTAAGTATTAATCATCAAAGCGCTTTTTCGATCTTCATCGCTACGTCTTCAGATACCCAACCTTTCCATAAGTCAGGGTAGGTATTAAAGAAGTAAAACATCGCTTCTTCACCATCTGCGTAGTTATCTTCCATCCAGGCCAGCATTTCACTCATTTGCTCGTTGGTAAATCCGCGTTTCTGCAAGTACGCGAATGCTTGGGGTTCTTTGCTCGCAAACGCCTCAGTTGTTACTGTGCGAACTGGAGAAGGTGGGTACATTGTTACTTTGGGAGAAGTACAATCAGGCTGGGTGGTACAGTTGCGATACTCTTCCAGATCCGTTCCACTACCAAAATCCACTTTGACCATATCATACTTGCCCAATACGGGTGTTGGTGACCAGTAGTAACCAAACCAAGGCATTTTGCGATCATAGGCTTTGGCGATGGTACCAGCTAGTGCAGCGCCAGAGCCTGGGTCAACCATCTCAAAGCCGTGCTCACTTAACCCTAATGCATTAAACAAGTGACCGGAGGTGATTTGGCATGTCCAACCAGCAGGGCAGCTATAAAAGGCGAACTTGTCATCATCCTCAGGGTGTTCAAACAGCTTGGCGTGCTTGATGACGCCTTCTATCGTCGCGAGCTCTGGATACTGTTTTACCAGATAGGCGGGAACCCAAAACCCTTCTTCACCGCCATTGACAAGCGATTCACCAGCGATACGCAAGCGTTTATCCGCAATCCCTTTATCAAGTGCTTCTTTAATACCGTTTGTCCATAACTCTGGCGCAACGTCAGGCTGCCCCTTTTCAATCATAGAGGTGCCTGTAGGAACGCTATCACCAGGGATCAATTCCGCATCGCACTGGTAGCCTTCATTTAAGACAAATTGGTCGATGTGCGCCATTAAGCTGGCCGAATTCCAATTCATATCCGCGATGGTTATTTTTCCACATTCATCCGCATTTGCATGAGTTGATAATGCTGATAGCAGCAGAACAGAGAGCATTGAAGGTGTCGTCTTCATGTGACTGAATTTCCTTGTCGTTGTCATTTACTTCAGTATATACATCGGTTTACAAAGATTCAGTGAACAAGGTTTTTTCAGTGACGTTAAGCATAAAAACGGCGATTTATGAAGCGTTTAGTGAGAGTGGTTGATAGGGAGTTAATACAGCAAGAACATCCCTTCGTAGCCGCCGATCTCAATGTGAGAAACATAGTCGCCGATGTTACCGTCTTGATCTACAGGTCGCATAGGTTCTGTAAGTGCGATAGTTATCTTCGGTGAGGAGAAATAATCGATATTCTTGCCAAAGAAATCAGTCCGATACAGCACTCGGCCTTTAGTAAATTCGCGAGCTAACACCATCTCTGTAGGGCCATGCATCACTACCGTATCTTCTGAGCGATACGCAAAGTACGTATGGGTTGGTAACAAATCGATAGCGCCATTAGGCAAGTCAGGATGAGCCACTTTGCTCATAGAAGCATCTCCAATGACAGTGTAATCGGCAGGATAGGGCGTGCTGGTGGACATCATTACCGGAGTCGCCTGATACCCCTCTGGTATTTGATTGGCAGGCTCTCCCAAATCAACGGCAAGCAAGGTGCTAGGTTGATAAGCAATATTCTTTGGTACGCCTGCCTTCCAGAAGTTGTCACTTGTTGTGTTATTACTTCCATATAAGTAGCCATTGTTCCACTGATTAAAGTAACTGCGCTCAGGGTGATAGTTTAAGTAGAACACCGCTAGTGCAGAGTATTGGTCCTGTTTCCAATTGTTTTCTGTGTTACCAAAGTATTGAACGCGACCATAACGCGTGGTCGCTTGATAAATCACTTTCTGGCCCGCTTTGGCGAGTGCAGAGTTATCCCAAAATTTAGCCAAGCCAGCATAGCCACTAAAGCCGGTAGCAGGGAAAAGGTAGTGCTCGCGCAAGTACAAGGAGCCAGCGTTAACCAAGTGGTTTTGCCCATTACGACCGAATAAGTTTGCCGTACCTATGTTGAGGCCAATTAACGCATCTTCATCCAGCGTTGCCAGTTTATTCAAGAACGCCGAGAATTGCGCTTTGTAAGCATCGTCAGCGGCTTGGCTTCCCGCCACCAAACCAAGTTCATCCACTGTGCCTCCGGAATATATGTAGAACTGACTTGCACCGAGTAACTTATTCGTGTCGTCGTTGTACGCACCATTTAAACCTTGTTTCGCCCATTCAGCTTGGTAATAGTGACGCATTGTATTGGTAAAAACGGGATTGCCGAGATTGGTTAATGCCCAAGAAGAGGTTTGATTCCACATGCGACCAAATGGAATAACGCGTGACTCCCAACGAAATCGTGCCGTTGCATTCTTATTTGAGCGGCTCTTGAACTCTTGCCAAGAAAGATAATTATCTTGGTTTCGATCAGCTGATTCGTCAAAACCTCGAATTTGTCGCCAGCGCTGAATGGTTTGACCTTCAGGTGTCTCCGTTGGTGCTCCTGAGACATTGACGACAGGGAAGCTATCTTTGAGTTGAATGTTTTCGAGGCGTGGGCGGTTTTCTTTGTTGTCGTCATGCCAAGTAATTTTCGCAACGTAAAGGCGGCCGCCGTCGCGTAAAAAAGTGGACCCAAAATACTGACCGCCACCATAGGTTTGTCCGCTACCATCGTGTGTCGTAGCGCGAACCCAATCCGAAGGAACAGACCAGTTTACCGTTTGGTTTTTAGTCATGTTCTCAGTCTTGTCTTTTTTAATTGCGAAGCTTTTCCATTCTGTTACCAGACCAAACGAATCGATGGCAGAAGGGTATTCAATAGTGATGCTGCCGCCTTGAGCAAACTGGGAGAAAGTAAGGGTTAAGCGGTCGAACTTCTCTGAGTGATAAACATAGAGGGCACCACCATTATTCGCCTGACCGAATACATCAGCATCCCATGGCGGTGGTTGATATAGCCAAAAACCGGCGTGGTCAGCACTAGCCGTATAACCAACAATCATCGGTTTTCGATTGAGTAGAGTATTCTCGCCATGGCTTGAGTCAACCTCTGCGATGATAGTGTCTTCAGAAAAGTGGAGAAAGAAATCTTCGTAGTCAACTCCATTCAGTTCTGCTTGGTTACGTATATCGTTTTCCAGCCAACCTGAGTTAAGTTCCAGCTTTTGGTTGTACATGTAACCAAGCGCTTTTACACGCTCGTTATCACTCTTATTTTCGTAAGCTCCAAACACGATATCGGCATTATCCAACTCCCATTCAAGTGCAGCGGCAGCAGAGATAGGCTTATCTTGAAGATCAATACCCTGTTCATGCAACCCAGGTAACACGATTGCTGTTCTACTCCAAACGTTGGGCACAGAAAGCAAGCTCAAAGAAATGAGTGTAACGAGAGAAAAACAATGCGACTTCAACATGGAGTTATCCCATTAATACTTAGATGACTCAAATTAAGAGTCAGATACAAAAAGAAATTATAGTCCATTCGCGAAGTCGTAATCAGGACCCTGCCATAGAGGACTTTACAGGAAAACTAACAGGGGATGCTGTGCAAAAATGAGCGGGTGTACTTGGAATAGATCATCCTCATAGACTCAAAACTTCCTCTACACGTCAGCACAAAAATAACCACCATTTTAACCTTGTTTCGGTCGTCACCATGTTGTTGGATTTTTCTTCAACAAATTCAGTTAAAACTAACTCTTCAAACCAGTCAGATACTCTGTCTTGGTGGTTGCAGATCATACAAAAAATTAACAAATTAAATTTTTATACATTTTTATTGCATAAAAAGTCCAGTTGAGTAATATAAATACCAAGTGACAATTAATGCGGTATGTCAGCATGACTATTCAGGTAAGCGGAATCAATAAATCCTACGGTGAGACACAAGTGCTTCACGATGTCAGCTTTAAGTGTGAAAGCGGGGAAACACTGGTGTTACTTGGTCCAAGTGGCGCAGGTAAGAGCTCTCTACTGCGTGTTCTTAACCTTCTTGAAGGGGCGGATAACGGCCAGTTAAACATCGCTGATGACGCATTCGACTTTTCAACTGAAATCAAAGAGAAGCAAGGTTTAGCGCTTCGTCGTAAAGTGGGTATGGTGTTCCAACAGTACAACCTATGGCCACACATGACAGTGATGGAGAACCTGATTGAGGCTCCGGTAAAAGTCTCTGGCATGGATAAAGAAGAAGCGAAGAAGCAGGCAATGCAAATTCTCGCAACGCTGCATTTGGCAGACAAAGCAGATGCATGGCCGATGCAACTTTCTGGTGGTCAACAGCAACGTGTGGCGATTGCTCGAGCACTGATGATGAAACCAGAAGTCTTGCTTTTTGATGAGCCTACCGCAGCGCTTGACCCTGAGATCACGAACCAAGTGGTCAAAATCATTAATGATTTAAGCGAAACCGGCATTACTCAAGTCGTTGTTACTCACGAAGTCGATTTTGCTAAAAAGATTGCTAGTCACGTTTTGTACCTCGAGAGAGGACATATTGTGGAGCATGGCACGCATGACGCGTTTGTTAACCCGCAAACCACTCAGTTTGCTGATTACCTAAATCACTAAACTACGTTTTTAAAGTTCAGTCTATTTAACAGATAAGCTCGGCTGTCATTGCGAGTGTCAGCCCACTAAGTACACACGGAGTATTGCAATGAAAAAGATTCTACTAGCTTCACTAATCGGCCTTTCTTCTGCAACCATGGCAGCAAACGCAGCAGCACAAGAAGAGATTAAATTCGCGATGGAAGCGACTTACGCCCCATTCGAGTACATGGATGAAAACAACCAAATTCAAGGTTTTGACGTGGATCTGGCGAACGCACTATGTAAAGAAATGGAAGCCAAATGTACCTTCCATAACCAATCTTTTGACAGCCTGATCCCTGCATTAAAATTCAAGCGTTACGATGCTGCTATTTCTGCAATGGACATTACCGAAGCGCGTTTAGAGCAAGTTAATTTCTCTGCACCTTACTACGATAACTCAGCTGCATTTGTATCTATTAATGATAAAGTGGCTGACCAAAAAGGTTTAGAAGGTAAGCGTGTTGGTGTTCAAAACGGTTCAACACACCAAAGCTACCTGATTGAGCAAATGCCGGGCGTAACCGCGGTTCCTTACTCAAGCTACCAAGACGCGTTCATCGATATGAAAAATGGCCGTATTGATTCTGTATTCGGTGACACAGCTGTCGTAGCGGAATGGTTCAAGAAAGAAGACAACCTAGCGTACGTGGGTGAACACGTCACTAACCCTAAATACTTCGGTAACGGTTTCGGTATCGCGGTAAATAAGGGTAACGACGAGTTAGTGAACAAGCTGAACACGGCACTGAAAACAGTGAAAGCGAACGGCGAATACGACGTAATCTACAACAAGTACTTCGGTAAGTAATATGGCACTAACGGGTTACTCTTTATCGCTTGTTCAAGCTAGTTGGATGACTGTCCAGCTAGCCTTCACAAGCCTTTTAGTCGGTTTGATTCTGGCAGTGGTATTCGCCAGTGGTGAAATGTCTCGCCGCGTTTTCGTTAAATGGCCAATGACGGCATTTGTGACGATTGTACGTGGCTTGCCAGAAATCCTTGTCGTGTTGTTTATCTATTTTGGTTCGACGCAGGTTCTGTTTTTAATCACCGGCGACTTTATTGAAGTTAGCCCGTTCTTGTCTGGTGTAGTGGCGTTGTCGTTGATCTTCGCTTCTTATGCTTCTCAAACTCTACGAGGCGCATTGAAAGCCGTTGGAAGAGGGCAAAGAGAAGCAGCAAGTGCACTCGGCATCAGTCAAGCACACGCTTTCGTTCGCATTGTTTTGCCACAGGCAGTAAGACACGCACTACCAGGCTTAACTAACCAATGGTTGGTTCTGTTGAAAGATACCGCACTTGTATCACTGATCGGCGTAACAGATTTGTTGAAACAAGCGCAGCTAACGTCGGCAGCAACTCATGAAGCCTTTACATGGTACGCAACTGCTGCGGCGATTTACTTAGGCATTACTTTGATTACGCAACGTGCCGTAAAACTGATTGATAAGAAGTTCTCAATTCAAGGCATGAGTATGGGACAGGAGGCTACCGCATGAACGAACAACACGTTTGGCAAATGCTGGATGGCTTAGGTACTAGCCTTCAATTAACCGCCGCTTCCTTGGTTGTGGGCTGTATCCTAGCTCTGATGATGACGCTGACTCTGATCCTACGTACTCCGGGTTTGCATTGGGTAAGCCGTGGCATCATCACCTTGTTTACTGGTACGCCTTTGTTGGTACAGATCTTCTTGGTTTACTACGGTCCGGGTCAGTTTGATGTAGTGAGAGAAAGTGTTTTTTGGACATGGTTAAGCCAACCTTGGTTCTGTGCGATGTTAGCGTTAGCACTGAATACCGCTGCATACAGCACTCAGTTGTTCAAAGGAGCGTTTAACGCGATTCCTTCTGGTCAATGGCAAGCGTGTCGTGCTCTAGGGATGAACAAAACCGCAACGCTAAAAGTGCTGCTGCCATACGCTATTCGTCGTGCCGTTCCGGCTTATTCGAACGAAGTGATTTTAGTCTTCAAAGGGACGTCACTAGCAAGCACGATTACGATCATGGATCTGATGGGTTACGCGCAGCGCATTAACGCACAAACTTACGATACGTTGACGGTATTTGGTATTGCAGGCGCATTTTATTTAACCGTAAATGGTTTGCTCACTCTTATCTTCCGTCAGGTAGAGAAGAAAGCACTAGCCTTTGAAGCCGTTTAATTATTAGTAGCTAATTTGTAAATGCCTCTGTTCAGCGTTGTCCTGAACAGAGGCATGTTTGTTGTAGTGTACTGCTACGCTGGAAAAATCATCAAGAATCACCAAACTTAAGTAAGGTAAACAATCACTGGTGATGATATGGAACGTCGACACTTCTTAGCTTTATGGTCGCTAATATTTGCGCCTTCGCTAAAATCCGCTAGCCCAATGAAGCCGACACCGCCTCAAACGGAAGGGCCATTTTATCCCGTGGTTCCAGTGCCACTTCGTCAAAATTTGATTTTGCAGTCGAAAGGTCTTATTGGTGAGCCCATTTTTCTTCAGGGTAAGGTAATGGATACAGCAGGAAACCCATTGTCTGAAATGAAAATAGAAATATGGCAATGTGATGGACAAGGCATCTATGATCACCCGAATCAACCTAACAATAATAAGTTTGATCCTCACTTTGCAGGCTTTGGTGCAGTTTTAACTGGCGAAGATGGGAATTACCTTTTTCAAACGTTATTTCCGGTTCCATATAGCTCTCGACCTCCCCACATCCACGTAAAATTGTGGCGTGGAGAGAAAGAGCTGTTAACGACTCAGCTTTATTTGAAAGGGCGAACTGGTAACGAGTGGTGGGGCGGAAAAGCCCGTGATTATTTGCAGTTTGAGCCTGTCAACATTGATGGTAGTGTGGTCGGTGAGTTCAATTTTGTGCTCGCTTAGTACGATTAAGCGTTATTTTGAAAACTCACATCGTAGATTACCAAAGTAATTAGCAAACAGAAGCTTCTAACAGATTAGTCTTGTCCGGCTCTGACTCTTAGTTTGTAGAAATCACTGTACCCAGATTTACGGAGTTGAACACCGCTTACACCTTTCGCTCTGGTGATTTTTTCTTGCCCCCAGAACAATGGTAAGATTGTTGTATCAGCTCTGAGCTCCGAGAGTATTCCCTCCAAACGTTTTTCAGGCGTGGGATCTGAGACTGCATCGTGTACGTGATTAACATGCTGTTCAAATTCATCAGAGTGAAGAGCAAATCGAATACCTGTACCTGTTAATAGCCACTCATAAATTCCATAGGTTAAAGGTGGCTCAATGACATCTTCGACAAAGAGCAAGTCGGCTTGTTCTTTTACAAGTTGAGGATTACTAGCGTCAGTTAGCTCCACAAATTCTACATGCAACCCAGTTTGACGGATTAAATCTACGATCCATTGGTTCGCTTTACTTAAATAATCAATCGTCCACTTTGGATGGGTTATGACCAACGTTCCCTCAAGCTGAGGAACATTCTCGTTGTGAGAGCTATCGTCGAGAATGTGCATCGTTTCCAAGCCATTCGCTTTGGCAAATTCAAATCTACGACTCTCAATAAAAGAAAATAGGCGCTGCCAAGTTTGCTCGCTTAGTGAGCACTCGGCGCGACGATTACGTGCTAGAAAAGAAAATGCCTGAATCATATAACATTCGGTATCGTCAGTTTCCTGATTATAACTGATGTATTGATCCAGCTCAGTCCCTTGATGAGAGAGCGTTATTTGCTCCAATAATGCCTTTTTTGCGAAATAGTTATGATGTTTCTTCAGTACTATTTTGTCGGTATCCCAATGCCTAAGTACAAACGGGCCAGTACCTATTGTGATACTGCGACCTTTAAAGATCTTCTGACGTCGAGTAGTGATAGACGCATTTGCGGTTGCTAAGCAGTAAATAAATAAGTTATTGGGCTGCTTTAAGTCAATACGAATAGCTTGTTTGGCATTATCGAAGCTGATACGAGTGACTTGCTGAAGTAATTTTTGGACGGGGCCATCGGTTGTAATGAGCTTATTTAAAGAGTGTACGACATCTTCTGCTTGTAATGTTAGCCCATCGTGACAGTAGATATCAGGGCGGAGCCAAATATATATACAACTGCCTTCATCTTTGTACTCACAAGCGAGGTGATTTTTTAATTGACCGTAGTGATCAACGGTAAATAGGGTGTCATACAAGCTGCGTATTACCTGCAGTTCTGAAAAGCGATAAGTCAGTGAAGGGGTTAGCTCATCTACCCAAGGATACTGGCTGACGATGAGTGTATTTGAATCTTTGTTTTCTTCTGAAACTTCTGCGAGTGCTTGGCTAAGTGCGCTTACAGCAGTGCTACGGTAATGCTCAAGTAACCTCGAGATGACGTCAAAGCTACCATTGTTGATTTCATTACGAATCGTAAAGTAGAGGGCTTGATGTATTGTTACCGTCACTTTTAGTGTGCTGGCTTTCCCACGGCCACGACCTGGCTCCCAGTGGATCCAATTGTAGCTGTCAAGTATTCTCAGTATATTAGATATGTTGCGTCTAGAAGTTGAAAAAACCAGTTCTAAATCGTCGAGGTTTACCTGATACGTTTGAGAGTGTTTGTAATGTTTTAATAACTGGCTCAATCTACGAAGACATGTTTCTGTCATGTTTTATTATGTTTCCTCAATAGATGATTGATTTATTAAAGCTATATAATAAATTGATTTCATATTGTGGTGAAGAAAGGTGATTGCTTAAACCCCTCAGTGTTATTGATTGGCTTATCTTCTTCCCATTTAAAAGTATTGGTGGTTTTCATTTTGACTCTAATATATTACTACTAATATAGAGTAAAGGCTCACTTTTTAATTTTTGCCATAATATTAGTGAGTTATGATTAATGTTAGTGTTTGTTTTATTAGTTGTGTCTAATTAGTTAGGCGTAATGACATGAAAATACCCCCACTCATCTATGCAAATAAGCAGGGGTATAAGTTTATTTTACTTCTGGGAAGGTAGTGAATATCGTCCACTCATCTTTAACCATTCCTTGCTGGCCGACAACAGTGGCAGTAACGCGGCGGTTTAATGCGTGGCTGACACGATCCATACCCGGCTCTGCTAACTGTGTGTCGCCAAAAGCAATAATTGCTAGGCGGTCACCCGGGATTCCTTTTTCTATCAATAGATTGCGTACATTCTCTGCACGATGGCGAGATAGGTTTAAATTGTATTCTGCACGTCCTACCTTACTTGCGTATCCTTGTATCTCTATAGAAGTGGTTGGATACTTTTTAAGAAATGCAGCCAACTCATCTATCTTGTTTTTAAAAATTTGGTTAATAAGAGCAGAGTCATTATCAAACAAAATCTTAAGTTGGTATTGCTCTTCTTTATGCAAATAGGTTTCACAACCATCATTGTCCACTTCTGCCCCTATTGGAGTGCCTGCGCAAAGATCACGAGCGTTTATCACACCATCTTTGTCCAAGTCGTTTAGGTCAGCAATCTGATTCGCCTTTGGTATAGGAATGTACGTCAGCTCATCTTGTGCGTATGCACTATGATGACTCATTATGACTAAAGCCAGAGTGATTAGAAGATTCTTTTTCATTGTATTTAGTACTCCACCGATTGAGTCCACTCTTCCGGTATGTCGACGCGCAATGCGTCTAAAAGCTGCCCGGTTGAAGTCAGGGTCCGATATTGTGCGTATTGCTGCGCAAATTGTGTTTCTAAGTAGTTTTTGCGTGATTCAAACAACTCGTTTTCAGTGTTCAGCAGATCAAGTAGGGTGCGCTTTCCAATACGATATTGTTTTTGGTATGCAATAACGGTGTTTGACATGGAATCAACGTGTTGTATTAAAAAAGACTTTTGTTGTTTAGTCAGCTCAAGAGCGCTCCAAGAAAGGCGGAGCTCTTGCTCCACACTTCGGTATGCTCGCTCTCTGAGGTCTTTCGCTTTATTGAGTTGGTAGGCCATACTGTCACTGTTTGCAGAGTCTCGGCCACCGTTGTAAAGGTTGTATCGGACACGGAGCATTGCTTGTGTTTCAGAGTTGAGACCATTTACTCCTCCTACATCATCGTTCCAGCTTTGTTTCGCTTCAAATGAGATGACTGGGAAATAGTTTGCATCTGCTTGTTTATATTGGAACCTGGCAGAATCGACATCTGCGAGTGCTATTTTTATGACAGGATGATTGTCAAAAGCCTGCGATTGGGCCTCGTCTAGAGAATTGGGGATAAAGTTCTGGTCTGCGTGCGGAAAAATAAGGTTAGTTGGTGCTTCACCAACTAAGCGAAAGAATGCTGTTTGAGCGTCTTTATGGTTATTTTGTGCAGCTAAAACATTACTTTGAGCTTTTGCTAAACGAGCTTTAACCTGGTTAAGGTCGGCAACTGAGCCAATTCCTGACTCTGTACGCTTTTTAATATCAGTATAAATTCGCTTATGTGTGTTTAGGTTGCTAGTGGAAAGCGCAGTCAGCTTTTGTGTTTTTACTACATCCAAATAAGCTTTGATGACTTCTAACGCAACATTTTGGGCATCTGCAAGTAACTGATAACGCACAGACTCTGCATCTGCAGAGGTACGATCAATGTCATATAGGGTTTTTGAACCATCCCAGATCAACTGGGTAAGAGTAATTGCCATATCTTTGCGGGTCATCTCGGTATCACTCTTACCAGTAGAGTCGGAAGGGTGAATGCTCTCGTAACCGATACCCGCGTCAATATCGAGACTAGGTTTATATGCTCCACGTGATTTATCGATAATATAACGACTACTCATATACTCGTTAAACGCACTTTTGATATCAGGGTTCGTTGCAAATGTTGTCGCTATTGCTTGTTCTAAAGTTTGTGCGCTAGAAACCAGTGGTATTAGCAAACCAAAACACGCGATACTAATATTACTTAGCTTCACTAAAATCTCCCCAAATAATTTAACGCCAGTTATTTTTCAAAAATAAATATTAAAGATTACTAATGTTACCCAAGGCAAACGTTTCCCTTTGCTTGCTTTTTTGGAATGTAAGCTGCTATTTCAATGAAAATTTAATGACAAGTTTAAAAAATATTAAAAATAGGTCGCATAACATATGTTTTTACGGTGCAAAATAAAACAAATTTAAAACATGAAAATTATTGATAGGATAATTGCGTGTTTTAGATGGGTTAATTGATGCTAGCTTACGTCCAATTGTGTATATCGCTTCTTGAAAATAAGTCTTATTACTTTCTTAGTTTTATGGACTTTGAGATTTTTGTATTTACTAAATGAGGTATAAGCTCTTGGTTGGACCATCAAAATTAACCGCACAAACCTATGTTGTAATCGGCCTAGATGGTCAAATTAAAGCTTTTGCGTCTAAAGAAAACTTGTTACCGGGAGAAGTGGTCGTTGAATTAGTAGAGGGGAAGATCCAACCTCAGCATGTATATATTGCTGACACAGAAGGTGAAGCTCAAACTGATTCTACCGACAAGCTTGCGAAAATATTAGAGGCCATCGAAAAAGGACAAGACCCGAGTGAACTAGGTGATGAATATGCTACTGAAGCTGGTGAAGTTACGGGTTCAAGTTTGACGGCCTCTGGTACTGTTGAACGAACGGGGGCAGAAGTACTAGCAAGTACTTTTTTTGAAACCGCCGGCGTGACGACAGAGCAAAGTACAACGCTATTTAATATTTCTCGATTCACAACCTCAGAGCTTGGTGAAACTGAAGCGTTGATTGATGGTGAAGATAGAGGTGCCGTTCAAGAAGACGTGACGCTTGGAACTTCTGGCAACCTCAGTGTTACTGATCCAAATACAGGTGAAGCGTTATTCCAATCACAGAGTGAGGTTCAAGATAGTTATTGGGGCGTCTTCTCAATTGATGCTTTCGGTAACTGGAATTATCAGCTGAATAATGAGCACGAAGAAGTGCAGGCTTTGGATCATGACAGTGACCCAGTCATCAGAAGTATTACCGTTTTATCTGTAGATGGCACTGAGCATGAAGTTGTGATCTCTATTACGGGCACCGAAGACGCGCCCGTTGTGACGGGCACATTCACGGGCAAGGTGACCGGAGGCAATCTCGGTGATGTTGTGACCGCAGCAGGTACCATTACTATCTCTGATGTTGATAACGGCGACGATCCGATTTTTGCAAACACCACCGTTACGGGCACCTATGGTGAGTTGGTGTTGGTGGATGGAAAGTGGACGTATACGCTGGATCAAAGCCAGGTTCAGCAGTTGGACGAGGGTGAGCAGGTACAAGACACCATCACCCTGACGGCAACCGATGGCACCCAACAAAACATCGTGATTGATATTACGGGCACCGAAGACGCACCAGTCGTGACGGGCACGTTCACCGGCAAGGTGACCGAAGGTAATCTCGGTGATGTCGCGACCGCAACAGGCTCCATTGTTATTACTGATGTTGATAATGGCGACGATCCGATTTTCGCAAACACTACCGTTACGGGCACCTATGGTGAGCTAGCATTGGTGGATGGGAAGTGGACGTATACGCTGGACCAAAGCCAGGTTCAGCAGTTGGACGAGGGTGATCAGGTGCAAGACATCATCACTCTCACGGCAACCGATGGCACCCAACAAAAGATTGTGATTGATATTACGGGCACCGAAGACACGCCAGTCGTGACGGGCACGTTTACGGGGTCGGTGACCGAAGGCAATCTCGGTGATGTCGCGACCGCAACAGGTACCATTACTATCTCTGATGTTGATAATGGCGATGAGCCAGTGTTCAGCAACACTACGGCTACGGGCACTTACGGTGAGCTGGTATTGGTGGATGGAAAGTGGACGTATACGCTGGATCAAAGCCAGGCTCAACAGCTGGACGAGGGTGAGCAGGTGCAAGACACCATCACCCTGACGGCGACCGATGGCACCCAACAAAAGATCGTGATTGATATTACGGGCACCGAAGACACGCCTATTGTTGACGGTACGTTCACGGGGTCGGTGACCGAAGGCAATCTCGGTGATGTTGTGACCGCAGCAGGTACCATTACTATCTATGATGTTGATAATGGCGATGAGCCAGTGTTCAGCAACACTACCGTTACGGGCACCTACGGTGAGCTAGTATTGGTGGATGGGAAGTGGACGTATACGCTGGACCAAAGCCAGGTTCAACAGCTGGACGAGGGTGATCAGGTGCAAGACACCATCACCCTGACGGCAACCGATGGCACCCAACAAAACATCGTGATTGATATTACGGGCACCGAAGACGCGCCAGTCGTGACGGGCACGTTCACCGGTAAGGTGACTGAAGGCAATCTCGGTGATGTCGCGACCGCAACAGGTACCATTACTATTTCTGATGTTGATAATGGCGACGATCCGATTTTCGCAAACACTACCGTTACGGGCACCTATGGTGAGCTAGCATTGGTGGACGGGAAGTGGACGTATACGCTGGACCAAAGCCAGGTTCAACAGCTGGACGAGGGTGACCAGGTGCAAGACACCATCACCCTGACGGCAACCGATGGCACCCAACAAAACATCGTGATTGATATTACGGGCACTAATGATGTTCCTGAATTTGTTAGTGGGAGTAATGACAACTTTGGTCTGGATGCCCAAGGTAAAACCGACATCGATAGTTACCAGTTTAGCGTTGATGAAAACAGTCAATCGGGTGTAATTGGAAAAGTAAATGCATTCGATGTCGATCAGGACAGTCAGATTACGTATCACTTAAACGGTCATAGCGAACTGTTTGAAATCAACAGTCTTACTGGTGAGATCAGTGTCAAAAATAGTGCAAATCTGGACCATGAATCTATCGATAACTACCAGCTAGAAGTGGAAGCTCGTGACCAGTTTGGCGGTAAAGACACCGCTCAGGTCGAAGTGTTGGTTCGCGATATTAATGAAGCCCCTATTGCTGAAGATGATAAGGGCATTGAAAAAACAACCAAGACACTTGACCAGAGCAACTGGGATGATAGCACTGATATCACAGTCGATTACTATGTGATTGATACTCGATCTGGAAACAAGGTTTCTGATGCATCGAAAGCTGATTATGTTGGTGACGGCGACCACAAATATGGCGTTAGTTCTGCGCTAGACAGCGGCTCTGACCGGGTTCAAGATGGTCAGATTCGATATGATGATGCAACTGGACAAAGTGAAGCAATGCGCTTCTCCTTCGCTAATGGTCAGGTTGCCGATCATGCTGAAGTTGAAGTGAAAAACCTATGGACAGACACTTCGAACGGTAGCTGGGAGCCTGGTATTGAGCGCGGTGTTTGGAAGGCTTACTACAAAGGTGACTTGGTTGCGACAGGTGTGTTTGAAGGTACCCGTGGTGGTAATCAAGTAGTCAACATCAATGCAGATGGGCGTTTCTTCGATAGTATTGAAATGTCTACTACCAGCTATAAAGACGGTGTCATTGATCCTAAAGGCTCAGAGTACTTTATTACTCAGGTATCAGCGGACCTGACGACCTTTGATGAAGCTTACCAGACCAACGGCTCAGGCACTTTAGAGCTGGATGTTCTAGCGAATGACAGCGACCCGGATGGTGACGCTCTGACTATTATCGACTATCCATCAGAAAGCTTCCTTAGTCTGCAAGATGGTAAATTGGTCTTTGATGCGGCCAAGCACCTAGAGTCACTGCCAGCTGATCAACAAACCCTGAAAACGGGTGAAGTGAAAGATTATACCTTCGAATACACCATCCGTGATGACGACGGTCTGACTGATAAAGCAAAAGTTACCGTTAGTGTGATGGGTGAGCCTATGTCGCTCAGTGATGCACACGCAGCATTGGATGAATCTCAAGTTGGCACGGATACTGGCGTACATGCTGAAGGCAACTTTATCGCAAACCTCGGGTCTGCAACGGAGGCTGAATATCACTTCAACGCCGATCAAAACCTAGGTGGTTTCACCAGTGATGGTAAAGAGGTTGTGTTTGAAGTGAGTGCAGATCAGAGCACTCTAACTGGTTATACTGGAACAGGTGCCGACCGCATCAAAGTGGTTCAAGCCAACATAGATAGCAAAACGGGTCATTTCACAGTTGATCAACATATGCCTCTTGATCATGCGGAGCAGGGGGCGGACATGCTGGATATCCGCGCTAGCGTCGAGGTGGATGCCGGAGGTCAGTCTGAGAGTGCCACCTTGCATCTGAATGTGACGGATTCATTACCGTCATCGTCTTCAGCTCACTACGAAATAAATGATGTTGATTCACAAAGTAATAGTGTTGTGATTGCACTTGATGCGTCAGAATCAATGCTCGACTGGGTAACAGATGCAGACGGACAATATGTTACTCGCTGGCAACTTGCTCAAGACTCTATTAAGTCAATGTTTGAGCAATACCAAGATTTGGGTCCAGTAAGTTTTAGAATTGCAACTTACAGCGGACAACCATCTGGCCAGATTTCTGAGTGGCTAGATTCTGCCGAGGCCATTGATTCCTTTATCTCTGGTATACATCCATATGCATCGACGCCATATAACCAGGCCGTTGACCAAATAAATGAAATACTTAGTGATCCAGAAGATGATGCATTGCTTAGTAATACCGATACCCAGCTTTACTTTATCTCAGATGGTCGACCTTCCGATTTTACCTATTGGACAAATCAAACGAACGTGGGAGAAATTCAAACCCGTGAAAACTTGATTAAGTGGTCAACATCAGATGATTTTGAAAGTGAACAGCGTTATCAGGACATAGTGAATGGTCGGGTTCAGCCTACTTCTGA
This sequence comes from Vibrio sp. JZG10, assembly GCF_054064075.1. Taxonomy (NCBI): domain Bacteria; kingdom Pseudomonadati; phylum Pseudomonadota; class Gammaproteobacteria; order Vibrionales; family Vibrionaceae; genus Vibrio; species Vibrio sp. JZG10. Next base: position 82,790 of record NZ_JBSUGE010000002.1, read on the forward strand.
AGAAGAGGGCATCATTCTGCAAAATGCGATGGAAAATAGCATCAGCAGTAGCGGTCAGGATGTTGAAAATATCTGGTCTGTTGGTATTGGTAATGGAGCGTCTCTGGAACATCTGGAGTCGATCGCGACAGATAAAGGCAGTGCTATTGTCGTTGTAGATGATTCTCAGATTGGGGATTTGCTTAGTAAAACGGTCTCAGGCCAGTTGCAAGGCAACCTTCTGGATGACAATGGCGGTGATGCTCAGTGGGTAGATCACATCACTATCGATGGCGAGATATATTACTACAACAAAGTAAACGGTGATGTCACTAACAGCGATGGCACGAAAATATCGGACCATTCTCTGGCGCAAATTGATACCAACCACGGCAAGCTGACCATTAACTTTGAAAATGGTCACTACGACTATCAAGCGAGCAATGTTGTAGGTCATCAACAAGAGAAGCTTGACGTTACGGTTATCGATGCTGACGGTGATACTACAAATAGCGAAGTTACCATTGATATCCGAGATCGCGCACCAGAATTCATCAGTGTCGGTGATACAGACCAAACCCATGGCACCGATGCCAACGGTATGCCAACAGAAGATACAGCAAGCTTTGACGTCGCTGAGCAAGAAGTTGGGGTATTAGTCGGCCAGGTGGAAGCGTTTGATCCGGATGGCAGTGACACCATAAAGTATGAATTGAGTGGTGGTGATGCTGATCTATTCCGTGTTGACTCGAATAGCGGTGAGATTTGGCTGAAAGATGGTGTAAAACTGGATCACTCGACTCAGCAAACGTATCAGTTGGAAGTGTCTGCAAGCGATGGTGTGGATACCGATACAACTCAGGTTATCCTGAATGTCACTGAGAACCATGCCCCAACCTCATCTCCAGTTCAGGGCTTTGCTCAGATGGAAGACTTACCGATCAATAAAGTGACGGTAGTGTTCGACCACTCGAACAGCATGACCCGTACCTTTGACGGTGAGAATACCGTGGGTCGTGATGCAACCGCACCGAAAACTGAATCGAGAGCTTACAAAGCAGCAGCAGCGTTACATTCCATGGTTGAAAACATGATTGCCGATGGAGGAGAATCAAATACCTATATCCGCCTGGTACGTTTCGACGGTGATACATCCACACATAGCTGGCTGACCTTGAGTGAAGTTGAGTTGATGACACGCCCACCAGAGATGAATGGCCGTGATTCAAACGATTTAAGTTTCCAAAATGAAGTTTCAGAATATGTGCGCAACTGGTGTGACGTAGAATACGGTACCAATACGGATTACGATAAAGCTTTAGAGGCTGTAATGGAGCCTGGTGAGGCAAGTAATGCCGTTTACCCTTGGCAGGATGGTTGGGACTATTTCGGTCCAGAAAAACCGTCAGAGAGTAAGGACACCATATTCTTTATCTCAGATGGCGAACCCAACCCTAGCGAGGGCGCTGTTACTTCTCCTGATCTAGACGAGCGCTGGGAGGATTACAAACAGACTCATGACGCCAAGGTATATGGGATTGGTATTGCTCTCTCTGATAATGTCAAAGCAGCAGAGGCTCTAGATGAGCTTAGCGACAAAGTGGTGTTTATCGACTCAGGTGAAGACTTGGGGCAGTACCTAAACCAGTTCTCTCCCGATCCAATTGCCGGTGAGTTACTGGCGGGAAGCCAGGACGCTGATGGTGATAGCATGACCGTTTCTTTGGCAGAAGGCGATTTCACTCTGTTGGGCGCAGATCTGCACGGTGTAAGCGTAAATCAGCCGTTAGTTTCTTCAACCAGTGACGTAGATGGTCAACTTCATATCCAGACAGCGTTCGGTACTTTGGAAGTGTCATCCAATGGCAGTTATAGCTTTACTCAAAGCGATGAACTTACTCTACAGGGGGACCAGCAGGCGGATTTGCATTTCTTGTTTAAAGTGTCTGATGGTAAAGGTGGCATAAGTGAAAACGTCTTTACACTTACATTAAACGATTCTGGTACCGATATTGCCCAAACTGAGCGCCATGCGTCGGTGGGAGATGAGTTTGCGAATAGTATCACTGGTGGCGAAAGCATTGATATTTTGCTAGGACAAGCAGGTGAAGATACGTTGAGTGGTGGCGCAGGCGATGACATTCTGGTTGGTGGGCTTGGAAACGATATCCTGACGGGAGGTCTAGGCAGTGACATCTTAACAGGTGGAGAGGGTCTTGACACCTTCACCTTTACTCAAGAATCACTGGACATGACGTCATCAAGAGATGTGATTAAAGACTTTAGGCTGGATGAAGACAAGTTGGATTTGAGTGACATTCTTGAGTTTGTCGGTGACGAAACAACGGATATGGATAACTTGTTGGAACACGTAAGCGCAGACTACGATAGTGCCCAAGATACTCTGAATTTGACGATTACTGGAGAAGACAGCAACACAATGTCCGTGGCATTAGAGAACTTTGATTTATCAGGATTGGAGCTAGGGTCGTCAGCGACATCTCATGAAATCGTTGATCAGCTGTTCCATCACCAAGTTTTTAGCGTGGATTAATATTACCTGAAGATAAAGTTATTTTAGTAAATAGCACCTGATTGAATCATCAGGTGCTATTTTTTATTTCTGCCGCGGCTAGCTACCGACTTTTTGCTTAACCACTTTAAAAATTAGCAGTAGTAAATGCACTGCTTCTGCACTTTAAGTGGTTCTTTGATTACATGTTTTGATAGCTTGGTCCGCCACCACCTTCTGGCGCTTTCCATGTGATGTTCTGTGAAGGATCTTTGATGTCACAGGTTTTGCAATGCACGCAGTTGGCGGCATTTATCTGAAACTTCAACTTACTCTCAACTTCCACCACTTCGTAAACCCCTGCAGGGCAATAGCGCTGGCTCGGCTCGTCATACATACCCAAATTCACATCAATTGGAATGTGAGGATAAGTCAGAACAAGGTGACAAGGTTGATTCTCTTCGTGCTGTGTTCCCGACAAAAATACCGACGAAGGCTTATCAAAACTGATTTCACCATCTGGTTTTGGGTATGCAATTGGTTGGCACTCTTGTTTAGGTTTTAACTGTTCGTGATCGTACGAATAGTCCTTGATAGTCCAAGGTAACGGCTTCTTAACCAGTGGTTGCCATAGGTTATGCTCAAAGGTCGAAAGTGCACCGCCCAGTATGCTGCCAAACTTGTGGATGTTCGCACCAAAGTTACGTGTTTCGGTGAGCTCGTCATACAACCATGATGATTCAAACAATGACTGGTAGTCTGGCTCAGAAGCCCCAGTTTGTAGGGCAGTATGTACTGCTTCTGCTGCAATGATTCCGGACTTCATGGCTGTGTGGCTGCCTTTAATTTTAGCGACATTCAAAGTTCCTGCATCACAACCAATCAATAAACCGCCGGGGAATTGCTGTTTCGGCAGAGAAGAAAGCCCACCTTTTGCAATGGCTCTTGCACCATATGCGATACGTTGGGCACCTTTTAGGTGCTGCTCGATAGCTGGATGATGCTTAAAGCGTTGAAACTCGTCAAACGGGCTTAGGTAAGGGTTGCTGTAGTTTAAATCTACGATCAAACCGACCGCGATTTGGTTGTTTTCCATATGATATAGAAAACCGCCGCCAGTGGTATTTGTCTCGCTCAAAGGCCAGCCAGCGGAGTGGATAACACTGCCAGATACATCCTTGCTGTCAGAGGGTAATTCCCATATCTCTTTTAAGCCAAGCGCGTAGTGCTGAGGTTGCTTGCCTGCGTCTAGGTCGAACCTTTGAATAAGTTCTTTACCCAGATGTCCGCGACAACCTTCAGCAAAAAGGGTGTATTTTGCCTTTAGCTCGATACCTGGCTCAAAGTTAGGTTTGGCTTGGCCGTTCTTATCTAGTCCCATATCGCTCGTATTAATGCCTGTCACGGCGCCAGTCTGATCATAATTGATGTTTGCAGCGGCAAAGCCAGGAAAAACTTCCACCCCAAGACTTTCTGCTTGGTTAGCGAGCCAACGGCAAAGGTTGGCAAGGCTAATTACATAATTATTTTCGCCATTTATCATTGGACGTGGCGTAAGGAAATGAGGGACGCGAATATGGTTTTGCTCAGTAGTAAGATAAAGGAAATGGTCTTGCTGAACTGAGGCTGATAGCGGGGCATCCATTTCTTTCCAATCGGGGAAAAGTTCATCCAAGGCACTAGTTTCAAAAACAGCGCCAGATAAAATATGTGCGCCCACTTCTGAGCCTTTTTCTACAACGCAAATTGAAAGTGCGTCACCTTCACTGTCTTGGTTGAGTTGAGCTAGGCGACAAGCGGCACTTAAGCCCGCAGGTCCGGCTCCCACGATCACGACATCAAACTCCATGCATTCTCGTTCCATCTATCTGCTTCCTTTCTATTATCGTCATCTGCGTGACAGGTTTTTGGTTTCTATACAGAAAACTATAGCTCAGTTGACGTTAACGTGAAGTGAACTAAGCTCAAGTAATGGATCTGACGTGTTATACGAGGCATGACCATGGACGACCGACCATTTGCAACACTTGTCATTGCGGAACATGACAACCAGTCCTTGGCTGTAGGGACGCTGTGTGCAATTAAAGCGGCATTTGATATTAAGGATGATGATAAATCGCTTCCTGTTTCTGTATTGCTTATTGGTTATCAGTGCCAATCGGTTTTGGATGAGTTGAAGTGCGTTAAGGGCGTTGCAGAAATTATCTGGGTTGACGCAAAGGAATACGAGCATGGGTTAGCGGAAAACATTGCGCCTTTGATCTCACAAGTAGCCAAAAATTACTCACACATTCTTTCTCCTGCCAGTACGTTTGGTAAGAATGTGATGCCTCGCGTGGCGGCGTTGCTCGATGTAGGGCAACTTTCGGACGTGATGACCATCGAGTCTATCGATACGGTGATTCGTCCAATTTATGCCGGGAATGCATTGGCTACAGTCACGTCGAACGCTCCCTTTAAAGTGATGACCATACGAAGTACGGCTTTTGATGCCGTAGAGCTGTCAGACACGCCAGTTGTCCCTAAGGTTACTCAAGTCGATACGGTTATTATCAATAAACTTAGTGAGTTTATTTCGCAGCAAACGCCAGAAAGTGAACGACCAGAATTGCCAGCGGCTAGAGTGGTGGTATCGGGTGGTCGTGCATTCGGGAGTAAAGAGAAGTTTGCTTTAGTCGAACAATTGGCTGACAAGTTAGGTGGAGCGGTAGGAGCGTCCAGAGCGGCGGTCGATGCGGGTTATGTGTCTAATGACCATCAAGTCGGGCAAACCGGTAAAATTGTTGCACCTGAATTATACATTGCCGTAGGAATTTCTGGTGCTATTCAACATTTAGCGGGAATGAAAGACTCAAAGGTGATTGTCGCAATTAACAGCGATCCCGATGCGCCTATTTTTGACATCGCTGACTATGGGTTGGTCGGCGATTTATTTGAGGTGATGCCGGAGTTGCTAGCGAAGCTGTAGATATAATCTGTTCTCTCAAACAAAAGGCTTCCGAACTGGAAGCCTTTATCATTTGGTTTTTACCAGTTACTTTTCGCTCGGGCGTTGCAGGTGTTCTGCAAGCACTTTAGTAAACCTTGCTGCTTCACCACCAGTACAAGCGCGATGATCAAACGTTACGGATAGCGGCATTGCTTTCACCGAAATTGCTTGACCATTTCTTATCACCACTCGGTCGAGTATTCGACCAGCACCAACAATAGCGACTTGCGGAGGTGTGACGACAGGTGTCGCGTAAATGCCGGCAATCGCTCCGAAGTTGGAAAGCGTAATCGTCGCGTGCTGCAATTGCTCTCGACCGATTTTTCTCTCTCTGATCCCTTCAACAGTTTGATCGAGCCAACGACGAACATCTTGTGGCTCGTATTCATCTGCGTGGCGCAATACGGGTACGTACAAGCCATGACGGCTATCTACAGCAATACCAAGGTTAACCGTATTGTGCACGCAGCGCGTCATGGTTTCTGCATCAAACCAAGCATTTAAAGCGGGCTCTTCCTGACAAGCATGAACAATCGCTTGAACCAGACGGATACTGATGTCTTCGTTCGGCAGCCAGTCTTCCAGCAGCGCTTCTTCTGTAATGGTCACGGCAGCAACGTGCTCGTGTGACTCAGTCATCGACGACACCATGGTGCGTCGAGCGCCTTTCAATACTTCGGTGCCCGGACGCTGTTTTCCGGCTTCGTCGTAAATGTCGGCATCAACGATAAGACCGTTTGGACCACTGCCTGACACGAGATTAAGATCTACCCCAAGTTTTTGTGCCAATAGACGAGCCGACGGTAGAGCAGTAACTAGATTACTCTCAGTCGCGTTGTGATTGCCACCAATCCAGAAGTCATCGACGTTAACGTGATGCGCTTGATGAGAAACATTGCCGACAACGGTTGCGGCGTCAGCGGTCTCTTTTTTCTCTACCGTTGCCCCGCGCTCTGCGCCAGTTTCGTCAATTTCGAGTAGCAATGCGCCAATATTGACGATATCACCTTCTTCCCCATGGCGGCTGACTACACGGCCCGAGTAGGGGGCGGGAACGTCGACCGTCGCTTTTGCTGTCTCGACAGTTAAGATCACTTGATCCAACTTAACCATGTCACCGACATTAACGTGCCATTTTACAATTTCTGATTCAGCGAGGCCTTCGCCGAGATCGGGTAAGTTAAACGTCTTCATTTCCAATCCTCCACGAGTTCGCGCGCTGCGGTCACAATGTCTTCTTCCTGAACCATGAAATAATCTTCGTTACGGTAATAAGGCATAATGGTATCCATTCCAGTTACTCGTTTAGGTGGGGCTTTTAGTAAGCACATGGCGTGTTCGGCTGTTCGAGCTAAAAGCTCAGAGCCCACACCACAAGTTTTACTCGCTTCATGAACAACGAGTAAACGTCCGGTTTTTTCTAGTGAGCTGAAAATCGTTGCGGTATCAATTGGCTTAATGCTCGCCAAATCAATCACCTCGACTTCAATTCCTTGACTAGATAAGGTCTGTGCGGCTTGAAGTGACTCTACGACGCATGCGCCCCAAGTAACAAGCGTGATATCTCGCCCCTTACGTAAGGTGAAGCAGGTGTCGAGTGGAAGTGCTTCGCCATTATCAACGACTTCAGATTTTACGGTTCGATAAATGCGTTTCGGTTCGAAGAACATGACAGGATCATTACTTCGAATCGCGGCGAGAAGCAGGCCGTATGCGCGTTGAGGTGAAGAAGGAATCACTACTTTAAAACCAGCAGTGTGCGCAAATAGCGCCTCTACACTTTCTGAGTGGTGCTCTGGAGCGTGGATACCGCCACCAAATGGCGCACGAAAAACCGCAGGGCAAGTGAGGCGGCCGCGAGTTCGGTTACGCATGCGTGCCGCGTGGCACATTAAGTGCTCCATTGCCGGAAAAACAAAACCTTGAAATTGAAATTCGGCGACAGGTCGTAATCCTTGCGTTGCCATACCGACCGCAACACCGCCGATTAACGCTTCAGCGAGGGGCGTATCGATCACTCGTTTGAGACCAAACTCTTGTTTGAGCCCTACGGTGGCACGGAATACGCCACCATTATCACCTACGTCCTCACCTAACACGACAACATTTTGGTCTTGTTGCATTTCGTGGTGCAGAGCGAGGTTTACTGCTTCAACTAACGTTAGCTCAGCCATGTTTTCCTCCCTGCATTCGCATTGCTTTGTTGATGAGTTCATCTCTTTGAGCGTGAAGCTCTTGGGGAAGCGATTCATACAAATAATCGAACCCAGTTTCTGGTGCTTGTGACGGTAAGCTGAGGTAGCGCTCAACTGCCAGTTCCACTTGTTCCTTGCAGTATTCTAGCCATTGTTGCTCTTGTTCATCGCTCCAAGCACCTTGATTAAGGAGATACGTTTTAAGACGTGCTATAGGTTCGTATTGCCATGCGGTTTGAACATCGTCCTCTTTACGATAACGAGTCGCATCATCGGCAGTAGTGTGGTCACTTAATCGGTAACTGACCGCTTCGATGAGTGTTGCGCCTTTCCCTTTTCTCGCTCTCTCAAGTGCGGTCTTAGTTGCATCATAAACGGCGACGACATCGTTACCATCTACCGTAATGCCCGGTATACCAGCGCCTTGCGCTTTTTCTGATAAGAAATCGGCAGCACATTGAAGGCTACGCGGCACTGAAATTGCCCACTGGTTGTTATTCACGACGAAAACAAGTGGAATATTCCAAGCACCCGCACAGTTTATTGACTCTAGAAAATCCCCTTTGGATGTACCGCCATCGCCACACATGACTAGCGCAGCTTCATGGTTACCTTGAATTTTCAGTGCGGAAGCGACCCCGACAGCGTGCGTACATTGCGTCGCAATGGGAACACAGAATGGAAGATCTCGGCTAGGAATTGGGCTGCCCTCAGGAGCAAAATCACTACCGCGCTCATCACCGCCCCAGTATTGAAGATTCTTCTCCATGCCAATACCACGACACCACATTGCAGGCATATCGCGATAATAAGGGACAAATACATCATCGGCTTTCAGCGCTCTGCCGACCGCAATGCCGATGGCTTCAGCACCTAGGTGCGAAGGGTAGGTCCCTAACTTGCCGGTGCGTTGCAACGCAACGGCTTTGTTGTCGTAAGTGCGAGTCAATACCATGTCTCGGTAAAACCCGACCAAAGTTTCAGTGTCAGCCCAGTTGGGTAGTTGGCCGACTAGGTCCCCATGATGGTCGATAAACCGATGCATGGGTAATGCCTGAACGTTCATCTCAAGCTCCTTTTGACGCTGCGTGTCTTTTGGACTGCAGCTGTTCATATCAAACCAGAGTTTGTATGGGTACTCAAACTCTGATATCAGCGCAAAGGCCATACCTAAGGTTGCTTGTGTTTTCTATAGCTGTAGGCATCTGTACGTCCTTTAAACTATTTTCCGATAACACCGCTGCGGCTATTTCATCGCAAGACACAGAGAAACATTTTTTCTGCATCTAACCCTCTAACTAAATCGTGGTATAGCCAGATACAATAAGTGTAAACAAATTGTTAAATTGTGCTTCATTTTGACTTTCGCCCAGTAGTAAAGTTTTGCTTACACCTTGATTTGGTAGAGTAATATGCTGTTATTTTGTTGGTGGCATTTTTAAACTCGAATTTAATTACTGGTTAATGAAACATATTTGCAACAAAATTTGGCTGTAAAATTTGACAAAGTGAGTCATTATTAATGAATCAACTCAAGTAGTTGTTATGTGTTGTATTGAGATTTTTTGTTGTGCCCGAAACTCCGGCCTTATGAGAATACATAACTTCTTCCCAACAGAGTGGAATCAAGGTAGGGTGACGGCATTACAAATGTATACCCTTGGCGGTCCTTGAGCTTATCAGCAGTAGATGGCGCTCAAGTCGAAGTGATTATGGAGAAATTATGTATCACGCTCATGTTTATTTTCCTTTAAGAGAACAAGATAAAGCGCAAGCCTTGAACGAGATCATCCGTCAAGAGCGTCAAGATGTGCTGCGTGTGTTTCCTTTGGTTGGAAGATTGGTTGGCCCACATAAAATGCCGATGTTTGAAATTCATCTAGAGTCATTGAGTGAAGAGTTTTTGGCTTGGCTCGATACAATTCGAGGTGATTTTTCTGTGCTTATCCATCCTGTGAGTGAAGAAGAGTTGCTCGATCATACGGAACGCGCGATTTGGCTGGGTAGAGAGATTGGTGTATTTGAAGAGAAGCTAGAGAAATAGCTGTTCCTCCCGCATGTATGACCGCTTTGAATGCTTCTCCCCTCATCGCGGTCACCGTAGCAAGTTAGCCTTTTCATGTTCGTTAATAAGTCGCGATTTCCTTTTCTCCATTCTGCAGGCCCTGTTTTTGTGTGCTAAACCTACAAGTAGGTTTTTGAGCTTAAGCATCAGTGAGACCATGTTTCTGTTTAGCATGTCGTTAAATAAGTTTTGGCAGCAATAAAATAATAAGTTCAGATAAATGAAATAGGTATAGCAGGGAAGTGTAGTTTACGACCCCAACGCCATTGGCAGTGGAGCCGATAATTTCTGAGGGGGAAGGGTATGTTTTCGATACTCTTGGTCATACTTTCACTGTATATATTTTGGTTGTTGTTTCGCAACGGACCTGCATTTGCCGAGCGCGTCGCTCATCAAAAACGTAACTGGGTTGGACCTACCGCCAACAAAGAAGAATGGCGAGGATATTGTACGGATGTATTTCAGCCGTTCAGTTCTCAAACGACTTTTTACGCCATCGCTTATTTTGCGAATTATATTGCAGCAGCAAATGCGATATCTTGGTCAACAGTATATGAAGGGGATTACCCGATCATCATAAGCCGATTTGGTAGCTACTTTATTTTAAATACTCACGATTCACTAGTGGTTGCAGGGTTTATTGCGCTTGCTTTCTTTATCATCAATTGGCAGCTTGCCATGCACTGTTCTGGTATTCTTAGTCAGTATCTAGTGCGGATTCTTATTATCAATCGAACTCGCTTTGTTGCGATTAGCTTAGTGTTTTGCAGTTACTTTGCGTATCTCTTGACTGTTGGTATTTTCTGGTTGTTCCATGACGGTTATTCGATCTGGCACGGGTTAACGCTTACTCCTGTATTCTTATTATTAGCGTTATTGGTTGCGGTTGTTTTGCCATCTATGAAAAAAGAGAGCAATAAACGTTAGATAGACTTGCCACGTTAAATTACACACGATTTTAGGATAGTAATTCCTATGCCATTAAGTTAGCATTGCCGGCTTTTTAACGGTCTACAGGCCCTTATTAGTGGGAGGAACTATGTTTATCGGCTTTGACTATGGCACTGCAAACTGTTCAGTGGCAAAAATGGAATCGGGTGAGCCAGTAATGCTTAACCTAGAAGGGAGCAGTCCATTTATTCCTTCCACCCTTGCTGCACCGACTCGTGAATCGGTATCCGAGCACTTATTTCGCCATCGAGATATTAAACCATTAGATCAAGTTGGTGAGCAGGTTTTACGCCGGGCAATCAATTTAAACCGAGAAGAAAGTATTGATCTCGAATCTGACGACATTGCATTTGGTCAGGCGGCGCTTAATCTCTATTTGGAAGATCCTCGTGATATCTATTACGTAAAGTCGCCGAAGTCTTTTCTTGGCGCTTCTGGCTTGCGTGACGTGCAATTGGCTTTCTTCGAAGATCTTGTCTGCGCGATGATGGACAATATTAAGTCGCAAGCCGAAAACGATGCGCAGCAAAGTATTACCGATGCTGTTATCGGCCGGCCAATTAACTTCCATGGGCGTGGCGGTGAAACGGCTAACATTCAGGCTGAACGCATTTTGTTGCGGGCAGCGAAACGTGCGGGCTTCCAAAATGTGGAGTTTCAGTTTGAGCCTGTCGCGGCGGGCCTAGAGTATGAAGCGACACTCAGCGAAGACAAAACCATTCTAGTGGTCGATATTGGCGGTGGTACAACGGACTGCTCGTTGATTCAAATGGGGCCGTCTTGGCGTGGCAAAGCGGATAGGACCGCAAGTTTGTTAGCTCATAGTGGCCAGCGCGTCGGCGGGAATGATCTTGATATCGCGTTAGCATTTAAGCAGCTCATGTTCCCGTTTGGCATGGAAAGCAAAATGGAGTCAGGTATTGTGATGCCGACCACCCAATTCTGGAACCCGATAGCAATCAACAATGTAGAAGCGCAGAGTGATTTCTATTCTCGAGAGAACCTATCCGCGTTGAAGTTGCTTCAAAAGCAGGCTCAAGAGCCAGAAAAGCTTGCTCGTTTGCTAGAGGTGTATCATGAGTCTTTAGGCTACAACATTGTTCGCCGTGCCGAAGAAGCGAAAGTGGCGCTTTCAGAACAAGCTTCTTACCGAACTGGCATCAACTTACTGTCAGAACTGATTGAAGTCGATGTGCAACGAGACGAAATGATCGAAGCGATTCAGTCGCCGAAGAATAAAATGACGGCGTTGGTGACAGAAGCGGTAGAGCAAGCTGGGGTGAAACCCGATGCTATCTTTATGACTGGTGGTTCGGCACGCTCGCCAATCTTGCGCGATGCGGTGCAAACCGTACTGCCAAATATTCCGGTTGTCAGTGGAAATTATTTTGGCTCGGTAACTGCTGGCCTAGCTCGTTGGGCTGAGGTCTGTTTCAAGTAGAAAGAAAACTAATTGCGCTATGGGCATTGTTACCAAATTTATGACTTCGCTTAGGCTTATCAAATGATGGTTGGAAGACTTCGCTGAGAGATTGAGTTTCATGCGAGTAGGGAACCTTGTTAGGGTTCTTAAATCTTTCAATGTCATTCTGAACAATGAGGGACGAGCGTGATTCAGAATCTATTGTCCGAGCATGCTGTTATGTATATGACTGCGTCTCGCTAAGTGCTACTCGCTGCCATTATTCTGAAGAATCGAGTTATGATCTATCGGAATAATGATTTTTACTAAGCTGAAATAAAAATGCCCGCTAAATCAGCGGGCATTTTGTTTACGTCATTAATGGTGCATGTGTTTTTCCATGTGACCTTGTTTTTCAACCGCCATTTCTACTTCCACTGTACCCGCGTTTTTGAATGTTAACGTCATAGGGAAGCGGTCACCTTCTTTGAGCGCTTGTGTTGGATTGAAAATCATTAAATGGAAACTGCCTGGCTTAAACAACACTGAGTCATTGGCTGGAACGTGCACTTCGTCAATCTTAATCATTTTCATCACACCATCTTCTTTCTTATGCGTGTGAATTTCGACATGTCCTGCGATTGGGCTTTCTGCTGCGATCAATGCATCTTCACTGTCACCGTGGTTGGTTAATTGAAAAAAACCACCGATAACAGGTGCGTTTGGTGGCGCTTCGCGGCTCCATGGATGGTCGATATGAATTTTTCCTGCTTCATAATCGTGCGCTAAACTCAGTGGGCTAGCGATGACAGCAATAAGCGCGATAGCGGCGGTTTTAAATGATTTAAGCATGTGTTTTTCCTTTTGAATGAATAGCTTCTCTGAATGGACAACAAACAGAGTCATCGTTATTTTTGAATAAAGTTGTTAATGATTAGATGCCTGTTAGGCAGGAAAAACACTCGGCGGAGAGTGCTTAGGCGCGATGTGTTTGTAAACGAGCTTATCGCATTTTGAAAATCGGTAAGGCGTCAGAGCTTTCTTGACTCGGCGCTGCCAATGGATGGTAGTCAGGTATAGCCCAATCGCAACCAAAAGAAAGAATTGAACTGCTTGAAGAAGCGGACACTCAAACTGAAAGCCTTCATGTAAATTAAGATCTTGAATGAGCGTAGAAGAAGGTTGAGCGTTAGCTTCAATCAGCGTATTGATATCCACCCATTTGAAACCATCTGCGGTACACAGTAAGACCTTTTCACTTTGAACGTTGTTAAGCCATGTTGTGTTGTGAACTTGTGTTGGGTTAAGAGTCGCTGTGGACGCCAAATACAACTGAAACAACACCGCGATAATAACCGCAATAGCGTGCAAGCGATGGTGTTTATGCTGTATTAGAGTGTTTTCCATACAATTGAGTGCTTATCTTCTTCGGCGCGGGATACTAACAAATTAACCAAACAATGTAATTATCAGTTTACTAAAAGGTGATGCAAGTGTGCATTATTTGTTTTATTGCCTGTTATTAACGCTTTAATGTCTTGATTCGGCTGGCATTCACAACCTCCAATTCAACTTGTCAGTCTTGCCTAGTCGCTTTTGAAGATACTGAATTAATCTCTCTTATATGTCACTGAAGCTTCGGTTAGTGGGTGTCGTGGTGGTGTTTTTACGTGCTAGATTTGGCTGATATCGATTCAAAATGCACACCGAATCTTCACTTGTTTTCCATTAACGGAATTATGACAGTAATTTAATAAAGGATACGGTATTCTGCGCTCCTTTGTACGTGCCAGAACGTCCGTCCTACTTAGTCGGAGGGGCGATTAATCTTAAGAAATTTCTCAAATGAAATACGAACAACAGATTGGATATCGATACCCTAAAGGTCGATTTGCCATGGTGAGTGTATACGCATTCACTGGTGCTGCGATTTTAGCATCGACTATTTTTTCTCTATTGCTGTTTTTGTCGATCGACGAAAACCTGATGATGCAAACCTTATTTGGTGGTTTAGCGATTATTTTTGAAGCGGGTAAATTCTACGCTTGGTATGAATACGGTGAGCGCCGAGCCCATCGCAACTATACAGGAGCGGCAACCGCTCTTGTATTTTATTTAGTCTTAGCTGCGATCTCCATTGGCGGCAGTATTGGTGGCATTAACAGTGCAACAAACAGCGCACAAAGTCATATTTCGGTAGAGCAGGCGAAAGTGGAAGCGTTTAATCGCCAAATTGCGGCAATCGATAAACAGATTGAGCTCAACAATATGGCAGCGCAGAAATACATCGAGATGGAGCGTATCGCGACCGGTGTAACTCGCATTCAGGAGCAAAACAAAACCTTACGCGAAGAGCAGCAACGCTTGGCTATGGAACGTGATAGTTTGCCACCGGTCACGCAAGGCTCAGTGATTGGTTTGATTGATAGCCTAGCTAACGCATTTGGTACTACCTCTCAGCAAGCTCAGCTTGGCTTAGTTGTATTTCTTTCGATTCTGTTGGATTTCTTTGCTGCATTTTTTGTCGGCCTGATTGGTGAAGAGCAACGGTTTAGACATTTCTATCGCCGAAATGAGGGCATGATACTGAAAACGGTTCGCGATATCGATCCAGAGCCAGCGGGATATCTTCCTCATATCAAAGAGGAGGAAGAGCAAGAAATACCAGTAACGCCGGAGCCTGAAGAGCCAAAAGAACCGAAAACTCTGTTAGAGCAAGTTAGCGATGCACTTAAAACGCATCAAATTACGTGCACAAAAAAAGCCGTTGCCAAACAATTTAGGCTATCTGCGGAAGAGGTAGACAAGGTGTTTGAGGAATTGGCAGAGCTCGGTTTAGTGGGTAAAAAAGCCAACCACCATTATCATTGGATAGGTCAGACAGAGACAGCATAATTGGTTATCAATTAGAGATCGGAAAGAGCGTCAATCGGCGCTCTTTTTTGTATTAGCTCGCCATTAACTAGTTTTTAACTTTTAAATAAATTATGAACAACTGGTCTTGCAAATTGAAAGTTCACTTGGATATCAGTTGAGGCTAGATTTGATATGTCCGAGTCAGCTAAATATTCACGCGCAAGGGATATATGTTTCAATACAGAAACTATTTTCTATCATGGTACAGCGAATAGTTCAGACGGCTCAATGGTGGGCATGAACTATGCGTATTCAGGTGATTAAAGGTTCTAAGTCAGCGAGTCAAAAATTAGCCGAAAGATACATTTTGCTTCATTCAGGAAGTCATAATAGCGGTCGCGTGATCGAGGATACACGTGAGGAAACATTTGCTCCAAACTTACCTGCCCGAATCGGTTATTAATACACCAAGAATGAAAGAGGCGCTAATTTGGTGCCTTTGTTGATAGCTACACAACATGATACGACTAATCTCTTTCTGCCTTAAAACGATACTGTTCCGACAGACAGACCAGAAGACCAACTAAAGCCGAAACGAAAATTACACACACTTGGTAGGTGACTTTCCCTGCCCCAAGATCGTTCAAAATCTCGATAGTAGCAATCATAGGAAGCGTTACCGTGATCAGCAAGCTTAATAAGCGAGAAACCTTAGATTTCTTTCCGTGCCGCTTGGTATAGAAATAATGCGCATAATCCGAGTACATGATAAACAAGGAGATAAAAAGACCCAGTATCCAAAACATAGCTTACAAATCCTCTATTCTAAGCATGTTACGTCGTAATAACTCTTGCTTTGCAGCTAGCGCATCAGCCTCGTTAAAGCCTTTGAGTACACTCGCGAGAATAACCGCTAAAAAAATGCTCTCGCGCCAGCTCGTTGCGCAGTTGATGAGAGGCTGAGTTTCTTGAAAGTCTCTTCAGCGATGTGCACAGAAGCCATTTCTTTAATCAATGCAGCCCCTTGACCTTTTGATAGCCCGTATATAACAGCTGCTGCAAAGCCGACCTCAAGTTTAATATCGATGGTGATAAACCATGTAGAAAGGAAGTCTGCGACTGCCTGATGAGTATCGAAATACTGGCGCAACTCACCATCTGATAGACTCCAAGGGTTCCACATGGGCTTAGCAATACTTTGCGCTATCAGCATTTGAACCTTACCGAAAAATTTCGGATTCCCTAAAGCCTGTGCTTGTTCAAGGACTTTTCTTTAGTCGAGTCGATTGAGCTGTCGATACAAAATGACACCTGTTATTACAGGCAAAACCTTTTCTCTGTTGTTTCTGATAAAACTCAAATCTGCATCTAAGCCTGTCAGTATCGCCAACTGAACTACAGGTTCGGTTTTTAGCGTCTGCTCACTATAACCTCTAACCATCGTTAGACCTCCTTTTTTCATATATTGTATGTGTACAATATAGACAAGTGATTTGTATGCAAGTTGTGGCACTTTTCATTAGGCTCAAAGTCTCAGAGTTAAGAGAAACTATTACTAATTAATTGACTTGTGTAGTAAAAATAGTACGAGGTCAAAGTCCTGTATTGGAATATGAGAAAACAAGGTTGAACTTGGGCATCAAACAACAGGTAAGTAATCAGTTTATTTCGGCAACATGCTTTCTACGCTCAAACTCTATGGTGTAGACGTTAATTTTTATTGAGCTTTTTTGTCACGTCTTTTCACCGTTTTCCTCTCTTTTTTCTTGTGTCGTTGTATCAACAGCTTTGCCCGCCACCCTTTCATCTGGCAGTTTGTCTTTTCTTGGATCAATCGCGGTATCTTTCAATGTTTCTTTAGGTGTACAACAACTGCCAATACCAACCACGGTTTTTTTCGCAACGGTTTTGGTTGTTTTTTCTGCATCGCAGTCAGGGGGAGTCACGTTAGCTAAGCTGGTGGATGAAGCTAAAAGTAAGATAAGCAGAGTGAGATAACGTTTTTCATAGTAGTCACCAATATTGTGGAACATAGGTAAAGTGTAATTTGGAGAAAAGAGTTACGCGGAAATTTGCTAGTTTGAGTCTAGGGAAGCATAGTAAGGTGAAAACAAAAAAGTGCCACCGAAGTGACACTTTTTCTATAGCGTAGAAGGTATCAGTTGTCGTAAACGTCCAACTCCACTTCACGGGCAATATTTTGGTCGTTGATGATTACACCATCGACTTCGACACGAGCACCATTTAGGTTAAGTTCTTCGATGCCTTGGAAGCGTGTTTGTACATCAATCACAACGGTAGTGTTGTTTAGCAATTGATCTGCGTCGTTTTCGCAACGCTCGATGTTAAATGTTCTTGCTTCAGCATCGTAGTTTGATACGTATCCTTCACATTCAAATTCTTTACCTTGCCATTGGTTGTTATCGTCAAAGTCTGGTTGCTCAAACTCAATAACGGTAGCGATGCGTTTGCCATTTTTCATGACAGACGTTACTTCCACTTCTTGGCCTTGTTTTAGGTTCGCTTTGCTGCCATCTTCAAATCGTGTTGCGTTATCGATGAAGAATGCACCTCGGTAGTTTAATGAAAACTCACTGTAATCATTTGCAACCCAAGTCACGATGCCTTCCACATCGCTGTCATTGCTTATGACGTCGTAGCCTTCAACTTCTACCTCATTTGCCATGAAGACGCCGTTTTGCATTTCACCTTCTACTTCCACCCATTGGCCGGTGCTAAGTTGGCTAATGTTGTCGTAAGATACGGTTATATTTGTACCAAGCTTAAACGTGCTAGCATTTTCATCGATACTAGTAATGCGACCTTCCAGTTCGTAGTAGCTTCCAAGAGTTGGGTAATCGTTATCTACGTCGATTTCGACCACAGACAACACTCGATAACCCGCATCAGCAGTCGGCAAGGATGACACCATCACCCAGTCGTTGATCTCTATATCATCACTTAAACCGTCAAACTGCAGATCTACGCCGTTTACCGTAAATGTTTTCTTCACATAATCAATTGCTGTAACACGTCCGGTAATGGTTGGCTCAAGTGTTACTAAGAAGCCATCGTCAGACGCTTTACGAACACCTGTCCCTACTTGAACCATCATTTTTGGTTCTACATCGGCCAATTGCATTGATGTATCGCCATAAACCACCCCAGACACATGGTATGTATATCCATTGACGGTTAACGTGTTTTCTTCAGCGTTGACCGCTTCAACAGAGCCAATCGCTACACTTGGTTTCACTACTGGTTGAGTTGGTGTGCTATCGCTATTGCTGTCACCACCTGAACCACCACAACCAGACAATGCCAAACTTACTACAGAAATAAGAGCGAGTTTTTTCATTGTATTAACCTCAATTTACGAGCTAGTTTAGGAAATTGCCTGTATCTTATTGGGCATATCGTGAAGAGATCGTGAAGAAATGTGATTTTTATGAAAATTTTAATTGTAGATGACAACCACAATGTCTCGGAGACGATTGCGGACTATCTTGAGCTTGAAGGCATGATTATCGATTGTGCGTATCATGGTGAGGCCGCACTGAAGTTAATCGAGGATAATCATTACGATGTAATCATCATGGATATCATGATGCCTAAGCTCGATGGCATTAGTACGGTACAGAAACTGCGACAAGATGAGCTCTGTGGAACGCCAATCCTCTTCCTAACCGCAAAAGATACGTTAGATGACAAAATCGCGGCATTTAAAGCGGGAGGCGATGATTATTTAATGAAGCCATTTGCGATGGAAGAGCTTAGTTTGCGTGTTCATGCTTTGGCTAATCGCGGTCCAAGGCAAGATATTGGCACGCTCAAGTTTGCGGACATTTGTTTAGATGCGCGCACAGGCAAAGTGACGAGAAAAGACAAAGAAATTAAGCTGAGCCGAATTCAAACCAAGATTTTAAAGTTACTTCTCCAACGTGCTCCAGCATCGGTTTCGCGCACAGAAGTGATCGATAGTGTGTGGGGAGACGAACCACCCGGAAGTGATGCACTTCGTAGCCATATTTATGGTTTAAGAACCGCGTTAGACAAAGGTTTTGAAGAATCACGATTAGAGACTATTCATGGACAAGGTTACCGACTTAAAGCATAACGAATATCCAAGTATTTATCGCAAGATCCGTTGGGGTTTTGGGGTGATGACGCTTGTGATGTTTACTCTTTTTTGGTCGCTGATTTATGTGGCAGAAAACAAACTTGAAGTGCTGAGTTTACATCACTGGCTTGATACTGAAGCGGCACTTTATAGTGAGAGTTTCGAGAAACAGGGCTGGGATGCGCCATTGCCAAACGTATTGGAGTTCAACTCATATTGGAGTGAAGCACCGACACCGGATTGGTTGCTCTCTTTTACTTCGCCCGGTTTTTATGAATATCTGCTTGGTGACGAAGACAAACACTTTGTCGTATTGAAACATCCCTCAGGGAAGGGGCTTATGTACATTGTGTTTCAAGATGACTCCGATGACTACCTCGACGAATACGAAAGCTCGCTGCATCAGTTTACGCTGCTGCTCGGTGGCTTATTTTCATTTGTTATGGTCGGGTATGGCATTTATATGGTGCGAATATTGTCTCGACCACTAGCGCAAATCGAAGACAAAATCAGCCAAATGTCACCGGATCAACCCGCTTTCCAAGTTGAAACCAAGTTCAGCGAGACACGCCAGATAGAGCAAACTTTGCTGGATAATAAAAACGATATCGCGGGCTATTTCAAACGAGAACAAGAATTTAGTCGTTTTGCATCGCATGAGTTGAGAACGCCAATCATGGTGATCAAAGGCTCAACAGACATTCTAACGCGTATCCCAGAACAACCTCGAGTCGCGCAAAAAGCCATCGCGAGAATGCAGTCAGCTTGTGAAGACATGCGCGTACTAACAGAAGCGTTTCTCTTGCTCGGTAAAGAGAAAATAGAGCCTCAGCATTACGGAGAGCATCAGCTTCTCACTTGTTTACAAAAACAGTTGGAAGAGCTAGCTCCTTTATTTGCCAAGCAAGATTCGAATTACGCTTTGCACGAACAACATAGTGGTGTAGTGACGGCTCCAGAGAGTTTTGTGACCATTGTTATCAACAATCTGATTAAAAACGCCTTTAGCTATAGTGTAGGGGATATTGAAATTGAGTTGAAAGGTCATGCTCTTAAGATCCTGAATCGTCACGATGGTAACGAGACGTACAACGCCGGCTACGGTTGTGGGCTTGTTATCGTACAACGCATATGTGAACGGATGGGATGGGCGTTAATACTTGACGATGATGGTGTTCGATTTAGTGCGAAAGTGGAATTCCGTTCCTAGCTTTGTGCGTCTAACCCACAGTCAAACAAGAAAAAACTGGAATTTGAATTAGACTGAAGTTAGTGACGCGGAAACTTGAGGAACCGTTATGCTTTCTTATCAGGTCAGCAGAAGTATTGAAATTAATAAGAATCAAAGCGAGATTATTGGCTATCTCAAGGATTTTAATAACTGGCCTGATTGGTCACCTTGGATCATTCTTGAACCGAGCTGCGAGCTGACATTCAGCGATAATCAAGGTCACGTTGGAGCCGGTTACCAATGGAATGGTCAGCGTATTGGGACTGGTGCCATCGTACTTGAAAGCACTCAAGAACATCGGTTAGATATGGAGCTTCATTTCTTTCGCCCAATTAAGAGTCACGGAAAGGTGACTCTAATAGTGACGCCGTCACAAGATGGTTGTTTAGTCGAATGGCAAATGCAATCACGCGTTCCTTGGTATCTGTTCTTTTTGAAAAGTATGGTTAAGTCGATGATAGAGATGGATTATCAACGTGGGCTACGCATGCTCAAAAGCAAACTTGAAACCGGGCAAGTGCTCTCAGACTTGGTTGAAATTGGTAATCGAACCCTGCCTCAGGTTCACTACATCGGAATAAAAGGCGAGGCCACCATTCCAGAATTAGGTCCGGTAATAGAAGAACAAGTTCAACAGTTAAAGCAGATAGTTGATGACAAGGGCTTATCTGTGAACGGCGAGTTATTTTGTTATTACCAGTCGATGGATATGCAGAAAGGCACGTTTGAGTTTATCACTTGCTTGCCACTTGATAACGCAGTAACCGCGCCAGAGGGAGCGGTTTCCGGTACCATACCTGAGAGTGAAACATTTGTCGTCGAGCACCGTGGGGAATATCAGTTTTTGGGAAATGCATGGGCTTTAGCGATGAACTTGGTTCGTCAGAGTGGTATGAAAGCCAAAACCAGTCCATTAGGGATTGAGCGCTACTTAGATAACCCGCAAGAAACCACGCAGGATAAACTAAGAACCGAAGTTATTTTATTTAAGAAATGACAGGCGTTGCCGGACACGCTCCCCTAAATATCATGCTAGTTCCGTAGTAATCTACAAAAAAAGAGGGTTTCTATACCCACCTATAAAAATGCCTCAGCAATTGCCGAGGCATGGTTTTATCAGCCAACTTCTCTTGCTAGAGAATTATTGTGCACGGTACTTACCGCTGTTTAGTTCAATTTTAGACGCTTTTACCCGGCTGTCTGCGTTTAGATAGTCGCTAATGCTCAGTAGATCTTGATCTTGAGATGCTTTTAACACCGCAGATTCTCCCTCTGCGAAGACAACTTCCAGCTTTAGCTCTTTGGCGACCGCTTTCGCTTCGTTAGGGTTGTTTACCGTGATGTAAACCAGTCCAGTGGCCTTGGATACATTGCTAAATGCATTCTTAAACACTTCATCACCGGCTTGAAGCTTTACTTCTTCGGATAGGCTCCTAGCTGTACCCGTTTGCACCTTGCGATAATCTTGGCCATTAATCTCAACCGCTTCTGAAGGCACGAACAGTTCAGGTGCGGGTTGTTGAGAGAGTTGTTGCTCAGCGTATGCGCTAGCCGTCATCATAGAAAGAGCCAGCATAGAAAATGATATGTATTTCATGTAATTGACTCCTTAGTGTCCAAAGATGCGCATCGACCAGTTCTTAATAACACCTGGCTGAGCGTTGTTTGCCATCGGAACGTCATAGATGGTTGAAGAGTTAAAATATGCAATGTAAGAAAAGACTTCGTCGCCATTCGTATCGATTGCTCGTAATGTCCATTCGCCTTTTGCATCTTCGCCATAGAACTGGTTAGACAACATTAGTTGGTCTTTGTAGCCAGTAATCGTTGGGTCAAGAGATTGACCAACAAGACCATTACGTGGTGTTTGCAAAACGGAACGAGTCCCTGATGGCGAAACGAGCTCGATAGCTAAGTCGGGCAGGCGAGAGTGGTCTAATGTCAATTTCACTTGAACGGATTCTACCTTCAGATCATCGGCAATAGCGATACTTGATGAACCGCCAGCCAGACTCGCATCGGGTACACTGACTTCTTTAGCATTATTAACCCAAGGCGTAATAACTTGAGGCGGTAAAACACGATTCGTCATGCGAGCACGTTGCATTGCTTCATCCAAATCGACAGCGCCGAAGCCATAAAAAGTATGGAAATCTACGCCTGCAGCGTTTTTCTGCCAAGGAGAAATGGCCTCGTAGCTAACCTGTTCACCTTTGTGGTTAGTAAATTCAAGTTGTACGCCTGGATGCGTTTTATCCGTTACTTTTGCTGTCTCTGCTAGCAAAGCACGTACATCACGAGCAGAAAGTGCATGATTCGTGGACATAATTGCCGCGATGGCACCGGACGTATTTGGCGCAGCCGACGAGGTTCCGTTCATTGTACTGGTATAGTTACAGTTCGGGTCTAGCTCCGTACCGCCGTGTAAGCCATTGATACCAAGCCCGTCGCTGGTATTTTGCCCTTCTTCACAACCCATCAAATCGGTGGTGACCATGGCAGGGAAGTCTTGCCCATATTCACCTGCTGGTGCGGCAACCCATACGTTAGATCCCACCGATGAGTAACTCGCTCGCGTGCCATCCGCACGTAGTGCACTGGTGATTAAATTAAAATAGTTGGCGTTGTCATAAGACTGAGCGGAGTTGTGCATCGGCAAGCCTTGGTTGTCTCCACCAGCAAAGAAGTTACTTGGTAATACGAAGAATCTTCCCGCATTGAAATAGCGATAACCATTGCCGGCTGACTTAACAAATACAGCACCGCGTCCCCATGAGTTACTTTCGCTGACATTTTTTATCACGTCCATTTCAAGTTTAAGTTGAGGATCGCTTTCATCAAAAGTTATTGGGTTGATCGGGCTGAAACCATAGCTTTGGTTAAATACACGAACATCGCGTGTGGCTGGGTCCATGCCGTGAGAGATTAGCCAGCCTTCTAATGTCTGGTTGGCTAACCAGTTAAAACCAATAAGAGAAGAGTGAGAAGCAACACCGCGTCCACCTTCACCATTGTTGCCGACTGCGCTGATCAAACCGGCGACAGCAGTGCCGTGACCATTGGTGTCAACCGGATAACTTAATGGGAAAGAAGAGTCTTCGACGAAGTTTCTGCTACCTGTAACTATATTACCTGCAAGATCTGGGTGATCGATCTGCACTCCAGAATCAATGACCGCGACTTTTACACCGATACCCGCAATACCCATTGCTTGAGTGAGCTTGGTGTTTAGGTCGTTCCCAGCAACAGCTGGGTTAGCTGCAAAAGCAGTTTGCCCTGTGTTGTCTAAGTGCCATTGTTCAGAATAGAGTGGATCAAACGCCGAGACGGCAGGTGCAATGCCTACTGCCAACATAGCAGCAAATAGGCGGTTAATGCGTATTTCCATTTTTGACCTCATGTCTTTGTTTGGAATTTTTTAGCTCCTGTTTCATATTCCTCTAACAGGAATAAACAAAGCTAACGACAAAGAATAAGGACGAAAACCATTGACAACTTGTTTACATCAAAAGTTCGACGAACAACATGAGTCAGTGTTAATTCACTGAAATTATAAGGTTTTTTAATGTCGAATAGCGCACGCATGAAAAGTAAAAAGCAGAAAATACGGTCGTACTGTCTGCTTTGAGAGGAAGGATTATTTAGTTGAAGCGGGTTGAATTGTCGCCATTGGTTTCTTCGGTTTGGCCTTTTCTTTGGGTAGCACGTTATCAATCCACTTTTTGATGTATAGCTTATTGAACTCATTATCACACCACTTCTTGTTTAAACCACGTCGGTTAAACTCAGCGCCAATCGCAACTTTGGTTTGGTTGGTTGCACGGTTGTAGTAGAGAGTCTCGCACAACTGAGTGTTACTCATTTGTTGGGCATATACGTTAACACTGCTGCTGCGCATTCCCAGTTGAGAGGCTTGATGGTTACTACACGCAGTGAGAAGTGCAGGCGCAAAAATAGCGATGGTTAGGATTTTTTTCATTTTGCTCTTATGACGTCGGGTGAATAACGAAGCGATTTCTTCCTGCTTGCTTTGCGTCATACAAAGCTTGATCTGCGAAGAAAAACCATTGATCCCATTCTTGTTGAATAGTTTTTACGGACAGTCTGTCGACAGCCCCGAGAGAAATTGTCGCGTTTAATGACTTAGAGTCAACCACTAGTGGCGTGTTTTCCACGATATATCTCAATCGATCCAAGAATTTAGCGCAATCTTCAGTTCTGTTTACTTCAAATAATAAGACAAACTCCTCTCCACCCCAACGGATGAGTAGGTCCCCAGAGCGAGTCGATTCATTAAATAACCTGGCAATATGAATTAACATCTTGTCGCCAATATCATGCCCATATTCATCGTTAAACGTTTTAAAATGATCGATATCTAATA
The DNA here is from genome assembly GCF_054064075.1 of Vibrio sp. JZG10. NCBI lineage: Bacteria > Pseudomonadati > Pseudomonadota > Gammaproteobacteria > Vibrionales > Vibrionaceae > Vibrio > Vibrio sp. JZG10. Next base: position 107,474 of record NZ_JBSUGE010000002.1, read on the forward strand.
CGGCTAAGGCAAACGTTCTATCTGGGCTTCTACGAGCCATTTTATCCAGCCAAATTGGAAGGTAGCGACGGTTGTGCAATTGAGTTAATGGATCGGTAGTATTTTCTTGAGTGAGTGCCTTATTAATACGCCTAACGCGCAGTACGTAACGAAAGCCAACGACCCCAATCGCTGCGATAGCGATAAAGTAGAACATTTCTCTATAGCGTTGTGAGCGCAGCTCTGAGGCTTGCAACGCATTTTTCGTTTCTAGTAGCTTGAGTTCTTTCTGAGCTAACTTAGCTTCGAGGTCAAACTTAATGTTAATCATCTCTTCGCCGTGGATATGATGAGAAAATTCAGCTTCTAGCTCTCTTAATTGAGTTAAGTAACGAAAAGCAGCTTCAAAATTATTAAGGGTTTGATTCGCGTTTACTAGGACCGACAGCATATCAATGCGCTGTCGTATTTCTAGCTCATCGGTTGATTTAGTTTGCTCAAGTACGTTGATAGCTGTCGAAATAGCTTTATCGTATTGTTCATCTGCGAGGTATGCTTCTGCATATGCTTCATAACAAGGCATTTTCTTCGCCTCTACGTTTCCCGTGATAGGGAGAGCTACGCAACGCTGTGCAACCATCAACGCTTCATCAATTTTCCCTATCGAACTTAACATTTGTGAGAAGCTGGATAATGAATAGTGTTTGATGACGTCTGACCCCGTTTGCATTGAGAGCCGGATTGCTTCATTAAAATAGTATTCTGCCTTTTCGCTATCTCCACTGCTTAAGTGAACAATACTTAAGTTTGCGTAGATAACCCCAATGAAAAGGCTGTTGTCATATTGATATTTGCTGTTTAAATAGGTATCGAGTGCTTGCGTAAGGTAGCTACTGGCGCGAGCCCAATCGGATGCATCGATATAGACGGTACCGATATTATTCAGCGTCATGGCAACTTGCATTTCAAATACGGTTCTCTCTAACAACTCATAGGCGGTTCGGTAATACTTGAGTCCGCTACGTAGTTGATTCCGTGAAACCTCTAAGTTCCCTAGCCAGCGATATGCTCTTCCTTCTAGCGCTAAATAGCCGAGATCGCGAGCTTCAGCGATGATGTCATGGAGTACAAGTTCTGCATTCCAATTGTCGTCTAGTTCAATCATGGTTACCGCTTTATTCAGCTGTGCTTCAGCGACTACCCATGGTAAATGATGCGCTTTCCCAAACTCAATTAAATCAGGCATATCTTTGGGCAGCGGAACGCCTTCGTAGCGCTTTAGGTATAGGCGCGCAAAGTAATAAAGCGCAAGAGATTCCGCTGACGCATTCTGTGGCGCAACTAATTCATCTTCTTCAATTGAGCGCGGCTTACCCATTGAACGAAAATAGAGATTGAGCATGGAGCTGCTTTGAGGAGAAATGTGTTCTTCCAGGTAGCTCTGTTTTTCTGTGTTGGCAAGTACATGGGTTGGATGGAAGAAGAATCCAAGTACTGAGAACAGCGCGCAAGTTAGCGTTTTAATCGGAAAGTGCATGAGCTTATTAATAAAATGTGATCTCGTTTAACCCTAATACTAGGTAAGTCTATCACTTCTTATTGGCTAAGTGCGGATGGATTCCGAGTTACAAACGGCTTGTGAAGAAAGTTTCGCGAAAGGTGAGGCTAATGTTATGATTTATAATGATAAATCTGTTCAAAAGTGGAAAGATTGATTTAACGACAAGGTAAACAGTACGACGAATCTAGTGTGTCGAACATTGTTAGTGGTGTAAGTTTCATCATTTAGTCGGTGCGATTCGCATCTCGAAAGATGGCTGGTTCGCTAAAAAATTATCTTTCTGTCATAAATATTTAATGTTTGTATGGGTTGTTAAAAAGCTCGATATTAGACATAGTGTTATTAAGCCAATAAAAAATGGCTTTTATAATAAACAGGAGATTAACTATGCATAATGAAATGATTCAACCTTCACACTTCGGTATTATTGGCCGCACTTGTATCGCTTCAGTACTTATGATTGCGGGCGTTTTTGCTCTTATTTAAGAGTCAATGGTAACGATGGTTACCCGCTTAAGAGTAAGAAAATTCAGGGAATCACCTTAATCTCGTATAAGGTATTCCCCTGAAAATCCAACCTAATAACTACTTTTTAGCTGAAGAAGCTAAAAATCAATGCACTTACCGCTACAATGCCCGCAGTTAAAACAAAGTAAGTTGAGCCATTTCCACGATATTGTTTCAATGCATCGATTTTGTATACCGCTAACATTGGCATAATAAATAAGATCATCGCGATAACAGGCCCTGACAACGCTTCCATCATACCAAGAATGCTTGGGTTCATGATCGCTGCTGCCCAGATTGAAAAGAAAAGTACTGCAACGCTGATAAGATCAACCCGCTTTTCAGACAGTTTAGAGTGTTTGGTAATTAAACCATTTAAGCTTTCGCGTGCACCTAAAAAGTGCCCAAGAAAAGAGGAAGTGATAGCAACAAAAGCCACCAAAGGACCAAGCGTTGCGATAAATGGGTTGTCTGTTGCATTGGCTAAATAAGACAGCACCGACACGTTTTGTTCTTTAGCTTGAGCCAATTGCTCTGGTGACAGCGCTAATACACACGAAAAGACAAAAATAAGCACAAACGCAATTAACATGATGCTAGTGCGTCGAAGAATTACTTCGGATTTCGCATCCGCTTGATCGCCATAATGGCGACGTTGCACATTTGCAAAGCTTGAAATCGCAGCTGCGTGACTAAACGAGAAAATAACCACAGGAACCGCTAACCACATAGTGCTAGCAAAAGCAGACGCTTCAGGGGCGTCCATGATTGGCATGGTCCAGTTTGGTATCAAGTAAAATGAAAGAAAGGCAAGAATAGCCACTAATGGGTAAACCATAATGGCAAAAGCCCGTAGCATGACTTTTTCGCCCGCCATCATAATGGCAATTAATGCAAACACTAGTGCACCTGAAAGCAGAGGGCGAGGCAAAGAAGCCATATCAGCTTGGTTAACCATAAAACTGTCTACGGTATTGGTAATACCGACACCGTAAATTAACAGGATCGGGAAGATCGAAAGAAAATACAGCAGTGAAATAGAGCGACCCGCTTTTGCGCCAAAGTGCTCTTCTACTACATCAGTAAAGTCTGCATTTTTGATCTTGGAAGACAGTACAAAGCGAGCTAAACCACGGTGGGCAAGATAAGTCATTGGGAAAGCAAGCACAGCCATTGCGACTAACGGCCAAAACCCGCCAATACCAAGGTTGATCGGCAGAAATAGAATGCCTGCACCAACGGCTGTTCCAAACAGACTAAGGACCCAATGTGTATCGTGTTTTGACCAAGATGTTGTTGTGTTTAATTCACTGGAATTTAACGCATTTCGAGATTCTTTCACTTAAAACTCGCTTTTATAAAAATAATAATGCGGAGAATGGTATAGGTTTTGGTGTTTGTTATCACATCGGAAGTGTGGTGAATCATGCTGAAGATAAGGGGTGGTTGTAACTTATCAAACTATGAATTTTTTTAAAAACTAGAATTTTAATCTGATATCTAAGCAGTAAATTGGTGTTATATTTTAAATTTTTACTAATGGGTGGTTTTTGATTTCGTGGTTAAAACTTAATCATGGATGTATATGCTAAAGAAGCTTGCTCTTACTTAATGAGCCATGGTGCATATTGTAGGGCTAGCAAGTGGCAGGTCTATGAGTCCTGCATTTAGATGAGCTTTAGGTATATACTGCCGCCACAAATGTTAAAGGAGGAATCATTGAATGGACATTCTGTCTGCACATAAAGACGACTTATTGGCTGTGTATACGCTTGAAAATACTTTGTTTGGAGAACATGCCTATCCTCAATTTTTCTTTCGACAAGCTTTTGATTGTTGGGGGGAAAGCTTACTAGTGGCGAAAGAGGGGGAGCAAGTCGCAGGATATATTTTGCTGACGACGAGCACAAATGCGCAGCAATATTGGATCATGTCACTGGCTGTCGATACTCAACATCGTGGTAAGGGTATTGCGCGTTCTCTGATTGAAAGTGCCATCGCGCCGTTAAAGTTGGGCTCAAGTGTGAAGTTGACGGTCGATCCGAATAATCAGCCTGCATTGTCTTTGTACCTCTCCCTTGGCTTCAAAGTATTAAAAGAAGAAGCGCATTATTTCGGTGACGAAGAGTCTAGATTGGTCATGGAATTAGTAAAGTAACCCTGCACGATAATGAACGAAACTTGCACTCAATTAGTGCGCGGTATTACTTTGCAATAGTTGTTTACATTCTAACGTTTTGTAAATTAATGATTTTCAATCTTGGCACCTCGTTTGCTTTGAGATAAATGTTCATCGTTAACTCGATGCGCCGCTCTCTATAGCAGGCGAGAGCGGGATAGGGTATTACTTTTGAAAATGTACTAACAGCGTTAAAGGCATTGCTGCCTCTCTCGATTCGGGAGAGGCTTTTTTTTTGCCTGTAATTTAGGATTAGTCGCGCAGGAGGCGTTATGTCACAAGGGTGTAGAAAGACAACTTGTCCGTATTGCGGAGTAGGCTGCGGAATTGAAATCAGCAATAACAAGATTATTGGAGATGCGCTTCATCCGGCCAATTCCGGTTCACTGTGTGTAAAGGGTGTCGCATTAGCAGAAAGCTTACAAATGCCTTCAAGATTGCTCTACCCCAAGCTAAGGGAAAAAGAAGTATCATGGCAGGTGATCACAGACTTAATTGCACAAGAGATCCATCAAGCGAAAGCAGAGTTTGGACCGGATTCCGTCGCTATGTACGTGTCAGGCCAGTTGTTGACGGAAGACTATTACGTCGCCAACAAACTCATGAAAGGTTATGTGGGTAGCGCGAACATCGATACCAATTCCCGTTTATGCATGTCTTCTGCGGTTGCTGCTCACGTGCGCGCATTTGGCGAAGATGTCGTTCCAGTCAATTACGACGACATTGATAATACTGAACTATTGATCATTTGCGGTGCGAATACCGCTTGGACGCACCCTGTTCTATTTCGACGTATTCAACAAGCGAGAGAAAACAATCCTAACCTCAAGCTGGTGGTCATTGACCCGCGTGAAACGGTCACAGCGCAGCAAGCGGATTTGCATCTACCGATTAAAAACGATGGGGATGTGTCACTTTTTAATGGGCTGCTCAAGTTTCTTATCGAGCAGCAATGTATTGATTCTGAATACATAAATTCCCATACCGACGGGTTTGATGCGCTTGCAGAAGAAGTTTTTGATTTGCGTTACGATGTCACTAATTTAACGTCTTCCATTGGTATTTCAGAAGAAAAACTCACGACATTCTTCCAATGGTTCGCACAAAGCCCAACCGCAATCACGCTGTTTTGCCAAGGGGTTAACCAAGCCGAAAATGGTGTCGATAAAGGCAATGCAATCATTAATGCACACTTGGCGACAGGTAAAATTGCTAAGTCAGGTTGTGGGCCGTTTTCTATTACAGGTCAGCCGAATGCGATGGGTGGGCGAGAAGTCGGTGGTTTGGCAAACCAACTAGCGGTTCATCGCGCTTTTGACGCAGACTCTATAAAGCAAGTCCAAGCGTTTTGGGATTCACCCGAAATTGCCACTAAGCCTGGATTAAAAGCCGTCGAGCTGTTTGAGGCGGTAGAACGTGGTGAGATTAAAGTTCTGTGGATCATGGCAACCAATCCCGTGGTTTCTTTGCCTGATAATCAGATGGTTAAGCGCGCGTTAGAGGCTTGTCCTTTTGTGATTGTGTCTGATATTACCGCGGAGTCGGACGTTGCTAAATATGCAGATGTTTTATTGCCAGCGGCTGGTTGGGGTGAAAAGCAAGGCATGGTGACTAACTCTGAACGTAGAATGTCTCGTCAACGTCAGTTTCAAATACCACCTGGTGAAGTAAAACCAGATTGGTGGGCGATAAGCCAAGTCGGACAAGCTCTGTGTACATTGGAAAATACACGAAATGGCTTTGCGTTTAGTTCTGAGCGAGCAGTCTTCAGGGAATATGCGGCGATGACAGGCATGAATGCAGATTCGCCATTGAAGCTCGACCTATCACAATACGCGAACTTAACCGAGCAAGAATACGAAGAGTGGGTGCCAACACAATGGGGAGGAGAGCGTCCTTTTGCTGATGGCGTCTATTCGCACCCAGATGGTAAAGCGCGTTTTGTCGTGACCAGTGAATCTCCGACGCGTTTAGAGAGAACAAAAGGCTGGTGGCTCAATACGGGCAGGCAACGCGACCAATGGCATACCATGACGCGCACAGGTCATATCGCACACCTTGCCGCGTCTGAGTTAGAACCAACCGTGTACATGAGCACACTCTCTTCTACTCAAAATCGCTTAAAAGCAGGACAACTCACCAAGCTATTCCAGCCCACTTCAAACACCAGTATTTATGCCAAAGTGGCCATTGATGAAGGTTTGGATTTTCAAGAGCTGTTTATGTCAATGCACTGGGCGGGTCGATATGGCGGTGAAAGCAGTGTTAACGCGATAGTAAACAGCGCAAAAGACCCTATTTCTGGGCAGCCTGCGTTTAAGTCGTCTTATGTTGAAGTGCAAGACGCGGCGGTAAAAACCTACGGTATGTTCATCGGTACACAGTTTGATTCCGGCAAGTTTCTCTACAGCGCATTTCAAGCAGAAAGTAATTTGGGCATCTGGCGCTTTGCACACGATAAACGCCCAAAGAAGCAGAGTTTTTGTCGAACAGAAAAGAGCCGCAGAATTACGATAGATATTGCCCAGGGTTGGCTAGCGGTGGATTACGACCTTGTTGGAGACGTTCGTATCATTCGCTCTGTTTTGGTGGTGTCTAGTGAACCGATTCAAACCGACTACACCAACTTTACCGGCTTGATTGGCAAGCCGATGGAGCTATCGCAACTGCTTACCATCACTCAATCGCAAAGCAGTGCCAAACTGGTCTGTAGTTGTTTCCGTGTTACTGATAAACAGATACATGACACGATGGAGAAACAAGACTGCACTTCACTGACCCAACTTCAAAACAAACTCAAATGCGGTACCAACTGTGGTTCGTGCGTTTCTCAAATCAAACAAATGCTCGACAGCCATCTGCATCAAAAGGGCAAACTGCAAGCGAACCAGCAAAGTCTGGCGATTCAAATAAAGTAAGTCATAAAGAGGATAAGCACATGGAAGCGCCTTATCAAAAGTCTTGGTTTAAGAAAGGACAAGCGGACCAGAGTCAAGAACGCTCGTCTCGCTTTTCTAAGCATGACCAAGCAAGCAAACTGAACCAACTTTTAGAAAATCACTCCGAAGATCTAGATGCGAACCACAAAGGTTTTGTCTCTATTGTCGGAGCAGGACCGCACGACCCAGACTTGTTAACCGTGAAGGCAGTGAAAGCGATTATGTCGGCAGAGGTGCTGTTGTACGACCGTCTGGTAAACAAAGATATTTTGGAGTTGGCCTCGCCACAAGCCGATTGGATTTACGTGGGCAAACGATGCGGACAACCTAGTATTGGTCAGGAAGAAATCTGTGATTTGTTGGTGTCGCTCGCTCAGCAAGGAAAGCGAGTTGTGCGCTTAAAAGGGGGAGATCCTTTTGTATTTGGTCGTGGAGGCGAAGAGGCGTTAGCGCTCGTCAAGCACTCTATCGCTTACGAAGTCATCCCCGGTATTACTGCTGCGATTGGATGTTCAGCAAACAGCTTGATTCCGCTGACTCATCGCGGAATTTCTCGCAGCGTTACCTTTGTTACGGGACAAGTGGTTACGGGCGCATTTGAGGCTTGGAGCCAACTGATGCAAAGCGGACAAACGTTAGTCTTCTATATGGGGTTAGAAAAGTCATCGCAAATACAAATGGGGTTAACCAACTCCGGTTTGAGAGAAGATTTCCCAGTCGCGATCATCACTCATGGTTGCAGCCCTCAACAACAAGTGCACGTTACACAACTCAATCAGCTCAATGAGTTATCGATTACACTTAAAGGCGTGAGCCCAGCATTGATTGTGATGGGAGAAGTTGTCAAACTGCGCGAACAACTAATAGAAACCGTACAGTCAGTGACGGAATACGAGGGAATATGAGCAGCATTTTGGAGTGTATCAGAACAGTCGGTCGTGGCGAACGTGGTAGAAAACCACTGAACTTTGACCAAGCGTTTCGAGTTATGGATGAATACCTAAACGGAGAGTGCGATGATGATCAAATGGCAATGCTGCTGATGCTGATCCGCGTACAAAACGAGACTCAACAAGAAATCGCTGGCTTTGTGAAAGCATTCCAATCCCGCATGCCTGCTATTGGTGCAGACATCGACTGGCCATGTTACGCAGGCAAACGTGAAGCGGCAGGTCAGCCTTGGCACCTGTTAGCAGCGAAGATCCTTGCCGACAATGGTCATAAAGTGCTGATGCATGGCTATCACGACTGCCAATCTGGTCGTTTACACGCCGAAGATTACCTCGGCAAATTTGCTATTACGAAAGCGGAATCAGCAGAAGACGCAAAGCGTGTGTTAGAAACACAAAACATCGTGTATCTACCGCTCAGTGCATTTGCTCCTCAAGCAGAAACCATGATCGGTTGGAAGAATCGTTATAGGCTTAGAACGCCGATTAATACCGTGGTTCGAGCATTGAATCCGGGGCAAGCAACGGTTGGTATTCGTGGTAGCTTCCATCCTGGTTTCCAACAACTTCATGCAGAAGTCGAATATGAAATCGGTCAAACCGCTCACGCCGTTGTGTCATTCAAAGGGCAATCGGGCGAATCAGAATACAACCCGAAAGTAAGCCAAACGGTATGGTTAAGCCAAACAAGCGGCGTGACATCGCACTACTGGACGGAGCAAATGCTGTCTGAGGTGCCAATGCCTACGAACTGTCCGTTTGGGACGTCAGAAGATGACATGAACCAAATGGCGAATACGGTGTTGGCAACGATGACCGTTGTGCTCTTTGCTCAAGTGCACGATAGGGAACAGGCCTTTGAACGTGCGTTTACTTATTGGGAAAACTATTGTTGTGGCAGTTAATCCTGTGACGAGCTAACCGTGAAACGTTGTTGGATCGGAATCCTTTATCTATTGTTTGTGTAAGCTTGTCAGTGATGTATTTATCACTTGAAGTGTCTCACAGCTGGTTGGGGCAAACATCAGTGAGGCCTGATGAGTTTACTTTTCGATAAGAAATGAGGACAAGGATAATGGTTCTAAAGCACTCAAATTCTAACAACAAGGCGTCACATCCCATTCCACAAGAAGCTTTCGATTGGTATGACGAATACGCACATGGCAAAATCTCTCGCCGAGAGTTTCTCAACCGTCTTGGTGGCCTCGCTGTTTTAGGTTTTAGTATGACGGCCCTGGTTGATGCTCTGACTCCAAACTATGCACTCGCAGAGCAAGTTTCCTTTAATGATCCTGAGATCAAAGCAACCTATGAAACCTTTGCCTCGCCCAATGGACATGGGGAAGGTAGCGGCTATTTGGTTGTGCCACAAAAGAAGACCTTAAAATCGCCGACAGTGTTGGTGATTCATGAAAATCGAGGTCTAAACCCATACATCAAAGATGTCGCCAGGCGACTCGCGAAAGATGGCTTTATTGCTTTTGCTCCTGACGCGCTTTATCCACTCGGTGGCTATCCGGGGAACGACGATGAAGGTCGCGCCATGCAGAAAGAGATGGACAGAGCCAAGATCGAACAAGACTTTATTGCAGCCGCTAACTTCCTCAAACAATACGAGGGTGGAAACGGTAAATTGGGCGCGGTTGGATTCTGCTTCGGTGGATACATTGTCAACATGCTTGCCGCGGTAATGCCAGAAGAGCTCGATGCAGGTGTGCCTTTCTATGGAACACCAGCGGCGCAAGAGATCCAAAAGCAGGTCAAAGGGCCGTTGATGATTCACTTCGCAGGGCTCGATAAGCGTGTTAACGACACATGGCCTGCCTATGAGCAGCAATTGATCGCGAACGATGCGCAATATCAGGCGTTAATGTATGAAAACGTCAATCATGGCTTCCACAACGACTCAACGGCACGCTACGCACCAGAAGAAGCGGCGCTCGCGTGGGAACGCACACTAGGCTTCTTCAAAGAACATCTCGCCTCTAGTTAAAACGCTTCAACTTTAATTGGCACAGTCCTTGTTATGTCTCTCTTAGTGAGTGAGATATAAACAAGGAATGTGCATGACTCGATCAACGTCAAAAACACCCATCATAGTGTGCTGTGATAGCCTCCAAGAGCAGGCTCGATTGTCCGGCTTATTGAGCAAAGATTACGACAACATCATCGGCTGCCAATTGGCACAACTAGAAACGTTAATGCAACGAGAACCGTCGGCACGCGTTGTTGTTGGATGGCAGCAGCCGACGGCGGAACTGCGTTTGATTGTCGATTTCTGTCGCAGAAAATCGGCACCACTCCTTATCGTGCTGAAGCAACTATCATCTAATGATATCAATCGCTTATCTGAAAAAATGGATTATGTTCTCATGCCGAACGATAGCGAGTTTGCACTTCAACCTTGGATTGAACATGCGACATTAGTGAGAGCGAAATTCGAAAGTATGCAATCGGAAATTGAATCGCTGACCCACAAGATTGAAGAGCGCAAGCTGGTGGAAAAAGCCAAGGGTCTGCTGATGAAGATGCACAGCGTTGATGAAGAGCAGGCTTATAAAGCGCTCAGAAGCTCAGCCATGCAATCGAGTCAAACGCTCTCTCAAGTGGCGAAGAATTTGATTACGGCATTGCAGTTAATGGATTAACTTCTCTACTACTTTGGGGTTATGGCAGAAATTCTACCGTGGTGCGTGTTGCACTAACAGCAAGCAAAAACAGTTGCTTGGTTACGAGGGTAGACTCTAATGTGCTGTATTTAAAGTAGAAAATAAGTTGGCACAGTACTTGGATTAGTTAAAACGGGTTTATTGTTGAATCGCTTATCTCAATTATCACCGGCGGTAATTGTAGACTTAGCAACGGCGCTACTGCTCTTCGGAGTAGTGGCGCTTTTTTTATGGGAGCAAACCAATGAAATGGAGTTCGATGCTGAAAGTGTCAGCAATTTCGTTATCGGTATTCACCACGGTCAGCGTAAAGGCAGAGTTGGGTGAGCCAGAAATTGAAGACCTGAAGTTTGGTTTTATTAAGTTAACTGATATGGCACCGCTGGCGGTTGCTTATGAGAAAGGCTTTTTTGAAGACGAAGGCTTGTACGTCACTTTAGAAGCGCAAGCAAACTGGAAGGTGCTCTTAGACCGAGTCATCGATGGTGAGCTTGCTGGCGCTCACATGCTTGCTGGTCAACCATTGGGCGCGACGATTGGTGTCGGCACAAAAGCAGAAGTGATTACCGCGTTCAGTATGGATTTGAACGGCAACGCAATCACGGTTTCCAATGATACTTGGGAGCAGATGAAGCAATACATTCCAAAACAACCAGATGGCAAACCTGTTCACCCAATCAAAGCGGATGCCTTAAAACCAGTTGTGGACAGCTATCTGGATAAAGGTAAACCGTTCAACATGGGTATGGTGTTCCCTGTATCGACGCACAACTATGAGTTGCGATACTGGTTAGCGGCAGGTGGGATTCATCCAGGCTTTTACGCACCAGACTCAGGCGATAACAGTGGCCAGTTGGATGCTGACGTTCTTTTGAGTGTTACACCGCCACCACAAATGCCAGCAACAATGGAAGCGGGCACGATCAAAGGGTACTGCGTAGGCGAACCATGGAACCAACAAGCCGTATTCAAAGGTATTGGTACGCCAGTCGTGACCGATTACGAGATCTGGAAGAACAACCCAGAGAAAGTGTTTGGTGTTTCCAAAGCTTGGGCTGAGAAGTATCCAAACACACACATTCGCGTAGTGAAAGCCTTGATTCGAGCGGCACATTGGTTGGATGAAAACGACAATGCCAACCGCCAAGAAGCAGTGAAGATACTATCAAAAAGCGAATACGTTGGAGCCGATGCCGAAGTTATCGCCAACTCAATGACCGGTACGTTTGAATACGAGAAAGGCGACAAACGAGATGTGCCAGACTTCAACGTGTTCTTCCGTCATAACGCCACGTATCCGTATTACAGCGATGCGATTTGGTACCTGACCCAAATGCGCCGTTGGGGACAAATCTCAAGCGAGAAATCCGATGATTGGTACATGGATGTGGCAAAAGAGGTTTACCGTCCAGATATCTACCAACAAGCGGCTCAAGCGCTAATTGAAGATGGTGTGTTGAGCAAAAAAGACTTCCCAGATTTCAGTGCTGAAGATGGTTTTCGTGCGCCACAAACACACTTTATCGACAACATCGTTTATGACGGTCGCGAGCCAAATAAATATCTGGAGAAGTTCTCTATCGGGCTTAAAGGAAAAGACAAAGTTTAGGATGAGCAGTCCTACAAAAAATACAGCGGGCAGGTGAGTCTGCCCGCAATAACAAGGATGTAAATTTCTTAGGAGTGAGTATGTCTAGTAATGTCATTTCCCTGTTTCCTGCTAAGCAGGTAGTGAACCGAAGTCGGCTGGTGCTTTTGCCCGTCATTGGCTTGCTGATCTTTTTGGCAATGTGGCACTTAGCGGCGAGAGAAGTGCAAACTTCATTAGGTACGCTACCGGGACCTGTGCAAACTTTTCAGCAGTTCAGCAACCTTGTCGATGACCATTGGCAAGAGCGAGAAAAGGAACAAGCGTTTATCGAGCGTCAGGAAAAGCGCAATGCTGCGAAGTTAGCGAAGAATCCAGACGCGGAAGTGAAGATTCGTCCTTACACAGGTAAACCGACGTTCTTCGATCAAATCATAACAAGCTTAGTGACTGTGACTGCGGGCTTTTTGCTGGCGACTGTCATTGCGATTCCACTTGGTATCGTGCTTGGTCTGAATCAAGGACTGTATCAAGCGTTCAACCCAATCATTCAATTGCTCAAGCCCGTATCACCTTTGGCTTGGCTGCCTATCGTCACTATGGTGGTGAGTGCCACTTATGTGAGTGATGATCCGATGTTTGCTAAGTCGTTCATCAACTCACTGATCACAGTGGCGCTGTGTAGCTTATGGCCGACGCTGATTAATACCGCAGTGGGTGTAACGAGCGTTGATAAAGACTTAATCAACGTGAGTAAAGTGCTTCAACTTTCGTGGTGGCAGCACATCCGCACCATCGTATTACCTTCTGCCATTCCAATGATCTTCACCGGTTTACGTCTCTCTTTAGGTATCGCTTGGATGGTGTTGATTGCGGCAGAAATGCTCGCTCAGAACCCGGGGTTAGGCAAGTTCGTTTGGGATGAATTCCAGAACGGCAGCTCGGCATCATTGGGGCGCATTATGGTGGCAGTCATCACCATTGGTTTTATCGGTTTGATGCTCGATAGAGGCATGCTGCAACTTCAAAAGTGGCTGTCTTGGAATAAACAACAAGCGTTGAGATAAGGGAAACGATCATGGAAAAAGCATTATTAGATCTAACGCGTTTAGGGATGCGATTCCCAACGCCAGATGGCGAGTTCATCGCGCTTAAGAACGTCGATTTACAAATCAATAAAGGTGAGTTTGTATCCCTAATTGGTCACTCTGGCTGCGGTAAATCAACGGTATTGAACTTAGTCGCAGGGCTACACATGCCAACAGACGGCGGCGTGATCGTCGATGGGCGAGAAGTAGCTGGACCGGGACCCGACCGCGCAGTGGTGTTCCAAAACCATTCATTATTACCTTGGCTCACTGTGTATCAAAACGTTGAGCTCGCAGTAAAACAAATTGCCGGCAAAAAGGGCAAAGCGTGGATTCAGGAACAAGTGAATCACTATTTGGAGTTGATTCAAATGCAGCATGCCGCGCACAAAAAGCCGGACGAAATCTCGGGCGGTATGAAGCAGCGAGTCGGCATCGCCAGAGCACTGGCACTTCAACCAAAGGTTCTGCTGATGGATGAGCCATTTGGCGCGTTGGATGCGTTAACTCGTGCGCATTTGCAGGATGCACTGATGAAGATTCAAGCCGAGCTAAACAATACCGTCATCATGATTACCCACGATGTGGATGAAGCGGTGTTGCTATCCGACAAAATCGTGATGATGACCAATGGACCGGCGGCAACTATTGGTGAAGTGTTAGAAGTGAATCTACCGCGCCCTCGTGAGCGTGTCGCACTGGCGGATGATGCGCACTATCAGAAGTGTCGACAAGCCGTGTTGAAGTTCCTTTATGAGAAGCAATCCAAAGTCGAGATTCCTGCTTCGAAAGAAGACAAACCCAAAACCGCAGCGCAAACGGCATAAGGAGGCAGCGATGAACAGTCCTTTAACGATTCCAGTAAAGAACGCATTGAGCCACATCGTTGTGGTAGGCAACGGTATGGTCGGGCAACACCTCGTCGAGCAATTAGTGCAGAAAAACGCGCATTTGGAGCACCGAATTACCGTGATTGGTGCAGAGCGCTTTATCGCGTATGACCGTGTACAGTTGTCCTCTTTGTTTGCGGGTAAGTCTCATGATGATTTGATGCTGAGTAACCAAGAATGGTACGACATGCATGGCATCCAACTCGTACTTGGCAGCCAAGTAACAGGCATCGACAGAGAGCAAAAGCGCATTCTGCTTGATGGTGAAGATGTGCTGGGTTACGACCAACTTGTGCTCGCGACCGGTTCTTACCCGTTTGTGCCGCCAATTGAAGGTAAAGACCGAGACAACGTGTTTGTCTATCGCACGCTTGATGATCTTTCACAAATCAAAAAGGCATGTGAAGGCGCAAGAACAGGCGCAGTCATTGGCGGCGGCTTGTTGGGTTTAGAAGCGGCAAACGCACTCAAACTATTGGGGTTAGAAACTCATGTTATTGAATTTGCGCCTCGCCTGATGCCCGTGCAGTTAGACGATGGTGCAGGCTTGGTGTTAAAAGAGAAGATTGAAGCGCTAGGGCTAACCGTGCATACCTCAACGGGGACGGAGCGAATCTGCGATGGTGAAACCGCTAAGCATCGTATGGTGTTTAAAGACAATGATCCCCTCGAAGTGGATGTGATTGTCTTTTCCGCAGGGATTCGCCCTCAAGATGAGTTGGCAAGGCTAGCTGAGCTAGAAGTAGGCGAGCGAGGCGGCATTGTGATTAACAATCAATGCCAAACCAGCGATGAGAATATTTACGCGATTGGCGAATGTGCCCTTTGGGAGCAGAAGATCTTTGGTTTAGTCGCACCCGGTTACACCATGGCGAGAACCACTGCCGATGTCCTGACTGGAATGCCAAGCGAAGGTTTTAAAGGTGCAGACATGAGCACCAAACTCAAGCTACTTGGGGTGGATGTGGCGTCTATCGGCGATGCACAAATGCAAACCGAAGGCGCACAGGAGATGGTATTGCAAGATGCGGTTGCAGGCATCTACAAAAAGCTGGTGGTTGATGCGAGCGGTACCCAATTACTAGGTGCGATTCTCGTCGGTGACAATAGCGACTACGATGCGCTCTTACAGTGTTATTTGAACAAAACGGTCCTGCCAGACCACGCGGCGAACCTGCTATTTGATACCGGAATGCTGGATGGAGAGATGCCAGACAGCGCCATCATCTGTTCTTGTCACAACGTCACAAAAGGTGACTTAGTTGCCGAGATTCAAGCTGGCACAACCAACCTGACGGACCTTAAAGCCAACACCAAAGCCGGTACTGGCTGTGGTGGCTGTAGCAATATGGTGAAGTCGGTATTGGATACGCAATTGGCAGCCATGGGGGTAGAGGTTAACAACCACCTTTGTGAGCACTTTGAGTTAAGTCGCCAAGAGATGTTCCATATTTGCCAAGTGGAACAGATCAAAGACTTCGACACCTTAATCGCACTGCATGGCAAAGGGCATGGGTGTGATATCTGTAAGCCGACAGCAGCATCAGTGTTTGCTTCTTTGTGGAATGAACACATCATGGAGCCACAGCATCAATCTCTACAAGATTCTAACGATGCCTTTATGGCAAACCTGCAAAAAGACGGCTCTTACTCGATTGTACCTCGTGTTCCGGGGGGCGAAATTACACCAGACAAACTCATCGTACTTGGTGAAGTCGCTCAGCAATACGATCTGTACACCAAGATCACTGGCGGTCAGCGCGTGGATTTATTTGGCGCGCAGTTAGAACAGCTTCCTGAAATCTGGCAAACCTTAATTGATGCTGGTTTTGAAACAGGGCACGCCTACGGCAAATCGGTGCGCACCGTGAAATCTTGCGTGGGTTCTACTTGGTGTCGCTATGGTGTTGATGACTCGGTCGGATTAGCCATTGAGTTAGAGAACCGCTACAAAGGATTGCGAGCGCCCCATAAGCTTAAGTTTGCCGTATCGGGCTGTACTCGTGAGTGTGCAGAAGCGCAAAGTAAAGACATTGGGGTGATCGCCACTGAAAACGGCTGGAATCTATACGTTTGTGGTAATGGCGGCATGAGACCAAGACACGCTGATTTGTTTGCATCCGACTTATCCAAATCAGAGTTGATCACCATGATTGACCGAGTTTTGATGTTCTACGTCAGCACCGCTGATCGCTTGCAGCGTACGTCTGTGTGGATGGAGAACATAGAAGGGGGCTTAGATTACCTTAAGCAAGTGATTTTGGATGACTCTCTCAACCTATGTGACTCTTTGGATGAACAAATGGCGCGCGTCGTAGATACCTATCAATGTGAGTGGAAGAGTACGCTGGATAATCCTCAAAAATTGCAACGCTTCCGTCCTTTCTTGAACAGCACGTCGGGCAGCAAAGTCTTGCCGTACCAACGTGTGCGCGGTCAGCGTATTCCAGTGAAACAGGAGGTGTAAATGGCAGCTTTAACCAAAGTGATATTGTGTCAGCTTGATGACCTAATGCCGTTCATCGGTGCCACGGTGTTGATTGAAGGCGAGCATGTCGCGTTATTCTACATTCCAGATAGCGGTGTTTACGCCGTTCAAGATTGGGACCCAATTGGTAAGGCTTATGTGATGAGTCGAGGGATTGTCGGTGATATCGATGGTGAGATGTGTGTTGCATCACCGCTATACAAACAACACTTCAGTTTAAAGAGTGGGCAGTGTTTGGAAGACGAAGCGCACTGTCTAAAAACGTGGCAAGTAACAGTCGACGATAATCAGGTTTGTTATTTAGTCGAAGAATGATCCTCGAAATTAGCTTGCTCGATATGAGTGAATGCTTAGCGTAAGAGATAAGCGAATAAAGCTCCAGAGACCACACGGTAAGGCTCTGGAGCTTTTAATTATTCGGAAGGATTCACTTGTAGCTCGGTATAGCCAGTCGAGTCGTCCATCGCTCTGGTAAACTCAAGTTCTGGATAAGAATGGATGATCAATTCTGCGGTGGTGTCTATAACCGTGCCTTCCATTAAATGCCCGCCCCAGACTCGTCCATCACGATCAGACACCGAGATATGAACGTGCTGATGTTCAGGCGTCAGTGTTCCCATCACAGAGACGATTTCAAATGGCTCTTGTTTGGTTAACGTACACTCTGCACCTGCCAAACGAAGATTGAGGTCAGAGACACAGCCAACGCATGAGGCAATCGAGCCTGCTTTGATACCGTGCTTCTCGACCAATTTCGCTAGGCTCAGCTTTAAGTCCATGCCTTTGGTAAGACGAACTGCTATCACTTCAATCGACATATTACTTCCTAATTAAAACCAGCAAGCAGGAAAGCGCCGTATCCAAGTCTGCATAACGTTTGGCTTTGCCAAGTACGCGCATACCTTGCATGTTGTTGAGAACGAAACGAGCGAGCTCTTCTGGTTTCAGCGTTTTTGGCACTAAGGTTTCTTTTTGCGCATTGGTTAGTGCATCCGCAATGATGTCGATAAGATGGTCAAACAAAAAATGCCCTTTGCGCAGCACGTCATCGTCTTCGCCAGCGTGCTCAATCAACGCATTTTGAATAAAACACCCACAGTTGCGTTTGCGTTGCAGCTCAGCAAAAGATTTAAGGAACGATTCCAACTCGGGTAAAGATGCGTCGTCTTTTTCCAAATCATTCAGTGACGGTAGCGAGACCTTTTTCAAGTAAGTATCGAGCGCTTCGTAGTAGAGCTGTTGCTTGTCACCGTAGGTGTTGTAAAGACTGAAGCGGTTGATGTTCAACTCGTCGGTGAGATCAGAAATGGATGTATTAGCGAAACCTTTGCGCCAAAAAACGTCCATAGCGACTAATAGTTTTTCTTCTCGATCGAAGTTGGCTTTTCTTGCCATATGCGTACCTACCTGAGCGGTTTTTCTCAAACCACTCCTAAACTTATTGATCAACTTTTGGGAAATGAAGTTCTTGACTGATCGTTTATAAACTGGCTACAGTATATCCTAACCAATCGGTTAGAAAAAGAAAAAGGATATAAAATGAAGCTCTACGAAACCGCGATAACTCCAAGTTGTAAGCGAGTTAGCATTTTTTTAAAGGAAATTGGTGGCGATGTTGAACGCATCGCTTTAAATGTACGTGACGGCGAAAATCTAGCGGAAGATTTCAAGCAAAAAAGCGTCAATGGAAAAGTGCCATTGCTTGAGCTTGAAGATGGCACGACGATTTGTGAGAGCGTCGCAATTTGTCGTTATCTGGATGAAGCGTTTGAAAATAATTTAGCTCTGTTTGGGGCAAACCAACTTGAGCGCGCGCAAGTGGAAATGTGGCATCGCGTGGTGGAGTTTCAAGGTCTGTACGCTGCTTTTCAAGCATTTAGAAACATCACAGCTATCTACGAAGATAGAGAGCGTTGCGTTAAAGAGTGGGGTGAAGAATCCAAGCAACGCGTGCAAGAGTTTTTACCGTTGTTAGATAAGCGACTTGGTGAAAGCGAGTTCATTGCCGCTGACCATTTTACTATCGTCGATATTACAGGCTTTATTTTGATTGGTTTTGTAATTAAAGGCCTAGAAATCGATGTGCTTACTACTGCACCAAACATTGCGCGTTGGTATGAGCAAGTTTCAGCTCGGCCTGCATTTCTAAGTTGATGTACCAGCAGCGAGTAGATCATTGCTCGCTGCTATTGCCTTTTGAATTCACAAGGATATTCAAATTCTTCAGCTTTTTTCTTATTTTGTCTCCTATCGCCTATAATTGGAAAAACAACCTCAATGGGCTTCAATACGTTTTAGAGCCTAGCGCTCTTAGTCTGTAGACGTTCTTTTCATGGTGGGAAGTCTATTAATAGACAAGGAGAGGTCATGCGTATTCAAGTTAAAACTATCAATAATGTTCTTATTGCTCTTTTAATGGTTTCGGTCTTTGGTCTCGTCGCGCTGTACCTCAATAACACACAGCAGAATGAACAGATTGAAAAACTGCAAAGTCAGTTAATAGAGAAAGAGCACCAGATATTAATCTCCAATGAGGCGCTGTCTTACACTCGATATCAACACCAGTTATTAGCTGAAGATTATAGTCGTTTTAGAAATGAGCAATCAGTGACTAGTGTTCTGCGTTAGCGTGCCCGACTATCGTCTTAAGGAGGCGAATGAAATCCATTCTTTTGGTCGATGACAGTAAAACAGTACTACTTTATATCAGCAGTGCATTAGAAAAGCAGGGCTATGAAGTTATTGCTGTTGAAGACGGACAATCTGCACTTGAAGTGCTGACTTATCGCAAAGATATTCAGTTTGTACTTAGTGACTTAATGATGCCTGGCATTAATGGTATTGAGCTGTGTCGGCAATTAAAATCGCAAGTTAGCGAACGTTACATTTTCTTTGTTTTATTGTCCTCTAGAAATGACCAAAGCTCGATCGTGAAAGGCATCGATGCTGGCGCAGATGACTTTGTGGATAAGAAGACGTCTGTAGAGGAACTTCAGGCCAGAATCCGTGCGGGGTTTCGTACTTTAGAACTGCACAACAAACTCGTTGATAGAAATAAAGAGTTAGATGCAGCCTATCGAATGATCCATCAAGATTTACAGTCTGCTAGTCATCTGATGGAGCAACTACTCCCCGCTGAATCAACTATTCAGAATGTAAATTTTAGCTATGTCTACAAACCATGCTCCCAGATTGGTGGTGATATGTTGGGGTATTTTGAGCTTGATGAACAACATGTCGCATTTTATGTTTTCGATGTTTCAGGTCATGGTGTTTCGTCTGCTTTGATGGCTTTTTCTATCCAACAGACGTTATCTCAAAATCTGGGACCTGATTCGATAACCATGGAGCTAAGAGATGGCGACTACTGTATCAGTGAACCAGCAGCCGTTATTGATCGGCTAAACCGACGGTATCAGCAAACTAGGAACAGTCAGCTTTATTTCACCATGGTTTATGCCATTCTTAATACAGAATCAGGACAACTTCGCTATTGTACTGCTGGTCATCCTAAGTTCCTTGTTTGGCGAGCGAGCACCGAAACTACAGAGCTGGCGGGTGAAGACAACTTTATGATTGGCGCTTTGCAGCCGATGGAGTACGTTGGTAATCAAATTATTCTGAGTGAGGGGGATGTAGTATGGCTTTCTTCGGATGGTTTGATAGAAGCGAGGCGAGGCGATGTTTTCAGTACAAAGGTTGGCATCAAGTATAAAAGCTGTTTGTACTTCGCAATTAGAAGCAGAAGTGCAGGCTAGATGTGTCTTTGAACAAGTACAATCTTGGCAGAACAAAGATGAGTTTGATGATGATGCGAGTCTTTTACAAGTAAGGTGGCGTGGCTGATAGCCTAGGGATAAAGGAAAAGAATGTTCCAGAGCGAGTTTAAACGAACTTACGGTGGATCCCTTACTCGCTCTCGAAGTGCGAGCAAAGAGGTTGCTAAGTTTTTAATGGATAATCAAGTATCGTTAAGTACGGCTCAGTCGTTGGAGCTTTGTGTTGTTGAGCTTATGAACAATGCTTACATCCATTCTTACAGTGAAATTGAAGGCAAGCCGATAGACGTGGAGTGTAGGATTAGATGTGACCAAATGTCAGATTTCATTGAACTTAGGGTTTCTGACTACGGAGCGTCAATCAATGAAATGACATTCAACCAACATAAAAATAAACAGATTGAGGCTCCTAACTTAATGGATGATGATAGTTGGTCTGCTTCAGGTCGTGGACTGATGTTAGTCGCTCAATTATCTGACCAGTTCAAGTTAGAAAAAGAGATTGCAAAAAACACGTTTGTTTTAGTGAAGAGGAACGGCGAAAAACTAACAACCAAGCGAGATCTATTCACCCCACCTGGTCCCTAGCGTTAATCTGACGGTTACGTTGTATGTTATTGTTATTTTGTATTTGTGGTTGGTGCAAGCGACAATAATGCTTCCAACTCTTCTGGTGTCAGTATATCACTGATGTTTAGCATATTGCTCTCATCATCTAACGCCATCTTTGTACGACTAAGCAAGTACCTCTTTTGAGTTGGCGTTAAGTCTTTGAGAGACTCAATCAGCTCCTTGAAATTGCTATTGTTCATTGCCATATTTCCCCCAGTTAAGCCTTAATTTGTTTTATTGCATATTCTTCAAGTAAGCAAAGATTTGTTGATTAATGGCAGCTAGCTCTTTAGTAACTATAGCTATATCTGAGCTATCTGGCTCGCTATCGTTTCTTGTTTCTGCTTCTATTTTTGTGAAAACAATGACAGCGGTTTCTTCACCAAAGCTTTCTAGAGTGCCCTTTAGACTGTGAGCCAATAAGTAGAGTTCCGGCCAACATTTGTTTGCGTACAACTCATTGATACGCTGTATGTCATTGGCGTGGTCTTCTAAGTATGTGGAAAAAACGGTGACGATAAGATCTACGTCGTTCTCCATGTATTTATTGAGAACATCAAAATTAATCATGTTTACCTCTGACTAACCGCGAGGTAGAAAAATGTATAGGATAGGAACGTTGAAGTGGGGGGGAGTTGAGCGCTGAACAGTGTGCTTATCACTTGAGCTAGACTCATAAAAACAAAGTTATTGTTCGGTACACTTTGACTTATATACAAGTGTCTATGATCTAATCTTTTGTGCAAAGCATTTTGCACTCGTGTCGTGGCAACACAAGTTACGTGATAGTGGGTTCCAAATAAAATGCTGGGTTGGGAACAGTCTTGTCTACCTAGTTTAAAGTAATCATCAAACAAGTAAGCCAAGCGCTCGCCAACTTTGACTGTTCCTTCAGTCAAGGTTAACTCTCCTAATTGAGTACAAATACAAGCTAGCAACCTAGTTGCATAATGGCAAGTAGCTTGACGCAAAAAAGGGGCCTTGCGCCCCTTTTGTACAATTAGCTTTGCTTGGAGTCCTGTTCTACCTGCCTCATTAACTCATTCGCTTTCTTCATTGCACGTCTTGCGCTTGTGGTCCTTCTCTTATTGAGTAGTATGTCGGAGAAGCGCAGGTATTTATCTGCAGTTTTGAATCTCAAATCGTTAATATCTTGAAAACCGATAGGAAAGTTCTTCGAAAACTGATCAACATCTTTCACTAAGTTATCGAGGTGAGTTGTTGTTCTTGCCTTTTCTAGGCGGTAATAGAAGTTTTCAAATTCCTCTTGGAACAAAATTCGAGCAGCCTCGTCCGGAAATGGTAGAGGATCGTTAGAGTCTAGCGCGGTCTCATACAGTTTCATTTCGAGAACTGCATCTTTCATCGCGTTGCTTATTTTTAAGTTGTTTTGATGCTCTTCAACGTTTGAGAAGAAAGTATTCCCAACCTTAATTAGCGCAACAAGTGCTGCAGCATCTTTATTTTTGAGTGCTTCAGTTAGGTGTTTACCAAAAACATCGCTAGATAATGAGCTTGGTGTAAATGGGTAATCCTGATGAATTTGATTTAACTCATCTTTCAGTTCATAGATGGACTTACTGTCTTCTTCTTTACTGTATCGAGACTTTTCCAGTTGGCTATTGATTTGTCTGGCTATCGAAAGCAATGTGGAGTGCTTGCTTGATTGAATATCTAACGCCAGAACTTCAATTTTATGTGAGTCAGGGTAGTAGGCTTTTGCTTTGTTTAGTACAGACTCGATTTCATCATAATTTGGATAGTTGTTAGCATCAGAATTCAGAACCTGATCAATCTCAGATTCAAACTCACTTAGAAGGTAGCTCTTGTGCTGACGTAGTAAGCCAGCTTTAATCACCGGGTGTAAGTTTTTCTCACTATTAATCAGTGACAAGCTTTTTTCTGGCGGTGTATCGAGCAACCATTCCTGCCCATTAATCTGATCATTTTGCTTGTTAATCGCTATTTCTAAATCAGAGATGGTTTCTTGTTGTTGTTGATAGCCAAATACGATTCCGGTAACCAATAGTACGCTTGCAGCTACACCACTAACGATAGGCCAATATCGCATGTTCAACTTTTGTTTTAACTGCTCTGGGGTAAGGTCTTTGGGGATGATGCCAGTTGAAAACACGCGTGCAAAGATAGGCCACTTAGATACTGGCATATTAGCAGGTTTCGAGACCTTCATTTTCTTTTTGAGAGCTTCATTAACAGGAGTTCTTGAATAAGGATGCTTGCAACTCAATAACTCGTAAGCAATACAAAATAGCGCAAACATATCGTCGCTTAAGTTTGGCTCTTTACCCGACAACAAGTTGAGCGATGCGTAGTTTGGAGTATAACCAAGAGTCTCCACACTTTCGGATTTACGTTTAGCTGCGTATTGATCTTGCTTTAATTGATGAGTTTTAGATACACCAAAGTCGAGTAATTTAACATTACCTTCAGACGTTAAAATGACGTTAGCGGGCTTTAAATCGGCATGCACGACACCAAGTGAATGGGCGTAAGACAGCGCGTCAAGTACCTGATTTAGAATCGATAAAGTTGCGTTAAACTTCAACCCATGCGGCCTAGATCGTTGTATTAAATTCTCTAATGTTTCCCCGTTAATATATTCCATCACTAAGAAGTATATTTCGCCATCAACACCAAAATCAAAAACCCTAATAATATTAGGGTGGCTTAATCTTTGTGTTTGCTGAGCTTCACGTATCAACATGCGTGCAGTCTCTGGTTGAGATGCAAACTCTTTTTGTAAAATCTTTAATGCTACGTAAGGGGTTTCTGAACCTGAAGATTCTAATATCTTATCTTTTGCCAAATAAACATCACAAAGTCCGCCATGGCCAAGAACCGACTCGATTTCATATCGATTTTTGACAGTTGTGCCTATTAAATTCTCATTAATAACATCTTTGTCATTATTTGATGTGTTATTTTTATTGTTTATTTTCTTATTAACTAACGGAGTGTTTTCTTTTTGAGACAGTTTTGTATTTGTTTCATTTTTATTTTGAACGGAGCCTTCATTGCTAGCAACTTTATTTGATTGAATTGCATTGTCTCGTTTTTGAGTCTTTACAATTTTAGTTTTGTCTCCGCTATCTTTATTATTTATAGAATTGTTTTTATTGCTGTCTTCCATCACAAGAACTCCGTATAAATGATGGGGGAATATATACCTTTCTGCTCAATGAAAAGTCATTATGTTAGAATTTCGCGGCCAAACTAACATTCGTTTTTTTATTGATGAAAGTCTAAGTGTCAAAAATTTGAACTTGGTTGGATAATTAAAATTGTTGAACAATACGTGATTGCTTTGATAAAAAAATGATTCATTATTCCGTGCATGATTTTCAATGGCAGGTTTAAGGTTTTTATTAATCTTACTGTTAATAAGAAAGTGACTAATAATAAAATTAAAAATAATATTTAGCAGGTCTTTGGCGAGGTTTACATGAAGTTGGTTTTAACCATAACAAGTTTTCACAAATTTACTCCAGAGATAGAGAGTGAGTTTGTGTTTGAATCAAGTGATGAGCATGCCAAGGTTACATTTGGTCGGTCTGAACAATGTGATTGGACACTGCCAGACCCCGAAAGAGTAGTATCTGGAACTCACGGAGAGCTCATCAAGTTTGGTGATAAATACTTGATAAAAGACTTATCAACTAATGGCACGTTTGTTAATAACGCTGTGACACCTGTGGGCCAAGGAAATGAGATTGCACTAAGCGACGACGATACGGTTAGTTTAGGGGATTACCAAATTTCAGTAAGTATTCAAACGAGCACTGAGGCATTCAATAATCAGGAAAGTAACTTTCGTTCCAGTTCAGAACCTGAAGCATTCTCGAGTTCATCTGAAGCAGAGTTTGTAGACCTCGGCCTTAGTGCCAGTGAGCTTTTGAATGAGAGTGTTCCTTCTGACTTTCAATTAGATATTGGATTAGTCGATGATTTCATTGATATCCCCAAACCAGAAAAACAGAGTGTAGATCCTACACCTGTACCGGAAACCCCACGTCAGCTAGAACGTCAGCCAACTCCCAAATTTGATAGTAAAGGGAGCGAGCTTGCGGCGTTCATTAAAGGAGCGGGTATTGATCCAACGATGATTCCCAGCGACAACAGAGAACAATGGTTTGAACAGCTGGGGGAATCATTTTCTTTGATGTTAGTTGGTTTAATGGAAACACTGCACAATCGTGCGGTATTTAAACAAACAAATCGACTTAGTCATACTGCGTTTCGGAAGTCAGAAAATAATCCTCTGAAGTTCTCTGCGAATTTAGAAGATGCAATTCATAACTTATATAACCGTCAAACTGCAAGTTTCCTAAAGCCAAGTGCAGCCATTAAAGAAGCGTTTAGTGATATAGAAAGTCATGAACAAGCGTTAATGAAAGGTGTTGAGGGTACGGTTTCAAGTGTTATGTCGCTTGTTGAACCTACGTCGATATACTCAGAAGCTTTAGCTAAAGACACGGTTATTAATAAGGTTATTCCAGCAAGGAAATATGCTCAAAGTTGGAAGCGGTTTGAGGATATTCATGAAAAGCTATCCGATGACATTATCAATAAAGAATCTCCATTTTATTTAGAAGATTTCGCTAAACACTATGAGTTAGCATTAAAAAATAAAAGCTAGGAAATAGGGTGATGAAAAGAGTTTATCAGTACATTTTGTTATTAATTTCAATGGTTTTATTTGGATGCTCAGCAGCCAATTTAGTTGTTGATCCATATTCAGATTTAGAAATAACAGCAAATCACAATATTAACCCTGACTCCAATGGTAGGCCATCCCCTGTAGTCGTGTATGTTTTTGAATTAACATCAAATACCCTTTTTGAAAGTCAGGATTTTTTTTCAATTTATGAAGAAAGTGAAAAAGTCTTAGGCCCTGATTTAGTGAATAAATATGAAATATCATTAACTCCAGGTCAGAAAGAAACATATCAGGCAAGTATGTCTCCAAAGACTGAATACTTAGGCATTGTCGCAGCGTTTCGAGATATTGAAAATTCAAATTGGCGACAAGTCATTGAAGTGGATAAGACCGGTTACAACACCTATCAAATTCTGTTAGAAGATCTGTCTTTGGTCGTAAAATAACGTTTAGTTGGCTAATTATAAATGACGCAATATTCCAAGACGGCTTGGTGCGAAGGGATGTTTTTACGTCCCCAGCACTTTCAACAACATGAACGCGCAACCTCTCAGGAATTCAAAGGCTTACATCAGTTTGGTGGGGCTTATAATTGGGGGGTTTGGAAATGTCGAGTAAAAGAACATGCATTAAAAGATGGTCTGATTGAATTAGATCACTTTGAGGCAGTTTTGCCAGATATGACTCTGGTTAATACCTTAACAGCCAGCGATTCGGTTGTGCCTTTATTTATTGATAAAGACGTAGAAAATACGTTAGTAAAAATCACTCTTCCCCTTTCAAATATCAAAGGTAAAAATGTTTCTGATGTAAGTGAGGCGATCGTTTCTCGTTATGTACTTAAAGACGTTGACGTTATAGATAATCTCACTGGGCAGGATGAAGAAACGATTCAAGTCGCAGCCCTAAACCTGGAACTGAAAGCCAGCAATGACAAATTAGCGGGTTATGTTGAGTTACCGATTTTGAAAATAAAAGAGGTAACGGCAGAAGGCGAAGTAATACTAGACGATTCGTATGTTCCACCGCTTATCAATTTACTTAGCGACAAAGTTATGTCGGCTTACTTGCGTAACGTTATTGCGATGACAAAGATGCGTGCCGACGTTATTGCGCAGCGATTGATTAAGGGCAAAGCCGCATCTGCATCTGCTGTTGATTTCATTATGCTACAAATGTTGAACAGGTATGAGGCGATGTTAAAGCACTTTAGTGACCTAGACAGGCTACATCCATTGGAATTAGCTACGACCCTGAAAGGTTATATTGGTGAATTAGCTACGTTTTCTGACAAAACCAAGAGGATGCCAAGCTTACTTACATACGATCACTTAGATGTATCAAGTGTTTATAGCGAATTGAATCAAGTTCTGAGTCAATATCTGAGCGTTGTCCTTGATCAAACAGCAAGCAAACTTCCTTTGGAGCCACGACAATATGGAATTCAAGTGACGCCACTTCCAGATAAGCGTTTACTTGAATCATGCCAGTTTGTGCTTGCGGTCAAAGCTGATACGACAACAGATGAAATCAGACGTTTAGTCCCGGCGCAGCTCAAGTTTGGACCAGCGGAGCAGATTCGTGATCTGATCAACAATCAGATTAATGGCATAAACGTAGCGCCATTGAGTGTAGTACCGAGGCAGATCCCTTACCAAACGGGTTATGTCTACTTCGAAGTAGTCAAGAAAGGCCCGTTTTGGATGAGGCTGAAAGACAGTGGTGGTATTGCGCTGCATTTATCGGGGCATTTTCCGAATGCTGACCTTGAGCTGTGGAGTATTAGTCAATAGGTGTGCTCAGTATGGAACAAACGATCGTAAAACCAACACCGGGTGGAAGAGCGCCCGCACCGAAACCACAATCAGAAAAGTCAGCAGATAATACGGTAGTTATCTCAAAAAGTCCTGAATTGGTGAATAACGATTCAGTGGTCGCTTATGGGAACAACCCTTTATTGGCAGAAGCGAATGGTCTTTTATCCATTATTGGTCAAATTCGAGCGACAGCGACTCATTCTGACCCGTTGTTTCTAAAAGAGACGTTGGCACAAAAGCTTAGAGATTATGAGAACCGACTACGTCACCACGACGTTGATTTGGACACTATTGATACGGCTCGTTACTGTTTGTGTTGCTCGTTAGATGAAGTGGTGCTCAATACTAATTGGGGGGGGCATTCATTTTGGAGCCATGACTCATTGCTTAGTTCTTTCTATGCCAGCAGCCAGGGTGGGGAAGCGTTCTTTAAGTATCTTGATAAGTGCATGGCGCAACCAGATACAAATTTAGATTTGCTTGAATTGATGTACGTGTGCCTATCGCTTGGGTTTCTCGGCCAATATCGTTTGGAAAAAAACGGACTGGAGTCTCACCGAAAACTGAGAAGGCAGATTATCGCTATTCTTAAGTCTTACGGAAGAGGGATACCTCAAGAGCTAAGCAATAGTATCGAACAACACATTTTGAATGGCTCTAAGGCTTCCGACAGAGCTCCTCTCTGGGTTGTGTGCTCCGTAACGGCTGCATTATTGGTTTGTATATTCATGTATTTTAGCTATGAGCTAAACAAGGCTTCCAACCGCACCTTTTCTCAATTAGTCAATTTGGTTCAACCGCAACAGCTTAACCAAGATACAACGTCAGAATCAAAATCAGCGCCAATTTCAGAAAGGATCTCTATGTATCTGGCAACCGAGATCGGGAAGGGGCTAATTAACGTCGAGCCGTTGCAAGACAGGGTAAGAATTTCGTTAAAATCGCAAGATCTATTTGAATCAGGTAGTGCTGATGTTGTTGCGTATATCCAACCCGTAATTTCTAAACTCGCTAGAACGTTGGAGTCGACCCAAGGCAAGATCATTGTAACAGGTCATACCGATGATAGGCCAATTTTCACGAGTAAATATCCTTCGAACTGGCATCTATCATTAGCTCGAGCTACTGCTATGTCTGAACAACTTATCTCGAATAGCGCACTAGAAGGTCGAGTCATACCAGAAGGGCTGGGTGATGCAAGACCATTGGTTGAAAACAATAGTGACGAAAACCGAGCTATTAACCGTCGAATTGAAATCGACCTCCTTGTCGCGAATTAATAACAGGTAGATAGAGATGCGTATTAAAGAAATTGGCAGAATATTTACTCAAAGGTGGTTTCTCGGTCTTATCGGTGTCGCTGCTTGTTCAATTTTTATTTGGGTTGTTGGTCCACTTATCACGATAGCGGGATATGAGCCGCTAAAGAGCGACTTCCAACGACTAGTCACGATTTTGGTGCTGGTGTTTGTGTGGGCTTTATTCAACGTGACTAAGCAGCACAAGCAAAAAGTTAAAGAAGACGAAAGTATTCAAACGTTACTTGAGGTTGATAGTCAGTCAGATAAAGAAGCGGCGAGTGAAATTGACTTAATGCGCGAGCGTATTGAGCAAGCTGTCAAAGTAGTAACGAAAACACATAAAGGAAAGCGAAGCTTATATGACTTGCCTTGGTATGTGTTGATCGGCCCTCCAGGGACAGGGAAAACAACAGTGTTAAAGCAGTCAGGGCTAGAGTTTCCGTTAGCGGATAGCCTTGGTTCTGACTCTATTGCTGGTGTCGGTGGAACTCGTCATTGTGATTGGTGGTTTGCAAATAAAGCCGTTCTGATTGATACGGCCGGTCGATACACGACACAAGACAGTCAAGAAAAAGTCGACTCTAAAGCATGGCACGGCTTCTTAGGGTTGTTGAAAAAATATAGAACGCAAAGGCCAATTAATGGTGCAATTGTCACGATCAGTTTAGCCAGTGTGATGTCGCAGACAAGAACCGAGCGAAGCCTTCATGCTCGAGCTATCAAGTCGCGCCTTCAAGAACTGAAGAATCAGTTAGGTATGCAATTTCCTATTTACGTACTACTGACCAAAATGGATTTAGTTGCGGGTTTCAATGAGTTCTTCTCTGATCTAAGTAAGGAAGAGCGTGAGGAATTGTTCGGTTTCATGTTTCCGCGTGAAGTGGCTGATGAAAGAGGGGTTATTTCTTTATTCAATAAAGAATTTCATGGCATGTTGGAGCGCCTTGATGCGCGAATGCTGAGAATCCTTGAAACTGAAGATGATTTAGAGAAGCGAGCACTTATTTTTGAGTTTCCTAAACAGCTAAGGGTATTGCAAGCTAACCTTGATGAATTTTTAGCGGAAATATTTGCACAAAATAGTTTTGAAGAGCCAGCCTTGATTCGTGGTGTGTTTATGTTGAGCTCGGTCCAAGAAGGCTTACCAGTCGATAAGTTAATGAATGAATCGACCAATGGACTTGGACTAAATCGCCTCGCTCTAGCAAAGAGCCCAACAGGGTCTCATAGTTATTTCGTGAAGAACTTGTTTGATAAGGTTATTTTCAAGGAACAACTGTTAGGAACGGTTAATCGTCACTATCAAAAGCAGTCAGGATGGATGCGCCGAGGTGTTTACATTGGCTGTGCTTCTCTACTGCTAGGTGCGTCTGCACTTTGGCTTATGAGCTACAAGTGGAATTCTCAGTTGATTGTCGATACCAATGAGCAAGCCGGCCATATTGAAGCAATGATTGGTGCTGAGAGCCTAGATTTTGAGGCGGATATTATCTCAGCCGTAGAGACATTAGACCGATTGATGACGCTTCCTCTAGGAAAGCAAAGCAACTACGGCGATGCTGATTCCGTAAAAAGGTTTGGTCTCTATCAAGGAGATAAAGTCTCACAGGCGGCAAACAATGCATATTCTGATGCGTTGACCCAATATTACGCTCCCTTGCTTCTTGATAGCTTGGTGACGGAAATGGAAAGTAATCAACAGCATCGAGAGTATTTGTATGAAACGTTGAAAACTTATTTGATGTTGTTTAATCCAGACAAATACCAACAAGATGAAGTGTTGGCTTGGTTTAACTTCTATTTTGAACGTCAATATCCGGGTGAACTAAATATAGACTTAAGAAAAGGTCTGTTACAGCACACTCAAAATTTATTAGAGAATAATGGACAAGGCTTTTCTTATAATACTGCTGCCGTGACTAATGCTCGCGAGGTTTTGACACAAATGTCTCTACCAGAACGTGCTTATCAGCGAATGAAGATACAATTTTCGAAGAGTCATGTTCCTTCATTTCGTTTGACTGATGTCTTGGGGCCTAAAGGGCTTGAGCAGTTTGAACGAGCGAGTGGAAAGCCGTTATCACAAGGCATTTCGGGCTTTTATACGTACAATGGCTTTCATAGCATTTTTCAGATTCAGATCAACCGTACAGTAAAAAGCCTAATGGAAGAGAACTGGGTTTATGGTGACGATCTTAAGGCTCATGAAATTGATCAAGATAGCGCTATTCAAGGAGTCCAATCTCGATACTATCAAGATTATGTGAATGAATGGAAAACTCTGATCGAAGATATTCAACTTAAGCAGGCTCCGAGCCTAGAGCTTGCAACAGAACAAGCTAGAGTTCTATCTGGAGTTGAAAGACCAATCGAATCGTTGTTGAGGGCAATCCAAAAAGAAGTTGGTTTGTCGAAAGTATCATTGTCAGAAAATCAGAAGGCCACTTCTGAAGTCGCTGGTAAGGTTGCCAAAGTTAAATTTTCGAATACGGCAGATAGACTAGACATGTACTTGCCTGAAGAAAATGGTTTCAATGTTGCACTGCCAGGTAAAGAAGTCGAATCTCATTTTTCGGAGATCTTACGTCTCGGCGAACAAGACTTTGATGATATTCAACAAGCTATGGTTAACTTGCGCTCGTATTTAAGCGATTTATCAAGCTCAGGTAATAATCAGAAAATTGCTTACAAAAGTATTTTAGATGGGACCGTTACACAAGATGTGGCTGCTTCCTTTGCTCGCGCTAAAGAACTTTTGCCTAGGCCATTTAATCAATGGCTAGGTGAACTTTCTCAAGAGTCAGTTAAGTTTGCGGAGAGCGGGTCGAAAGATCATCTAAATCAGCTTTGGGTTACGCAAGTGGTGCGCCCTTATCAGCGGACTATTGCGGGTAGATACCCATTCGAGCCAAATGCAAGCAGAGAAGTAAGGCTGAAGGACTTCAAACGTTTCTTTGGTTATGGAGGTACGCTTGACTCATTCTTCCAAGAGTATCTTGAACCGTTTGTCGATACTTCGAAAAGTCGTTGGCGATTAGAAAAGGAAATTGGAGTTCGTCCAGAAACGCTGATGGTCTTTCAAAGAGCGAAGCGTATCAGGCAGTCTTTCTTTGAATCTGATAATTCATTGCGCGTAGAGTTCGGTATGAAACCAGTGTATCTGGATCAGCACATTACTCGGTTTGTTCTAGAGCTAGGTAAGCAAGATTTGGTTTATAAGCATGGACCAGCACGAGCTAAATCCTTGAGCTGGCCTGCGGGTCAAGACCAGACTCGAATAGTGTTCACACCGCCAGAATCTAAACGTGAGATTGCCCATACTTATGAAGGTGAGTGGGGCATATTCAAACTGCTAGATCAATCACTTAAAGCAAGACCAGAATCGCGTAAAGACAACATAGTTATGATTGATTTAAAGGGAAATAAGGTGCAACTAGAGCTTATTCCGTCTAGTGCTATTAATCCGTTTTGGTCAAATGAAATGGAGAGGTTCAGATGTCCACGAACCTTGTAACATCAGCCTGGGGTTATATCGGTAAAATGCCTGCAAAAGGAGACTTTGTGAAAGATGGCTTATCACAAGATTTTTCAGAGCGCTGGCATGACTGGCAGCAGGCTGTTATTGCAGTCAGCAGAGAACAATTGGGTGAAAGTTGGAATGAGCACTTTTTAACCGCGCCTGTGTGGCACTTTGCTCTGGATGTTAGTTACTTAGAAGACTCGACATACATTGGTAGCATGATTCCTAGTGTAGATGCATGCGGTAGATACTTTTTCTTTACTATAGCTCGTGCCGTAAAAGGTGAAGCTGCGCAATATTGGGGGGACAAAGCTTGGACCGAGGACAGTGCATCTCTTGCCCTAGCAGTACTTGAGGACGACTTTGTATTTGATGTTTGGCATAAGAGCATGCAAGAAAAAAACGATTTAGTGGCGAATGTAAAAAGTGAAGTGCGGCCTCTTAAGTTTCTTTATCAAAGCCAAATATCTACGATTTTTCATGATCAAGGTGGAGCAGATCAAAGCGCACTTTTGAATTACCTCATTAAAGAAAAATTGAGTAAGCCATGCTTTTGGTGGACTGAAGGCTCGACTCTAGTTGAACCATGTATGTTTATGACCAGCGGTTTCCCTTCTATTGGTCAATTTTCTGCCATGCTTGATGGCGGCTGGAAAAAGTGGAATTGGTAGGATAGAAGAATGAATTGGAACTATTTTACCTTTGCTAAATCGCACGCAGGAAAAGTACGTCCTTATAACGAGGATGCTCTTTTAGATATGACAGAGCAGCATATTTGGGTTGTAGCCGATGGAATGGGGGGGCATAGTGCTGGCGACATAGCAAGCCAGATGCTAGTGGATAGAATCGCGCGCCATATGCAGGATGTCCCAAATACCAATATCGATGATATCCGGAGTGTGGTTCAAGCCGCGAATTTAGAAATTTATCAATACGCACAAAATCACTTAGACGGTAAAACGATGGGAACAACTCTTGTTTTGTTGTTTATCCAGGACGGGTATTACCACTGTCTTTGGGTCGGTGATAGCCGAATTTACCAGCTTAGAAATGGTCATTTTTCTCAAAAAACACGCGATCATAGTCAAGTTATGGATTTAGTCGATCAAGGGTTATTGGCATTTGAAGATGCTGAGTCACATCCTCTCGCAAATGTTATTACCAGAGCTGTTGGGGTAGATGAGAGTATCACTATTGATCAAGTTTCAGGGCAGTTGGCTGATGGAGACCAATTTCTTCTGTGTAGTGATGGGCTTTCTAAAGAATTAACGAGTGATGAAATTCACCGGACATTGTATGCGGACTCAGTAAATCAAGCAGGATTAGCACTCATGCATTCGGCGTTAGTGAGGGGTGCAAGTGATAACGTTACTTGTGCGTTAGTCAAAGTTCGCCAAGCGCAGACGGAATTTGAAGCAGTAACGAGAGAAGACGCGACGATCCCCGTTTTTCTTAGAGGGAGGTCTTATGAATAGTGAGATGTTCGATTGGTATGAACAAGCGTTGGCTCCTATATCTCAAGAGAATCCCACAGGTGTTGATCCTAGAGAAGATGTATCGCCACAGTCCGCTTATTACCGATTAAAAGATCAGCGTATGGCTGCGCGAAATGCAGAGCGCAATGCACTTATAGAAGAAGAAAGTATTTATACCCACAGTAACTTATGGCGGGTATTTATAGAAGAAGTACCAGAGATACTTACGAATCAATCTAAAGATTTAGAGTTTGTTGCTTGGCTTATAGAGGCTCTAACTCGATTGTATGGTTTTCGCGGTATGGGCGTTGGGTACAAACTCGCTACTGAGTTCATCGAGAAATTTTGGGATGATCTCTATCCAATGCCTGATGAGGATGGCATTGAAACAAGAATATCGGCGATTACTGGCCTCAATGGTATCGATAGCGAAGGAACACTTATTTTCCCTATTGCTTGTATCCCGCTTACTGACGTAGGCGTTGAGCAAGCGTATGCCTACTGGGAATATCAGCAAGCTATTGAGTTGGAGCGTTTAGATGAAGATAAGCGCCGAAATCGAGTCGATCTTGGCGCTACAGAGCTATCTGATATTACAACTACAGTTAAATCTACCTCTGATTCCTTTTATCGTGAGCTAATCGCTGATCTGGAGTTCGCCACAGAGTCATTTAATGAATTCAGTCAGCGATTAGATGAAGCGGTAGGTGATGTTACTCCTAGCTCTTATATATCAAAAAGGCTTGAATCAATACACTCGGCATTAAAGCATCTCCTTGGAGAGCGTTTTAATCAACCACAAGCTGTGTTTGAAGAACTGGAGGAGGTGGATGAATCTTCTTCTTCGGAACAACAAGTGAGTTCACAAAGTTCTGATGCACTATTAGCGACAAACATGAAATCACGAGAGCAGGCGATTAGACAATTGCAGCAAGTGGCTGATTTCTTCAGAGAGAGTGAGCCTCACTCACCAGTTTCTTACTCCATCGAACAGATCATTCGTTGGTGTGGAATGCCTCTGCCGGAGTTACTGGCGGAACTTATCTCCGACGGAGATGCAAAGAAAAGCTACTTCCGTTTGGTTGGCATAGCAGAACAAAATGAAAATTAATAAAGGGAGAATGGTATGACGAGTATCCACTCGAAACTGTCACGAGTACGGAAGCCTCGTGTCCACATTACCTATGATGTTGAAACTGAAGGTACAACTCTTAAGAAAGAGCTACCTTTTGTTGTAGGTGTAATGGGTGACTTCGCTGGTCAAAACACTGAAGCGTTGAAGCCATTGAAAGACCGCCGTTTTATTCAGATCGATCGAGACAACTTCGATGATGTGCTCAAAAAGATGAACCCATCGGTTAAGTTCAAAGTTGCGAACAAGCTTGCGAACGACGATTCACAGTTTGAGGTGGATTTGAACTTTAAATCAATGCAAGACTTTGAGCCCGCTGCGATCGTAAATCAAGTTGATCCACTGCGCCAACTGATGGAAACGCGTAATAAACTGCGTGATTTGATGACAAAAGTTGACCGTTCTGAAGAGCTTGAAAACATCTTAGAGGATGTTTTGAACAACACAGACAATCTGGCAAAACTTGCGGGCGAGTTAGATCTTGGCAAGAAAGCGAAGTCAGACAGTACTGAAGGAGCGGAATAATGACGACTGAAGCTGAAAAGCAGTTAGATCCAACTGTTAATGAACAAACAACTTCATTTTTAGATCAAGCTATTGGTGCAACTAAGCAGACAGAAGCCTCTCGTGCTGAAGAGCTAATTAAAACGCTCACTGAAGAAGCGATGAAAGGGACGGTTACTTGGAACAAAAACCTAACGGTAACTTTTCGTGAAGCGATTAATTTACTTGATAAACAGATTTCTGATCAGTTGTCTGAAGTAATGCATCATCCTGAATTACAGAAACTTGAAGGTTCTTGGCGTGGTTTAAATTATCTAGTGATGAACTCAGAGACGAGCTCTACTCTGAAAATTCGCATGATGAGTATGACTAAGAAAGAGTTACATAAAGACTTGAGTAAAGCGGTTGAATTTGACCAAAGCCAGATCTTTAAGAAAGTTTACGAGTCTGAGTTTGGCAGTGCAGGTGGTGAACCTTATGGTGCATTAATTGGTGACTATGAGTTTACCAACCACCCAGAGGATATTGAGTCGCTGCGCCTAATGTCAAATGTAGCCGCTTCAGGCTTCTCCCCATTCTTGTCCGCGGCCTCACCAGCACTATTTGGTTTTGATGAGTGGACTGAACTGTCAAAACCACGCGATCTAGACAAGGTCTTTGAGTCGCTAGAATACGCTCAATGGCGTTCGTTCCGTGAGAGTGCTGATTCACGTTTTGTTAGCCTGACTATGCCGAAAGTTCTGGCTCGTTTACCATACGGACAAGCCACTGCTCCAGTTGAGGAATTTGGATTTGAAGAGTTCGAAGTAGATCCAGTGTCAGGTATTGCTGTCAATGCTGAGCATAATGACTACTGTTGGATGAACTCTTCGTACGTTCTTGGTGTTAAGTTAACAGACGCCTTCTCAAAATATGGATTCTGTACAGCTATCCGTGGTGCAGAAGGTGGTGGTCGAGTGGATAATTTGCCAACACATTTCTTCATGAGTGATGATGGCGATCCTGATATGAAGTGTCCAACAGAGATTGGTATTACCGACCGACGTGAGGCAGAGCTGGGTAAACTTGGTTTCTTACCGCTTTGTCACTACAAAAACACCAACTATGCGGTGTTCTTCGGTGCGCAAACC
Source organism: Vibrio sp. JZG10 (assembly GCF_054064075.1). Lineage (NCBI taxonomy): Bacteria > Pseudomonadati > Pseudomonadota > Gammaproteobacteria > Vibrionales > Vibrionaceae > Vibrio > Vibrio sp. JZG10. Next base: position 144,260 of record NZ_JBSUGE010000002.1, read on the forward strand.
TGTCAAAAACCGGCGAACCACGAATCTCCGGAAGCAACGGCTAATGCGGCGATTTCAGCACGTCTACCTTACATGATGGCGACATCTCGTTTTGCGCATTATTTGAAAGTAATGGCTCGAGATAAAATCGGTAGCTTTATGGAAGCGGAAGACGTTGAGTCTTGGTTGAACCGCTGGATTCTAGGCTATGTAAATGCTTCAGAGGGTGGTGGTCAAGAGATCCGAGCGAAATACCCTCTAGCAGATGCTCGTGTCCAGGTTAAGGAAATCCCTGGCGCACCAGGTTCTTACAATGCTGTAGCATGGCTTAAGCCTTGGCTGCAAATGGAAGAATTGACGACATCTTTGCGACTTGTTGCAAAGATCCCTCAGTCGGGTGGATAAGAGATGAATTGGCTGGTCGTAAGGCCAGCCATACCAAATCGTTATGTTCTAGATGGAAATAGCAGTGTCACTTAACTTTCGCGATCCCAGTAAGCTAAAGCATGAATTCAGCACAGGAGGCTATGCTGAGCTTGATAGCCCGTGGTTGACTCGATTCAATGAATCTTCTGATCTTTTAGAGTCAGCTCGAATTTGGCTAGAAGGTACGCGTTCAAGAGATTTGGACAGTTTTCGTCATAGTGTGATGAACACGATAAACCGAATTGATGAGCTATTAGAATCTCAACTAAACGAAATAATACATCATCCTGAGTTTCAACAACTCGAAAGAGGTTGGATCGGCGTGAGGTATTTATGCGAACAGGTCGACACTCGCTCATCAGACTCCGTCAAAGTCAAGGTGTTGGCGGCAACATGGAATGAAGTCAGTAAAGATGCACTAAAAGCCATCGAATTTGACCAATCAGCATTATTTAAGCTGCTCTATCAAAATGAATATGGCATGGCCGGGGGAGAACCCTTTGGCGTGGTAGTTGGCGATTATCAACTTCGTTGTGATGCGAGTAAAAATTATTTTGATAGAGATCTGTCTGTGCTCAGCAAGATCTCTCAGTCTGCAGCGGCAGCATTCAGCCCGTTCATTATGTCAGCATCGCCGGAGATGTTTGGTGTTGACAGTTTTTCACAGCTCTCTGCGATAAGAGATATTGCGGCCCAATTTGAACAGGCAGATTACGCAAAATGGCGCAGTTTGAGAGACAACGATGATACCAAATTTATTGGCCTGACTGCGCCGAATGTTTTATTCCGTCAGCCATATAAAAGTGATGGTTCACGCAACGATCAGTTCGACTTTCAAGAGCATGTCTACGACTCTAATCGCGATTTGCTATGGGGGAGTAGCGCGTATTGTTTTGCGGCCGTATCAATTAGAGCGTTTCAGGAGCATGGGTGGTTTACGCACATGCGAGGCATTAAGCAAGGGGATTATAGTCAGGGTATTATCGTCGCTCCTACTAGGAACAAAATGCGTGTTAATGGCAAGAATGACCGTGAAAGATGTCCTTTAAACTTAAAGATCTCTGAGAGAAAAGAACAAGAGTTGTCTGAATGCGGTTTCATTTCTATTTCTCCTGTACCTGAAACCGATATGGTAGGGATGACCTCGAATGTATCTCTCTACAAGCCTAAGCAATATGCAGAAAAACACATTTCAACGAATGCAAAGCTCACGTCGATGTTGCAATACACGTTGTGTGTGTCGCGAGTCGCACATTATCTCAAGGTTATGGGGCGTGACAAGATTGGTGGGTATCAAGATGCAGAAAGCCTAGAGCGGGACTTTCAACGATGGTTGCATCAGTACACTACCGCGTCGGATGAAGCATCTGATGAACTTAGGGCTAAGTACCCCTTAAATGAAGCGAAAATTACGGTTCGAGAGAAAAGAGAAACTCCAGGACACTATTACTCTGTTATCCATTTGCGACCGCACTTCCAGCTCGATCAAATGGTATCTAGCATTAAATTAATTACTGAATTATCACCAGAGCACTTGGTGTAAGGAAATAACAATGACCCAATGGAAAAATGCTTTGTCCCAAGGCCAATTGCAACAAGCTCTAGAGCTATTAATTGATGAAATTAAAGCGGCGCCTAAAGATGCAAGCTTGAGAAGCTCGTTCATTGAGCTGCTTTGCATTGATGGAGACTTCGAGCGTGCGGATGAGCAACTTATGCAATCGATCAAATTGTTTCCTGAGTATCTACCTGGTGCAAGTCAGTTGCGACATTTAGTGAAAGCGGCCCAGGCTAGAAAAGATTTTATCGACGGTGCGGCTAGTGCCAAGGTATTAGGTGACGAGGAATTCACTAAAGAGCTTGTTCGCTTTAACCTCGCTCTCAAAAATCAAGACTATGCAGAAGCGTCACACCTAGCGCATAGCATTGAAGAGCATCGTACTATTAAAGGCTTTAACATAAACGGTACAAACTATGAAGATGCTAGGGATATTGATGATCGTTTAGGTGGTTACATTGAACTGTTTTCCACCGCGGGTAACTATTTTCTTGTTCCAATTTCTAGCATTCAAGCGCTAGAAATAAAAGCACCTACCTCTTTATTAGAAAGTATTTGGCGACCTGTAGAGTTTGATATTGACGGACTTGGCGAAGGAGAAGGCCATATGCCATTGACCTATGTTGACTCAGAAACTGACGCACAAAAGCTAGGTCGAGAAACAGATTGGAAACAGCTTGGTGAGCAAGAATCCTTCGTGGGTTTAGGCCAAAAATGTTGGCTAGTTGGTGATTCAGCCCTCTCAATCTGTGACTTGACTACATTGTTAGAATCGAAACAAATAGCGTAACAAGAACATGTCTTTAACCGTTTCTCTGCTGGACAAATTGATGGATAGTGATCCTTCAACTAGAGATGAAAAAGATTTCCCTACGAGCCAACAACAGATGTTGAACAGCTTGCTTAGAGATCTGGAGTCTATGTTAAATAGTCGTATCGGATGGAAAAACATTCCTGATGACCTTTTAGAGGTTCGCTATTCAATATTGAATTATGGTCTGCCAGATTTTTCCTCTATGCCTTATAGCAGCCAAGAGGGGCAGAATCAGCTTTGTGACATTGTTCATGATGCAATTAAAGAGTTCGAGCCTAGGTTAAGGAATCCTTATGTCCAGATTTCGGACGAGAAAAACGCTATTGATAGGGTGTTGAGGTTACAAATCAGCGCCACTTGCTTAATTGATAACAGCATTCATGAAGTGCGATTCAATTCTGAAGTCGAGCCGGTAAATTTAGGTATGAAACTGAGTAGAGCGAAATGAGTGAAGAGTTTCTCAAATACTATAATCGCGAGTTAGCTTATTTACGTCACAAAGGACAAGAGTTTGGGGAGCAGTATCCTAAGATCGCTGCGAGACTCCGTATCAGTGAGGAGCAGGTTGACGATCCACATGTAGAAAGATTGCTAGAAGGCTGTGCATTTCTAACGGCAAGGATTAGACAAAGTTTAGACAATAGTTATCCTCAGTTCACTGAATCTTTGATGGGGCAGTTATATCCGGATTTTCACGCACCAATTCCATCAATGTCCGTCATTAAGATGAACTGCTCTAGCTCCACTTCCTCTTTTTTTGACGTAGAAGAAGGTGAGCGAGTCGTTATCGGTGCTCCTGGATACCACGAATGCGAGTTTAGAACCTGTTATCCGGTCAGAATGTACCCTGTTGATGTGACCTCTGGCGCTTTCAAAAACGCACCGCTTAAATCGGTGGGCTCCCAATGGGAAAGCCATGCTCATTCAGTTCTGAAAATCCAGCTCACCGCCCAAGATGAAGAGACATCTCTGAGTGAAATGGGATTAGAACGGTTGCGCTTTTATTTAAACGGGCAATCTCAGTTGACGTTTAAACTTTACCAAATGCTATTTCAAAATCTAATTGGTTTATCTGTCGTTGCGGGTGGCAAAGAAGTCCGTTCTTTAACGAAAAGGCATCTTATTGAAGTGGGATTTTCAGAAGATGAGAAGGTTGTTCCATACAGTAAGAGAAGCTTTTCGGGAGCAAGATTACTTGTTGAGTATCTGCACTTTCCTGAGAAGTTCATGTTCTTTGATATCACTGAACTCGGATTATCAGAACTAGCTCTTGGAGAGCAAGTTGAGCTGTATTTTTACTTTGATACCAATGATGATTGGCTTCCTAAGCAAGTGGATGAAGAGAGCTTGATGGTTGGTTGTGTGCCAGTCGTAAACTTATTTAAAAGTGTTATGGAGCCAAAGCGTATTCTACCAACCGAGTACGATTACCACTTATCACCGCAATACCAGGAAGCCGAGAGTAACGAGGTTGTCTCTATTTCTGACGTAACATTGAGAAACTGGAACAAAACGTATCACAACCTGCCATGTTATCACGCTGGTGAGCACACGCATTATATGAACGCCAGTGAAATTTATTGGTTGATGAGACGTGAGGATAAAAACTGGGCTGGTGGATACGATGAGCCGGGTAGGGAAACGTACATTTCTTTTGTTGATAAAAGGCATCAATTGTTCAGTCCAGAGAGCCGAGAAAACTGGTTAATGTACGTTGAAGCTGAGTGCTGCAATCGTAATTTAGCGCAGAAGCTTCCATTTGGAGGCGGTCTTCCAAAAGTCTCTTTGCCGGAAGTAAATGACAACTTCGAGTCAGTTCGTTGTTTAGTTTCTATATCAGAAACCCTCCGGCCAGAAATGGATGAAAGTACACGATGGCAGCTAACTAAGCTTCTAACTTTAAACCACTTTACCGAAGAAGATGGATTAACAACTTTGAAGCAAACCCTGAATCTCTACGCGTTTTCTGGGACAGCAGAAACGAAAGCGGTAATTGATGCTTTAGCGAAGCTAGAGTTCGAGCCGACTACAGGTAGAGTCAGTCAGAAAGGTAAAGTTGGTTTTGCGCACGGTATAAAAATCATTTTGACAGTTTCTGATCAAATTTTACCTAAAGAGCAAATCTTCCTCCTAGGTAGTGTGCTATCCGTTTACTTTGCACAATATGCTGAAATTAACATTTTTACGCAGCTAGAAATAAGACTTAAGTCAACGGGAAAGCCCTTCCACATATGGCCTGCATTAACTGGCGATAAGGTGTTGCTATGAGCGCGGAGCAATTTTATCGAGATCTAAAGCAACATCCGTTGTTTGAAGCAATTCACCTTATCGAACACGAGATCTTGCAAGCCGAGGCACAAATAGGGACAGATGCTCTACCGAAGCATGAAAAACTAAACTTAAAGGTCAATCCATCGTTAGGTTTTGAAAATGCGCAGCTTTGCGATCTAAAACATATTGATAGCCACAAGCTAGCACTTGAAACCAATTTAATAGGCCTAACGGGTGAGCAGGGGGTGCTTCCTCAGCACTACAGCGAGTTAGCTTTACATCGTCAAAAAGAAGGCGATACGGCAATGGTGGACTTCTACGATATTTTTAACCATCGTTTACTGTCTCTTTACTATCGATGCTGGCAACTAAGTCAATTGACCGTTCAGTCTCGTGCTCATGCACAGGGATTACGTTCACCTTTAGAAGATTGTAAGTCGGCATTAACTGGCCAGGGTAGTTCGTTGTCCCTGCATTATGGTGGTGTTTTTGCTTCACCGACGAGAAGCAAAGCTGGACTAAAAAGTGTTCTTGAATGTTTATCTGGATGCCAAGTAAAGATTCATGAGTTTCAAGGGCAGTGGCTACATCTTGCAAAAGAAGAGCAAACACGTCTTTCATCTCGAACTATGCCTGAAGGGCAGTTTGCTCAACTTGGTTCCGGAGCATCCTTAGGCTCGAAAGCTTGGAATATAAACGCAGGAACAACGATCGAGTTTCTGCCAAAGCACAAAGATCTGGTTAGTAAATTACTGCCTAACCATCCAAATGTAGAAATTATTAAACGTGCGGCTTATGAATTTATTGGTAAGCATAAGCAAGTGAAATGGCAGCTCACCACCAAACATAGTTTATTACCTCAAGTTTGTTTATCAAAAAAACATGGTCAATTAGGTGTTGGTTCTGTACTTAAAAAACATAAACGCACAAAAGATCGAACCATAACAATTACTATTTAAAGGAAACATAATGGCTTCACTCTCACTTTCAGCGTTGGTCGAAAGATTGTCTCCTCAGGCTAAGGAAACACTTGAACAAGCAGCTGCGATGGCAAGCTCTCGAACCCATCACAGTATTGAAATGTCTCACTGGTTAATGACGATTATTCAACACCCTGCCGATATTTACTCGGAAGTTTTCGACGAATTTGATGTCGATAAAATCAAGGTTGAAACTGATCTTCAAAAGACACTTGAAAAATACAAAACGGGATGTCAATCGGTCCCAGGTCTTTCAGCTCACACAGTGACTGTGATGCAAAATGCTTTGCTATCGGCAACGATTGAGTTCAATCAGGAGCAGTTGGATTGCATTCATCTTTTATTTGCCTACTTGTCTGATGATACGTTAGTCAACATGGCTAGTTCGATTAGCCCTGAGTTAAACAAGATAGAACCATCTCGGTTATTGAACTTTAAAGAAAGTAATACGCGTCAATCAGGATCGAATGACCTAGGGAAATCAAACGCGAATTCTGCGCTGAATCAATTTACAACAGATCTTACTGAGCAGGCTAGGGAAGGTAAGATAGATCCGGTTATTGGTAGAGACAATGAAATCCGTTTAATGATCGACATCTTATTAAGACGTCGACAAAACAACCCGATTCTAACTGGTGAAGCTGGCGTTGGAAAAACAGCCGTTGTTGAAGGTTTGGCGCAAAAGATTATTGATGGCGATGTACCTCCTGCTCTACAAAATGTAGCGATTAAGTCTTTGGATCTGGCGTTATTGCAAGCTGGTGCTGGCATGAAAGGTGAGTTTGAAAACAGACTTAAAAACCTTGTGAAAGAAGTTAACGACGCACCACAACCCATTATTTTGTTTATCGATGAAGCACATGGTCTGATTGGTGGTGGGGGACAAGCAGGACAAGGTGATGCAGCGAATATTCTAAAGCCAGCGTTAGCGAGAGGTGAACTCAGAACGATCGCAGCAACAACTTGGGCAGAATATAAAAAGTATTTTGAAAAAGACGCGGCTCTTACCAGACGCTTTCAAGTAGTGAAGGTCGACGAGCCAGCGCCTGAGCTTGCGGTCGAGATGTTACGTGGTTTACTTGATGTAATGGCACAACACCATGACGTCCACATCACTAGCCAGGCTCTCAATGCTGCCGTTCAACTCTCAGCTCGATACATTAATGGCCGACAACTGCCAGATAAGGCTGTGTCTGTTTTAGACACAGCCTGCTCGCGAGTCGCGTTAAGTCAATCGTCTACACCGGGAGGTCTAGATGCGAAAAGGAATAAACTAAAAGCTAAGCAAGCTGAGTATGAGCACCTAAGCCAAGAAAGTCAGCTAGGTGCACCTCTTGATATGCAGTTGCAAGATGTCAGAAAAGAAATTGATGTTCTATCTAGTGAAATAGTTGAACTAGAGATGCTGTGGGAGAAAGAAAAAGAGTGGGTAAGTGAAGCTAAGTCACTTAGAGCTCAAATAATCAAGGAGGGTTCTGAGACTGCTAAGGACAAGTTACAGGAGCTCGAAAGTAGCCTCTCCGCTAACTCGCAGCCATTAGTATTTTCGCATGTCAATGAAGCGCTTATTGCAGAAGTAATTTCAGATTGGACCGGGATACCACTGGGCAAACTTCAGGATGATGAAATCCAAGCTGTACTGAGTTTGAAAGAGAGTTTGTGTAAACGAGTTGTCGGACAGGATCACGCTTTGGAAGTCATGTCTGAAGTGATAAAAACTGCCAGTGCACAGCTCACGGATGAGACACGACCAAATGGTGTATTTCTTCTCACGGGACCAAGTGGAGTGGGTAAAACTGAATCTGCTTTAGCTATTGCAGAGAAAGTGTACGGCAGTGAAGAGAATGTCACAACTATCAATATGTCCGAGTTTAAAGAAGAGCACAAAGTTTCCTTATTATTAGGCTCTCCTCCAGGTTATGTTGGGTATGGCGAAGGTGGTGTACTTACTGAAGCCGTCAGACGCAAACCTTATAGTGTGATTCTCTTGGATGAAATGGAAAAAGCGCACCCTGGAGTTCAAGATATTTTTTATCAGGTATTCGATAAAGGCTCAATTAAAGATGGTGAAGGTCGCGATATAGATTTTAAAAACACTATTATTATTATGACCGCGAATACAGGGACAGAAACGACGATGTCTTTGTATTCTGATCCTGATTTATCTCCAGAACCTTCAGCACTAAAAGATGCTTTGCGTGACGATTTGTTGGTTGACTTTAAACCTGCATTTTTAGGACGTGTTAATGTATTACCTTATTTGCCTCTATCAAGAGAAGTATTGATAGAAATAACAAAATTAAAATTAGCCAAAGTTACGAATCGAATTCGTAAAAACTACGGCGCTGACCTATTTTTTGATGAAGAACTAATTAATGATATTGTAGACAATAGTGATGAGTCGGGGAGCGGTGCACGTGTGGTACAGACAACCATAGAAAACACATTACTTCCTAAGATTTCTCATGAAATATTGCATGCAATTCTTAATGATAAGACGTTTGATGAAATTATTGTTAAAGGTACAACTAGTGGACTTGATGTCTCAATAGTTTAACATCCTTTACACTCTCAATAATAATTGGGAGTTAGTTCATATTAACTATTATTTTTTATAAAAAACGCTTAAATTAAGTCTTGTTTAAAGATATAACAGGGCGTATTTAAAATGAAGTTTTTGATACATTAATCACTAATTATCATCAAACGTCAGATAATTAAATTACTACGATATATGTCAATTAATAATGCTATAGGAGATTAGCATGCAGTCTAATACGTATCTTAAATACGCAGATATTAAGGGTGAGGCAACTGCCGAGCAATATAAAGATTTGATTACACTACTATCTGTAGATTGGAGTGTAGGTCGTGAGATCTCATCATACACTGGTACAGCGATGGACCGTGAAGCGAGCGCTACTCGTCTATATGATTTGACTATCACTAAACTTCAAGACCGTTCTTCTCCTGACTTATTTAAAGAAGCGACAATTGGTAAAGGTAAACCTGCGGTTTTCCATATTACTAAGCAGGGTGAGAAAGTTGAAGAAATCATGAAGATCGAACTGACTGATGCGATGATTTCTAATTACTCAGTTTCTATCCAGGATGATCGTCCAGTTGAAACCATCACTATTTCTTACACTGAAATGATGATGACAGTGACTCCTACTGACGATAAAAACAACACTTCTGCGCCATTGGTATACGGCTACAGCGGTGTTAAAGGTCAACAAATGTAATTTTTATGCGGGGGAATATTCCCCCGCATTTTTTGAAAGAAGTATTTAATGAAAAGAGCAACTCAAGATAACAATTTCATCCGAATTTCCTCTCCATTCGGAAAAGATGCCATCATACTAAACTCATTTGAGTATAGAGAAGAGATCTCAGAACTTTTTTCATTGCGTGCTAAAGCTTACTTTAATGATCAACGAAGTGAGTTAAACGAAATAATTGGTAAAGAAGTAACAATTACCCTTGAAAATAGTGAGGATGTTTCTTCAAAACCTCGTTATATACATGGTTATGTATCTGCTGCAAGATTAGAAGGGCAACGAGTTTCTAATACTCATAATGGTGAGAATTATAAAAATATAGAGTTATTAATAGAACCTAAATTACGTTTCGCCGATTATAGAAAAAATTGCAGAATATTTCAGCATAAAGATATAAAAGAAATTATCTCCGAAGTACTCTCGGAGCATAGTGTTGCCTTTAGTTTTGAGTTAACTAAGTCGTACCCTAAATACACATACAAAGTGCAATATGAAGAGTCAGACCTTGAATTTGTCCGACGCTTATTGTCAGAAGAAGGGCTATCGTTCTGTTTCACACACACTAAGTCTGTCCACACGCTTAAGATTTTTGACGACATCAGTTTCTATAAGCCGGGTACAGAGTTTTTAGTCGATTTTGATACAGGTACGGCTAAGTCTAGTCATATTTCTTCTTGGCATGAAACCCAAGTTTTGACGACGAAAGCAAGCCAAAAGTCTGGCTATAACATGCTTAAGCCTTCGTCTAATCCTAAAAATACTGCCAAGGGTGAAAGTGATTTTTTTACCGTGCCTGAAAGCGAGTATTTTGAATACATGGGTGAAACGGAAAGTGATGATCAATACGCACTTAGAAACACGCACGCTATAGAAGCACTACAGCAAAACGCATATCTGTGCCGTGGTGAGGCAACGTGTCGAACGTTCAGTGTGGGAAAGTGCTTTAAGTTTAAAAAGCATGAAGATAAGTCTCGAGTCGGCAAAGAATACGTACTGTCCTCCGTTTTTTTATCTGCGGCTGTTTATAATCAGACTGGTCAAGGTGGCACTACTGCGCAAGGTGTCAAAGTATCATTTAGTTGTGTTGACTCAAAAACAATCCTTCGCCCTTCAGTGAACTATCCGAAACCTCAAATGAAAGGTTTGCAAACCGCAGTGGTAACGGGAAACAAAGATGGCGAAATTTACATAGACAAACACGGTCGTATTAAAGTTCAGTTTCACTGGGATCGTGTTGGTAAATACGATGTAAACAGCTCATGTTGGATTCGTGTTGCGCAAAATATCGCGGGTAACGGTTGGGGCTCGGTGTTTCATCCTAGAGTAGGACAAGAGGTCATCGTCGAGTTTGTCAATGGCGATCCTGACCAGCCAATTGTTACGGGGTCACTGTACAATGGTAGTCAACTCCCTCCCTACACGTTACCAGAGCAAAGCTCTCAAAGTGGTTATAAATCGCGTTCTGTACAAAAAGGCACATCTAATTTTAATGAGTTGCGCTTTGATGACAAACCCGGTGAAGAACACATCTATCTTCATGCCGAAAAACTTTTCCAAATGCTAGTTGAAGACTGTGTTGATATTGCCGTTGAAAACAGTAAAACCGAAAAAGTGACGAATGATGTCAATCAAGAGATTGGCAAGAATGCGACCTTGAAAGTAGGTAAAAATTTTTCTAATGAAACGGGTGAAGTGCTGTCTTTTAATGCAGGAAAGAGTATCGAGATCAAAGTCGGTGGCGCTTCGATTCAGATGTCTAGTTCCGGAGAAATCAACATCAAAGGCAATAAAATATCTATTAACGGCTCTGCTATCGCTCTTAAAGCTGGGCAAATTTCATTGAACTAAGGTGATTTAAAGTGGGTAAACCAGCCGCAATATTGGGCAGCTTTCATCTTTGTCCTAAAAAAACAGGAAAAATTCCTCATGTAGGTGGCCCCGTCGTAGTTGGCTCGCCAAACGTGACAATTGGCGGCATTCCAGCAGCTAGGCAGGGAGATAAGCTTATCTGTATAGGTCCTCCGGATAGCATCTCAGCAGGCTCTTCTAGCGTTACAATCAACGGTAAGCCAGCGGCAAGGGTCGGGGATTCAACGTCTCATGGTGGTAAAATTCTGTCTGGCATGCCTACGGTTTTAATCGGAGGCTAGATGCCACTCGCATTTCAAACTCATCTTCTTGCCATTAATGGCAGGCCATACACTGTTCGTGATATAGCTAACGAATGTTTTAGATTGCCCGCAGAAACACCAAGATCCTATCCTGATCAATCACTGTATGAGCAGATATTAAATCTTGTGCGCTCTAAGCGCGAGATACTGGAGCAAAGTGATATCAAAGGGAATATCTGTGTTCTTTTACCGTCTTCGGTAGATAAAAGCTTGCTTAAGGCATTGATAAACGAGTTTTCTCTTATCCTTGGTAACTCTGCCAATAGAGAAATTTATTTTTATCCTTATGGTCAAGCGGCGTTCTTGATGGCGCTAAATCGGATAAACCGTGAAGTTGATGAAACACAAGCCACTTGGATACTGGCTATAGAAATTGCTCGCGATGCAGAAAAGCATGCCAAATCTCAAAACTCGATCATTTTGACGAAGTGCTTTTTTCAACAGTCCGGCCTTGTTACTGATGATGTTCGAATTGATTTAGATACCAAACAACAAAGCATTGCTGTCGATAAAGTGTTTAAACAACTTGGAGTAGGGTGTGATCACTCACTTAGTGAGTTGCATTTATCCATTGATGGAGATGAGCCTCGATGGTTAAATGCTATGCAACTCTTGTCTCCCTGGGTGACCGATCAAACTCAGTATCAATTTATTGATGTTAAACTAGGAGGGCTGGGCGCATGCGGAGGTGTTCTAAAAGTGTTAATGATTGAGGAGCATCAAAGAAGCAGCCTCAACTCAGACTTCCACGTTTTGCAAGCTGATATCGAGCCAGATGGTTATACGGTGGGAGTTCTATACAATTGGCATAACGACGAGTAGTTCTTGAGCTAGTTTGTCCCTTCTAAACGTTGGTTTTTAATGGTTTAAATGTGACGGTTTTTTTATTCGAGACCATCGCTTAATGTTGCTTAAAAGGTGTTTATACAACGTTCTTCTCGCTTTCCGGTGAAATAATGAACCATAGAACATAAACTACATGAAAAGCTGTTCGACTCAAGATATCCTAACCCAAATTAAATATATTGAGCTTTGGTTTGTGCCAGATTCAGCCAGTCGCGTAATACTCTGATGTTTACACGGCTGAAATTCGGATTCTTGCAGAAGCAAACCTGGCTTAAAGATTTGGCAGAAAGTGAATTCGAATGAAGTTTATCCACACCTCAGATTGGCATCTTGGTCGACAATTCCACAATGTATCACTACTCGAAGATCAACAAGCAGTACTCGAACAACTGATTAACTATATTGAACACAACCCCGTCGATGCCGTTGTAGTGGCGGGAGATATTTATGACCGTTCGGTGCCACCAACGGTTGCAATAGAACTGCTAAATCGAGTCGTGAAGCGTATTTGTACTGAACTGAAAACACCGATGATATTGATATCTGGCAACCATGATGGTGCAGAACGATTAGGTTTTGGCTCAGAGCAAATGAAAAATGCAGGCCTTCATATTGTTAGTAACTTTGAAGATATGCTAACTCCCATCATCATAAAAACGGACTCTGCGGGTGAGGTAGCGTTTTATGGCATGCCTTATAACGACCCTGAACAGGTCAGGTTCGCCTACAAAACCTCGGTATCAACTCATGATAAGGCACATCAACTGCTTGTAGAGCAAATAAGAGAGCATTTCATTTCAGAGCAAAGGCGTGTTCTCGTTAGCCACTGTTTTGTTGATGGTGCTATTGAGTCTGACTCTGAACGACCACTATCTATTGGTGGCTCTGATCGCGTAAGTCATGAGCATTTCTTGGATTTCGACTACGTCGCACTTGGTCATTTACATCAGCCTCAAAAGAAAGGCGCAGAGCATATCCGTTATTCTGGTTCGCTCATGAAGTACAGTTTTGGTGAACAGAACCAGAAGAAAGGCTTCACGTTAGTCGAACTAGACAAGAAAGGATTTGTCTCTGCTAAACATATTGAGCTAATTGCCCCTCATGAAATGCGCATTGTTGAGGGAGAGCTAGATAAAGTCATAGAGCAGGGCAAGACTGACCCTAAAAATGAAGATTATTTGTTAGTTCGTTTGATGGATAAACATGCGATTTTAAATCCAATGGAAAAGCTTCGTTCGGTGTATCCAAACGTTTTACATCTTGAGAAACCGGGTATGTTAATTGGGGTAGAGCAGGAAATGGCGCAAGCAAAGTTGGCCCGAAGCGAAATTGATATGTTCCGAGACTTTTTTATTGAGGCACAAGATAGTCAATTATCCCAAGAGCAAGAACAAGCCGTTACTGACATTATTAAGCAATTATCACAGCAATAGGGACCAAAGATGAAACCAATTAAACTTACCATGCAAGCCTTTGGTCCGTTTGCAAAAACCGAAGTCATTGACTTTGAAAAGCTTGGCCGTAACCCTCTGTTTTTGATTAATGGTCCTACAGGCTCAGGTAAAACGTCGATCTTAGATGCCATTTGCTTTGCCCTTTACGGTGAAACTACCAGTAATGAGCGGCAAGGCATCCAGATGCGATGTGACTTATCGGCGCAAGATTTACCAACTGAAGTCGTTCTAGAATTTTCGTTACATGGCAAACAATACCGAGTTGTGCGATCTCCAGAGCAGGAAGCGCCCAAAGCGCGTGGTGAAGGGATGACGGTAAAAAAGCACACTGCGGCTCTTTATGAACTCGGCGAGACCGAAAAGCTCATCACTAGCAAGACGACTCAAGTTAAAACAGAAGTGAGCAATATTATTGGTTTGAATGAAACGCAATTTCGCCAAGTAATGGTATTGCCTCAAGGAAAATTCCGGGAGCTGTTGCTTGCTAGTTCTAAAGAGCGCGAAGAAATTTTTGGTCAGCTCTTTCAAACGGACATATATAAAAAAATTGAGTACGCGCTCAAAGATAAAGCGAGCGCAATCAGTAAAGCGAAAGATGAATTTGATAATCAAATTCGAGGCGCTTTACAAGTTGCAGGAGTGAGTTCAGAGCAGGAATTATTACACCAGTTTGAACAAGCAGCTGAGCAGCTAGAGGTCGATAGAAAGAAAGAACAAGCTTCGTTAGATAAGCTAAATGTTGCTAAATCTGAATTGCAAAAAGCGGAAACTATTAATGGAGAGTTTTCGAAACGAGAGCAAGCAGAAAACGCACTCAAGCTGCATCTAGAACACTCAGACTCGATAAAAGTTCGTCAACAGCAATTAGAAAACGCTAAAAATGCCAATAAGATAGAACTACCCTACGTTTCATTACAGAATGCAAAAGCTCAAACTCAAGAGCTCAGACAAAAAATAGTTGCTTTGAAAGAGAGCCTTGATAAAGCCAATGCTGTTACGAAAGAAAAAGAAAACTTGCAGCAAAGTGCAAAAGAAGCCGCGGCAAAAGTCCCACAGTTAACGCAACTGCAGTATCAACTTGAAAGCATGAAAGACAAGTTGGTTGAAAAAGCCAACTTGGAAAGAAAAATAACGGCAGGTCATCAACAAAAGCAACAATTTGAAGCAACGTTAAAACAGTACATAGAGCTGAAAGACAAGTTGGCGTTTCAGGCGCAACAGGGCCAGAAAGATCTAGAGCAAGCCCGAGTAGATGTTGCGCTTGTTGGCAGCATCGATGCGGAAATAAAACAAAAACAACGACTACTACAGGATCTACAAAAGCTGCATGGTCTTACTTTGGAGCTCTCTAAACTCACGGCGTTAACCGTAAGCAAGCAGCAGTCATTACAGGAAGCCAGTCAGCGCTATATGCAGTGTCAACAAGCCGCTGATACGATAGAGCTTAAGTGGCACAACGCTCAAGCGGCAGTATTAGCGCAGCGACTAAAGGCAGGTGAAGCATGTCCGGTATGTGGCAGCCAAGCGCATCCTAACCCTGCGACGTTTGTTGAAGAAGTCGTTACAAAAGAGCAAGTTCAGGCTGCCAGAGTGAAAGAAAGAGAAGCTCAAACCTCACTGAACCAGCTAAGTAATCAGCAAGAACAACATAACGTTGTCATTATTCAGCATCAGAATCAAATCGACCAGTTGAAAGAAGAGCTTGGTGAGCATGCAGCATCTGAGATCTCAACGGTTCAAACTGAGTTGCAGGCGCTTAATGATCAACTTCTACGTCTACAATCTATTGATATTGAAAAGCTAGAAAAGAACGTTGAACAGCTTAATCAACGCTGCTTAGTGGGTGAAAATAAAATTCATGAGCTGCAGAATCAAATGGCGGCAAATGAATCAACCGTTCAAGCAAACCAAGAACACTTGACTCAATTACAAGCTTCCATTGATCCGAAATACAGTTCCGTTGATGCGCTTGAGCGTGACATTTCGCTCACAAAAGAGCAAATTCTGACCTTGAATACAGGTTTAGAAAAGGCGCAAAACGCTTTGCAGCAAGCGGTATTAGCGCAATCGAATGCTGAAAGTCAGTTAGTGACGAACAAGCAGTGGCTATCTGAGTCAGAACGAAAGCTTAGCCAAGCAGAATTAGCGTGGAATGAGGCATTACAGGCGAGTAAATTTGAGGATGAAAGCAGTTATCTAAATAGCAGAGTGACAGATGATGAGCTTCAAGCGTGGCAGAAAGAAATAGACAACTTCAAACAGACACAAACCAAGCTTGAACAAACACTACATGATTTAAACCATGCATTGAAAGCGCTTGAAAGACCGGACTTGGATTCGCTTAACGACAGCTTAACCACTCTGCAGGCGCAGTATATTGAAGTAAGGAATCAGCTCGATACCACGCGCTCAACCTTTGAGCGAATTGAAAAAGTTCGTAAAGATATTGCTACGCTGCATGAGAAAAATAGCAAGTTAGAAGAAGAGTACAAAGTGTTTGGTACGTTATACGACGTTGCCAGCGGTAAAACAGGCAGCAGGGTTAGCCTACATCGCTTTGTTCTTGGTGTACTGTTGGATGATGTTTTAATTCAGGCCTCTCAACGTTTAAGCCTCATGAGTAAAGGGCGCTATATTCTTGCTCGAAAAACAGAGGGCTTCAAAGGCGCTGCGGGTCGCGGCTTAGATTTAATGGTTGAAGATGGTTACACAGGAAAAACACGTGATGTTGCGACACTTTCCGGTGGTGAATCGTTTATGGCAGCGCTTGCTTTGGCGCTTGGCTTGTCGGATGTTGTGCAATCCTATAGTGGTGGTATCCGTTTAGACACTTTATTCATTGATGAGGGCTTCGGTAGTTTAGACCCAGAATCTTTGGATCTCGCCATTCAAACGCTAGTGGATTTGCAACAGACTGGACGCATGATCGGTGTTATTTCTCACGTTTCTGAGTTAAAAGAACAAATGGCGCAGAGGATTGATGTTGAACCATCAAGAGTCGGTTCGATAGTATCGGTCAAATCTCAATGTAACTTCGCTGTCTAATTCAGTTGCTATCACAAACCCCAAAGCCCCTATCTAGGGGCTTTCTTACTTAATCGCTACTGTTCGCAAAAGTGGCCTTCTTTTGGCGACTGGGTAATCGCATACTCACCATCTAGGTTGCGATAAACAACTGTATTCCAAATAGAGCCATCATCCAATTCAAACTCAATGGCATAGTTGACGCCGCTAACGATTTGCGCGTGAACGTTCAGTATTTGTTTGAACGACGCTATTGTGTCCATTCTTTTCAAAACAAAAGCCATTGCCTTTTGTGCATCAGGGGTAGCATTAAACTCATTCCACCCACCTGGCATGTTTCCTTGTGTATTACATACATCTGCCGAGGTTGTTAATTGTGTCGCTTGGCTTGGGTTTTCCTGCTGGCAACCTGCAAGCAATACCAAAAGTGCACAAACTGACACTGTTTTTAATTTCATAACAATAACCTCTGTCTATATCGCGACGTATTATAGGAGGGGGATATGACAGCGTATGTCTATATTGTGCAAAATTTCTATATGCATACGGTTAAATGCTGACAAAATATACAAGTATGACCAACTTGTAAGTAAAACATAGAACAATATTGTTAGGGAATTGCTGACATAACGAGGTTTTGGTGTTCAGCAATGCTATTGATAATGAAGAACTGTGATGTGTAGCTACGTACCTTTGGGACAGTAGTGCGACTTAGTGATCGATTTGCTACCTTCTACAGTAAAATCAATCACTAAATCAAATTTAGGTGTTGTATGAAATCGCTAAAAACATTATTACTTTTATCACTTGTTACTTTATTTGGCTGTACCTCTAAACCTGATGGGGTGGAGCCAGTTAACTATTTTGATTTAGAGCCTTATCTAGGCAAGTGGTACGAAATCGCACGGCTCGATCATTCGTTTGAGCGTGGTCTATCCAACGTTACGGCCGAGTATCGGCTTCGCGAGGATGGTGGGGTTAAGGTGACAAACCGCGGATATTCAGAAGAAGATCAACAGTGGTCCGAAGCTGAAGGTAAAGCTTATTTTGTTGAAGACGAAACGGTTGCGCACTTAAAAGTCTCCTTTTTTGGGCCAATCTATTCTTCTTACATTGTGTTTGAGCTAGGTGAAAACTATGACTATGCGTTTGTCTCTGGTTACAACCACGATTACTTGTGGCTATTGTCTAGAACACCCAACGTTGATGAGAAAATCCTGGAGCGTTTTAAGCAGGTTGCTAAAGAGAAAGGTTTCGCGTTAGATGAGCTAATTCTCGTTGATCAAGAGAGTGGACGACAGTTTTAAGTTCATCAATGTGACTTCTAAAATCAACAGAAGCGAAGTTTCTGTCTCGCGGTTTTGAGTTTTGCTTGGAATATTTTTGTTACCTTGTAACCTCATGTAATCAAAAATATAGCCCCATCATTTGTGATTACTCGTGATGGGGCTTATATAAATTTGAGTGAGCGTCGAAAGGTGGATCTATCGACAAACGGTTATGGTTTACTTAATCAAACGAACGATCAGAGAGCCAGGCGCCCGAATAGATTCCACATTGTGGCTGAGCACTGTACCACTTGTTGGGGCAGTGTAGTGCTCAACTTCAGTGCCAAAGCTGTCGTATTGAATAGCAACCATTTGGCCTTGCTCGACAAAATCCATCAAACCAACATGAGGTAGTACAAAGCCGCCATGTGTCGCTTTCACACTGACGATCTCGTTTCCTTCCAAGCATGAAGTGATAGGCTCTATCTCACCTTCTACGACGTTATGCTGCTTCAACACATTAAAAATGCCTGATACGGTTCGACTAATGAGTTTTTGCTCTGTGTAGCGCCCCATACCCACTTCAACCGTAATGCTTGGGACACCATGGTTATTCCAAACTGTTTCAAGGACGCCTGCATCTCCGGGATCATTTAAAATCGCATCAGGATTAATGAGACGAGCCATTTCTAATGATTGCTCAATTCGGAAGTCTGCAAACACGTATAGTGGATAGGCCGCACCACTGGTTTGAGTGTGAAGGTCAATGGCTAAATCAGCATTTGGTTTGAGCAGATCATTCCACAATGCATATAAGTAGCGTTGTGCCTCATTGCCGTTTTGGTCACCAGGGAAAAAGCGGTTTAAGTTTGCAGGAGACGCATCCGGGTCTGCGGAATAGAAATCGCGGCTGTGGTTTAGCATACCTGGCATGTTAATGGTTGGAATAATAGTGACAGTACCAGCGACTTCAGTGCCAATGAGTTCTCTAGCGGTCTTCTGCGCTGCTAACACACCATTATATTCATCACCATGAACCCCTGCGGTGATCATGATTTTCTTGCCAGGTTTTTCACCTTTGAATACCAAAACAGGAAGATGTTGCCACTGAGAGATCGCGTTGGTCGCGATGCGGAACCAAAACTTATGCTCACCCGGACCTAGGTCTGCTACATTGAGAGATTGAATCACTTGATGACCTTGAATCATGTCATCGAGAAGTTGTGTTGCCATTAAAGTTACCACTCCAAAACCATAAGCCAATCTAAAACCTTAACGTCGCCATACGAAGAGTATTAATAAGGCGAGAACGTGTCTCGCCTTGTGCCAATTGATTTCGTTTTACGCAAACCCCATTATGTGAGCTGCGATAACGACGACACTCGACAGGGTAAAGAGTAATAGGATAAATCGCCAGCAGAATTTTGCCCAGTCACCCCAGTCGATGCGGCAGACACCAAGTGTTGCCATCAAGGATGCTGAAGTAGGGACGATAACGTTGGTAAAACCATCTCCAAGTTGGAATGACAAAACGGCAACTTGGCGCGTGACACCTGCAATATCCGCCAATGGCGCTAATAAAGGCATCGTCAGTGCCGCTTGTCCAGATCCGGAAGTAACGAAGAAGTTGAAGATAGATTGGAATACATACATTAACCATGCCGCAGCTACGTCAGGAAGCCCACTGATCACGCCGCCAGCACTGTTCAGAATAGAATTCAGTACACTCGCTTCATCGGTCGTACCGCCACCTAGGATAAGTAACACACCTTTCGCACAACCAACCAATAGAGCAGGAGCAAGCATAATAGCCGCCCCCTCTTTAAACGCATCGGCTGCGCAGTTGAGCGTCATACCGTTTAAGCGAAAAATCGTACCGATGATCGCGACAACAAAGCCCATAGTGAAGAATTGAGAAGCGATTTCTGGGATGTACCATGCGTTAGCCACTACGCCCCAAACAACCCATACTGTGGTAGCGATGACCGTAAGAATGACGAGTGTATCTCCGATATTCCAACGAGAATCTTGATTGCCAAGCTCTTGCTGACGGAAGTATTTGTCTGTGCGGTGACTGTAAGAAAGTTCTGGGTTTGACTTCACGCGAGCGGCGTAGATCATGGTGAAGGCGATACCGATTAACGTAAAGCCAGCCCATAACCCCATGCGCACTGTCATGCCGGATAAAACAGGTACTCCCGCAATACCTTGTGCAATAGCAACAGAGAAAGGGTTCATCCAAGATGTTGCGAAACCAATTTGAGTCGCCACGTAGGTCACCATTACCGTAGTGATACCATCGTAACCAAGGCGAACCATAAGCGGCGCGATAATAATCGCAAATGCTACGGCTTCTTCACCCATACCAAATACCGCACCGCCCAGAGAGAACAGCAAAAATAGCACTGGAATGAATAGCGCTTCGTTACCTTTGGTCTTATCGATAAGGCGCAAGATACCGTTGTCGATGGTGCCTGTTCGCATTACAACGCCGAAAGCACCACCGATAACCAACATGAACATAATCACGCCGATCGCGCTGCCCCATTTAGAGCCTGAAACTAGCCCTTCGAATGGGAAGTTCATTAAACCAATGCCACCACCAGAAGCAAACAGGCCAACCTCGTTGTAAACCAATTCACCGTTTTCGTCAGTTGCATAAGAGAAAGAAGATGGATCGATAACCGTGCGAGTTTTTTCTGCACCATCGACCATATAAGTCACTTGCTGACTGTCAAAATGGCCAGCAGGAATTAAGTAGGTAAGAATCGCAGCGAGAATACCAACAATGAAGATCAAAATGAGGGTATCTGGCATCTGCCATGATTTGGGTGTAGCAACCGAGTCCGTTGGTTGCGCATGTGTGTGAGACATAACTTACTTCACGTTAAATTCAATGAAGCATGAAATATCAATAAAACAGAATAAAAAGTCAACATTAATGGAAATATTGAACTATAAATTCATCAAATATTTGAAGTGAAGTCATTGTGATTATTTTACAAGCAAAGTTTGGTTAAATGTTTTGGCTCGGGTCGAGGGCTCACAAGCTCTTGTTGTGAGCCGAGATAAACAAATCATTTGTCTTGCGTCTGTTCTGCATAAAATGCAGCGACATCACGAAGATCCTCATCATTTAACATTCTTAATTGTGCGCCCATCATTTCGGCAAGCGGCCCTTTACGTTCGCCTGCTTGGTAAGACTTCATCGCATCGTATAGATACTGGGCATTTTGACCTGCAAGATTTGGATAGGCATCATTACCTGCGACGCCTGTTGCACCATGACAATAGACGCAGCTAGGGGATTTGATTTTACCTTTATCAGCATCACCAAAAGGCGCGGCATGGCTAGCGGAAGAGAAAATAAGAGAGGTTAGAAGTACAAATCTGAACATGAAGATTGTCTATTCGCTAAAAAGTCATATCGATACAATAAAGCTTCCCCTTAGGGGAAGCTCAATGATCAAAATCAAACTAAAGCAGAGATTTAATGCTTGATAAGAAATTGTCGATATCTTGCGCTGAAATGTCTTTATGAGTCACGAAACGAATGGGGTTTCCAGGTGTTATCGTGATATTTTGTTCCTTTAGTTTCGCAGCGATATTTACTATGTCCACTTGAGGATCAAGCTTCGCGAATACGATATTCGTTTGAACAAATTCAGGGTTGACTGAAAAACCAGGCAGTTCAGCTAAACCTTCCGCTAAGGTTTTTGCGTTGGTATGATCTTGTTTTAGCTGTTCCACTTGTTCGGTAAGGGCGAGTTTGCCTGCTGCGGCAAGAATACCCGCTTGACGCATACCACCGCCGACCATCTTTCTTAAGCGACGTGCTTTTGCGATGTACTCTTTGCTACCAAGCAGTAACGAACCAACAGGGGCAGCCAAACCTTTCGACAGACAAATCGTCATTGAATCAAAATACTGACCGATTTCTTTTACCGGAACATCAAGCGCAGCGGCTGCATTAAAAACGCGAGCGCCGTCGAGATGCATCTTCAAATTGTTCTTATTCACGAAGTCACGAGCTTCTGCTAAGTAAGACAGAGGCAGCACTTTACCATTAATCGTGTTTTCTAAGCTGAGCAGCTTGGTACGAGCAAAGTGACAATCATCTGGCTTAATCGCCGCTGCCAGTTTATCAAATGGGAGTGTGCCATCTGGGTTATTTTCGACTGGTTGAGGTTGAATTGACCCAAGTACTGCTGCGCCGCCAGCTTCGTACTTGTAGTTATGTGCTTGCTGCCCACACAGATATTCATCTCCGCGTTCACAATGCGCCATTAGGCCGAGCAGATTGGCTTGCGTGCCTGAAGTGGTAAACAAAGCCGCTTCGAATCCTGCAAGCTCTGCGGCAAACTCCTCAAGCTCATTGACCGTAGGGTCATCACCATAAACATCATCCCCAACGGGGGCCTTAAACATGGCCTCTCGCATTGCTTGGGTAGGCTGTGTAACGGTATCTGATCGAAAATCCATGAATGTCTCCTTGGTCAAAGTCCTAAATATATCCGCAAAGGCGCGCTTTGCTTAAACAAGCGATCGTTTTGGCATCGGTAATTGTGCCATCAATAATCTTGTCTTCGAGTTGTTGGAGTGACAAGGTAACAACCTCAATCACTTCATCTTCATCACATTCGTAACGGTTGGTTTGGCTGAGCTTCTCAGCAACAAATAGGTACTGTATCTCATCACAAAATCCGGCAAGGGGAGTGACTTGGCCGAGAGAGGTGAATTTTTCTGCACTATAGCCCGTTTCTTCTTCTAGCTCTCTTTTCGCGCAGCAGAGAGGGTCTTCATTGCCTTCTCTTGTACCAGCAGGAAGCTCCAAAAGCCATTTATTAAGTGAAGGGCGAAATTGATGGACAAGGACTATCTCTCCTTCCGTTGTAATCGGGAGAATCACCGCAGCGCCCGGGTGATGGATTGTGGTGTGCGTAATTGCCTGTCCTGTAGGAAGCATAACCTCTTCTTCAATCAGAGAAATTTGCTTCCATTTATGAATTATTTTGCTCATGCAGTTATTAACCCTAGCTGTTACCGCATTTTGACGTTTTTCGACATTAACCACAAATGGTGGGAAACAAAAGCAAAAAATGTTGCAACACGACGAAAGCGTTTGCACTTTCAGTGAGCTGTGTCTCATAAATGGAAACTTTGATTGCTTGCTAAAGAAGGGGGTAAGCATCTGCTATAAGGGGAATTCAACAAAATACATTTGTAACAAAGTTATAACAAGTGTATAAAAATGTTAACGCTATACCAGTTCAGCAGCCGGAGAACGTATGACACAAACCTTATTTGCCTCAAATGCCGAAAAAGCGCTTCTCTCAGAACGCATCAACAAGTTGGCTAAAGCGTTAACGGATGGCGTTTATGAACGCGAACATACCATCAAGCTCTGCCTCCTTGCGGCACTTGCTGGTGAAAGTGTTTTTCTTTTAGGCCCACCTGGCATTGCAAAAAGCTTAATTGCCAAGCGACTTATCCAAGCGTTCGATAATAGCAGTTACTTTGAATACCTGATGACTCGATTCTCAACACCTGAAGAAGTTTTTGGGCCACTGAGTATTCAAGAACTCAAAGATAACGGTCGTTATGTTCGCTTAACTAAAGGGTATTTGCCAACCGCACAAGTCGTATTTTTAGATGAAATCTGGAAGGCGGGCCCCGCCATTCTGAATACATTGCTGACAGTGGTCAATGAGAAAACGTTCAAAAATGGCAGCGATATTGAACGTGTGCCAATGCGTTTGTTGGTATCGGCTTCCAATGAACTGCCAGATGAAGACAGCGGTTTGGATGCACTTTACGACCGTATGTTGGTGCGTGTGTTTGTGAATCGAATTCAGAATAAACAAAACTTTAAGTCGATGTTGACGGTAGGCACGTCACAAGAGGCACAAGTGCCAGAAGGGCTAGCAATAACAGATGAAGAATATCATCAATGGCAACAGCAGCTCGACAAGCTGACGTTAACCGATAATGCATTCGAGAAGCTTTTCCAGCTTAAAACGATGTTAGAAAGCAAAGTCGAAGCTCAGTTTGGCGATGTCGCTAATACCGACATGTATGTGTCTGACCGCCGCTGGAAGAAAGCCGTGAAATTGCTAAAAGCGAGCGCGTTTTTTAATGGACGCGATGAAATCAACCCACTTGATCTACTGTTGCTGCAAGATTGTTTATGGAACAGCCCTGAATCGCGAGACGTGGTACGCGAAGTGGTACAAGAGTTCGCCCTAAAACATGCATTTGACCAACAAGACGCCGAACAGGAAATTGAATACTGTCGCGAGTCTTTGGTCGATGTTCAGCATGAACTTGAAGATGCCTACCGCATGACGTTAACGTCTGAAGCGGCAACGGGTATTTTGCGCAAAGAAACCATGCGCTTTGATACCTCTAAAGCTAAGACCTACAAAGTTGGCGCAGCCGTTAACTTAGTTAAACTGGTTATTTTGCAAAGCAACATGTCGGTTTCAGAATCAGAGAAAGGCGATAGCCGCTGGGTATACGTGCCAAAAGATGAACTAGACCGAGTCATCAAAGAAGGACACGGTGATGTGTATGGCTACGTCAATCAAAACACCAACATGTGCCGTTTACGATTTGATGTTGATGCCGCAAATAACCTAGTTATCCGTGATATCGCAAACCGAGGCATTCTGGTGAGCTTAGTGACTCAAGAGGGTTTGGATATAGAGCTTTACCAAAAGTGGTTAACGCAGAGTGAAAAAGCCGTAAATCAACTCAGTGAAGCAGAGCACCATATGCGCAAGGTAAAAGCGAATTTCCATGATGCGCTTCCGCATAGCTTTGTTGATCCTGAATTACCACGCCTAATGGAGTCGAGTCTGCAGCAGGTCAGTCAGAGACTTGAGTCTATCCAAGCTGAAAGCGAGAAAGTTATCCAACGCTTTAAAAACTTACATCAGTTTTTCTCATAAGGAGACGACATGCTAGGTGCAGACGGACTTAACCTTGCGCTGATGGTAGCCGACTCTGGCATCATCGATAGCGCAGTTAATGATTTAATGGCGCGTTCACAAGTCATGATGATGGCAGAAAACCGAGGCGTTAAATCTTCGGTTAAAGGCCACTTATTAAAGTGGCGAGGCAGTGTTAAAAAACGGATTACCAAAGTATGTGAGACAGAGCGTTTCCAACAAGAGCTGTCTTTATATCAAGAGGTCATTCACTGGGATGAAGAGGCGTTTTTCGAAAACATCGAAGATGTGATTAAAAAGCTTGAGTGGCACTCCGCTTTTTATATGCAGGCTCGCCGAATGATGGAGAAGAACAAGGGGATGAATAATCCCATGTTCCCACATTACTTCTGTGATCAATGGTACCAAAGCCTAGCCGATGCGATTAAGCAAGCGCAAGTAAGCGAGCTTGAGGCCAATAAAGAGAAAGTGCTGAATGACCTGTATCAGCGTATGGAGACCATGCGTAATATGGATAAGGTCACGGAGTCGGGTGATGCTGAAAGTGTAGGGCGCTTATGGGATATGGCATCTGCCAAGTTGAGCAAAACTGACTTAACAGTGATGAAACGCCATGCGGAGTTTTTGAAGAAGCACCAAGGCTTGCAAGAAATAGCCGAGCAACTTGGCCGTATGGCGGGGCAAGTGAATGATCCCGAACTTAACCGCGCGCCTACTGAAGAGCTACAAATGATCGAAGAGAAGAGTGATGAAGCGACAGATGATATTGTCGGCATTCACGAAAGCGATGATTTAAATAAGCTACTTCCCAACGAAACGATGTTTTTGGCGTATCCTGAACTCGAGGTCGTGTTCTATAAACACTTAGTCGATAAACGACTTATGAACTACCGTACACAGGGCAAATCGCGCACGTTACGTAAAGTTAAAGCTCACCGACCTGACAACAAAGCGGTAGATATCGAAAAAGGACCGTTTATTGTGTGCGTGGACGCGTCCGGCTCAATGAGCGGGTTTCCTGAACAATGCGCCAAAGCCATGGCTTATGCGCTGATGCAAATTGCATTAGCGGAGCAACGTGATTGCTATGTCATTATTTTTTCGACGGAACACATTACGTATGAGCTAACCAAACAAGATGGTCTGCGCGAGGCGGCGGACTTTTTAACTTATAGCTTCCATGGTGGTACAGACTTAGAGCCAACTTTGATCAAATCTATCGACTTGATGAGCGGTGATAAGTACAAAAATGCCGATATGGTGGTCATTTCCGACTTTATCGCACCAAAACAACAAGACGAGTTGCTTGCCAAAGTGGATGCGCTTAAAGCGAAGAAAAACCGTTTTCACGCGATCAGCCTATCTAAATACGGAAACCCGGCATTGATGTCGATGTTTGATCACACGTGGTCTTATCATCCTAATGTTGTGGGCAGGCTGCTTAAACGAGTCGGTAATTACTAAGTGACATTGAAATTCTATTGAGTAAAACGTACAGAAAGCTAGATTTATATTGCTTCGTTTTAAGCCGATAAGATCGAACTTTGGTCTAATTGGCTTAAAAGAAATCAAACAAACAGAAAATGAAAGATTTTTGTTTGACTATCTTCTCTCAATCCGTAAAGTAGCCACCAACGCAACGGGGAAGAGCCCTGAAGCGAAGTAAAAAGGGCGCCTTGGCAGAGTGGCTATGCAGCGGATTGCAAATCCGTGGACCTCGGTTCGACTCCGGGAGGCG
Source organism: Vibrio sp. JZG10 (assembly GCF_054064075.1). Taxonomy (NCBI): domain Bacteria; kingdom Pseudomonadati; phylum Pseudomonadota; class Gammaproteobacteria; order Vibrionales; family Vibrionaceae; genus Vibrio; species Vibrio sp. JZG10. Next base: position 171,020 of record NZ_JBSUGE010000002.1, read on the forward strand.
CCTCCATTATTCTTTGAGAGTGAATGGCTTTCGAGAATCAATGCGACACTAGCTCAGTTGGTAGAGCGCAACCTTGCCAAGGTTGAGGTCACGAGTTCGAACCTCGTGTGTCGCTCCAAATTATTCAGATATGGCAATTGCGGTATCTCGATGCCAAGTGCATCAACTTAAAACCAGCGAAAGCTGGTTTTTTTGTATCTGAATATTGATAAATTTACGCCATCTCAATTTCTTGAACTGTTGGTATAACCCTTGTTTCTTTCGCGAGTTATGCTGTTAAGTGTGCCCCTATGTTTCGCAGATTGACCAATATCCGTTTACAATATCGGTCTCCAAAGGATTTGACGAAGACGCATGAGAAATACCGACGATTACATCATTTTCTATCACCTGATCGAGCAAGGCTCATTTAGCGCTGCAGCAAGACACATGTCATTGACCAAATCGGTTGTCAGTAAACGCATCGCGAAGCTTGAACAAGAGCTTGGTGTACAGCTTCTTTACCGAACAACGCGAACGTTAACGTTGACGGAGGCAGGGCGAGCGTTCTTTACTCATGCAAAAGCCGTTTATCAAGCGGTGGCAACGGCAGAAGAATCCATTGTGGGGTTAGGTAAGAATTTATCTGGAAACATTAAAGTTTCTGTACCCACTATCTCTGGTGAGTTAATTCTTCCTCAAGTGATCAATGAGTTTAATCAGAAATATCCTGACATCAATATCGATATGGATCTAGATAATCGTTTCGTCGATATCGTGAATGAACGTTTTGATCTGGCAATTAGAACGGGTGTGTTGCCAGATTCTAGTCTGATTGCAAGAAAGCTGGTGGATGCGAATTGGATTATTTGCGCGTCACCCCAATACCTGGCTAAACATGGCATACCTAAACAACCTCAAGCCTTGGATAAACACAATTGTTTAGTCTATTCCTACCAAGAAACCGGAGCGCATGAGTGGGCGTTTAAAGATGGAGACGAGGTATATCAAATCACCGTCGACGGTAACCTCTGTACCAACAATTCTTCTGTATTGAGAAATGTGGCGCTGTTAGGGCAGGGAATCATCTATGTACCGCGTGTCTTGGTTTATGAAGACTTAAAGCAAGGCCGCCTGATTCAATTGTTCAAAGACGAAACCGCCAAATGCTTGGGTATTTATGCAGTGTATCCTTACACTCGTCAACAGCCAGAAAAAATTAAGATCTTCATTGATCATCTATACACCAGCTTTCAAAGTCAAAATCATCGATTTTAAGACAATAACTCAACACCAATCGTTATGTTGGTGTTGAGTTATTGTTTCCATCTTCATTTCTAAAAATTCTTATAAATTTAGAAGCTTAAGCTTTCTCCTTGTTTTATCACTAATATTGATAACAAGATGCTGCGCACAACTGTTAACAAATGGTTTTGCTATTGTTTCTTTTAAGAAACGGTCTGTTTCTTGCGTTAAACTTTCCGAATGTGAAAGATAAGTGACAGAAAAATAAAAGAATTATTTTGTTTGTTGTCTGTTGGCTAAGTGTTGCTCGCCTGCCTGACATAGACGCCGATAAATGGACTGCTTATAGTGGCTCAAACGCCCATTACCGTCACTAAACGGTGATGTGAGCGAAGTACAATAACGAGAGATACGGATATGAAACAAAAGCAGCTGATTGACGAATTTAAAACTATCGTTGGGGAAGAAAATGTCCTAACCGACGAGGTTAAAACAAAATACTACCGCTCAGGTTTTCGCTCAGGTAGTGGCACTGCGCTTGCTATCGTGTTTCCTAATACTCTTGTAGAACAATGGAAGATAATTAAACAGTGCGTTGAAGCAAACTGCATTATTATTATGCAGGCTGCCAAAACAGGTTTAACAGAAGGCTCAGCTCCAAGTGGTAATGATTATGACCGTGATGTGGTCGTGATCAATATTACCAAAATCAAGAAGATTCACTTATTAGATGGCGGTAAGCAGGCGGTATGCTTGCCAGGTGCAAGTTTGCACTCATTGGAAAAAGAATTGAAGGCGGTGAACCGAGCGCCGCACTCTATCATCGGTTCTTCATCATTAGGTGCCACTGTGGTTGGTGGTATCGCCAATAACTCAGGCGGTGCGTTAGTCAAGCGTGGTCCTGCTTACACGGAACTGGCGATCTATGCGCAGGTCGATAAGCAAGGCCAGTTACACCTGGTTAATCACCTTGGTATTGAAGGGTTAGGTGAAACGCCAGAAGAAATTCTGACAAACCTGCAAGAAGGAAACTTTGACCCAGCGAAGATCATTCATGACGAGCGAATGGCATCAGACAAAGAATACGATGAACGTGTTCGAGACGTGACTTCTGACATTCCTTCTCGCTTTAATGCCGATGAACGTCGATTATTTGAAGCCAGTGGCTGCGCTGGTAAATTGGGTGTTTTCGCCGTTCGAGTTGATAGCTACCCAGTACCCGAAAAAGAGCAGGTTTTTTACCTTGGCACCAATGATCCTGCGAAACTGACGAAGCTGCGAAAAGATTTCTTATCTACGTTTGAGAACTTGCCTGAGATGGGAGAATACTTGCATCGAGATATCTTCAACATGGCAGAGAAGTACGGCAAAGACGTCTTTTTATCCATCGACTTATTAGGCACAGATAAACTGCCAAAAATGTTTGCACTTAAAGCTAAAGTAGAAAATTTCTTAGAGCGCGTCCCGTTTGTTAGTAAATATCTGCCGGATACCATTTTGTACTACGCGAGTAAGTTGTTCCCACAACATTTACCAGAACGAATGCTGGATTTCCGCGATAAGTATGAGCATCACCTGGTATTAAAAATGAGTGATAGTGGTATTGCTGAGGCGCAAAAATACCTCAATGAAGTTTGGGCTGTTGAAGATGACTGTGATTTCTTCGAGTGTACGCCGGAAGAGGGTAAAAAAGCTTATTTACATCGCTTTGCAGCAGCAGGTGCAGCAATTCGTTACGAGACGATTCACCGAAAAGACGTAGAAGACATCGTTGCACTTGATATCGCTTTGCGACGTAATGATGAAGAGTGGCTAGAAACTTTACCGGAAGAGGTGAGTAAGAACCTTGTTCAAGCGCTCTATTATGGTCACTTTATGTGTTATGTATTCCATCAAGATTACATTTTCAAAAAAGGGACCGACACGAAGTTGATGAAAAAGCTGATGCTAGAACACCTCAATAGCCGTGGTGCTAAATACCCAGCAGAACATAATGTGGGTCACTTGTACGAAGCTGAAAATTCGCTGCAGAAGTTTTACCACGAGCTAGATCCAACCAACACCTTTAACCCTGGTATTGGCAAAATGGACAAATACAAGCGCAATTGTAACTGCTGTGCGTAATGTGCTATCTCACCGTGATTAATATCGTTGATCATCGTTAAAATAATGAGCATAAGACAAGCCCTGATGACACTCGTGACATCAGGGCTTCGTGTTTTGGGGCTTTTTATTGATGACTGGTATCGGCGTTGAAACAACGGTTAAAGAGCGCGTACCGCGGCGGCTGCGATGATGCCAGCTGCAATTGCGGGCAGAGGCTTTTTCACGATGAACATGACGACAGCAGTAGAAAAAAGTGCTGCTCTAGCACCGTTATCACCTTCAACCGCTAGTGGGGCTAAAAGGGCAACTAATACGGAACCTGACATCGCAGTGATGAAACGTTGAACCCGTTCGCTAATTGGAATAAATGACATAACATACACTCCGCCCCAGCGGGTTATGAGCGTGACTAACGCCATAGCGATGATGATAAGCAGTGTGCCACCTACGCTCGTTTCGATGTTCATGCTTTTTTCTCCTTCCAACAAGCACCTAAGACTCCACCAGTAATGGCGCCAACCACTACGTGGCTATTCTCTGGTAAATACCAATACGCCAACATAGAAGAGGCTGCTGCTGTGGCCCAAATCGCAAAGATTCTTAAGTCTTTCGGCCCTGCCACCACCATAGACAGCAGGAAGCATCCCATAACCATATCGAGTCCGAGGCTCACCGGGTCTTTGATTGCGTTACCAAAATAAATGCCGATCCAGGTGCCGACAATCCAAAACGACCACATCGCTAAGCCGCCGCCAACAAGCAAACCAAAACCTGGTTCTTTTCTACCAAATGCATTGAGTGCCATTGCCCAGTTTGCGTCTGATGCTACCAGCATTACACCGTAACGTTTTGTCGGTGGGAGTTGTCGTAACCATGGATAAAGCGTAGCGCCCATCAAGAGGTGACGAGCATTAATAGCAAATACAGTAATAAGCACTGGAATCAGAGGTACTTCTGCTCCCCACATTTCTAGCGTGGCAAATTGTGAAGCACCGGCGAAGACCAGTGTGCTCATCAACATAGTGGGAAATACATCTAACCCTGTTTGTACGGCGGCAACACCGAATGCGAGGCCAAATATGACCACAAACATGGACAGAGGTAAAAGTTGGGTGAAACCGTTCCACACGTCGATCCGGGTAAATTCGTGCAACTCCGATGAGGAACGCTGAAGATGTTGAGTATTTTCTGTCATAGAGATACCTAGCCAGCAGGCAAAAAGGGCAGTGCCATATGAATGCGTTTGTTATTCTTTTGTAAACTTCATGTTTAACATCAATTGAAAGGGCTTTCAAACACTAAGTGCTATATAAAAAACAAGTATACCTGAACGATTTTAAGATGAAGGGTTTAGAGGGTTTGTCATTTGCTAGGGCTCTAGGAAAGTAACGCAACGCAAATAGTAAGCTCTGTTCAATTGAGAAGAGCACGGATTGTTACAGATTAGTATATGAGTAGGAAAGCGAGCACGAGGCTCGCTTTTTCGTTCTGTTACGAACAACTGAAAGGGTTTATTTTACGTAGACACGAGGGTTCGCAGTACCCCAAACCGTGTATAGTTCTGGGAAGATGACCTCTGCATGTTTTTCCATTTCTGCTGCCGAAATCGTTTTGCCTTGCTGAGAGCCAAACAGTACAACTTCAGAACCAGGCTCAACATCTTTGATACCTGTAATATCAACCATGGTGGTGTTCATTGAAGCCACACCTGCAACTTTTGCTCGTTGGCCATTGATCAGTACTTCTGCCGTATTGCCCATTTTTCGTGGGTAGCCATCAGAGTAACCAACAGGAATGTTCGCCATTAGGCTTTCTTTGCTCGTTTTGTAGCTGCTGTCGTAACCGACAGTGCTATTTTTTGGCAGGTGGTGAACGGATGCCACGCGTGTTTTGAAAGACACGATAGAAGGGTACTCAGGGTTGGTTGGCAGATCACCGTATAAAACGCCACCAGGACGAACCATATCAAGCTGTGCTTCAGGAACATTAAGTGCGGTGTAAGAGTTGGCCACATGCAGCAAAATATCTTCGCGTTTTAGGCCCGCTTCTTTAATCAGCCATGCAGAGCTGTCTTTGAACGAAGATAACTTTTGACGAACTTCGTCTGCATTGTAGTTAGGGAAATGAGTCATGATGCCAACAATATTAACGCCAGCTTGTTGAGCGATTTCTAGCGCTTCTTGTTTGCCCGCTTTTGTTGTCATATCAACGCCATTTCGTCCCATACCACCGTCGTTAAGAGCAAGGTGAACTTTGATTTCTTTATCCGCTTTCTCTGCTAGCTTAGACAGTGCTTTGGCTTGCTCTGCAGTACCAATCAGCTCTTCGATATTTAGGTCGATTGCGGCTTCGATCTCGCCAATATCCGCCGAGCGTACACGCATAAGTTGGCCTTTAAAGCCACTGTCGCGAACGGTCTGTGCTTCGGCGTTACTTGCAATGGCAACGCAAGGAATTTGTTGTTCGATAATAGTCGGCATCAGGCCTGCGATGCCATTACCGTATGCGTCGGCTTTCATCACGGCGCAGATTTTCGTTTTGCCATCCATGTGCGACTTGAACTGCTCAATATTATCGCGGAATTGACCTAAGTTTATTTCCAGCCAAGCGTTAGCGCCTTGAACTTGCTCTGCTTTTACTACAGTGTTGCTAATTTGAAGAGGGGCAGCATTAGCTTGCATCGCAGGAGCAACGGTTGCAGCAGCGATAGTCAGTGATAGTAAGGTTTTATTTAAGCGCATAAAGTCTCCGTACGCGTTTTTTGTATTGGTTATGTTATTGAGTACTTGGGGAAAGTACCTGACGAAGTAAAACGCTCCAAGTAGTGCTTTGGAGCATTTTTGAAGATCATGATTCAATATACCTCAGTGATTGTACTCAATTTGTGCAAATCGAGGTTGATTCAATATCAACTAAGGTATCCACTGAGTTTAACTCAGTTTAAAGCGGCTCATTACATCTTTAAGAGAAATTGACAGCTGGCTTAGCTCACGACAAGCCTGTGCGGTTTGCTCTGAACCCTGTGATACTTCTTGAGATGCCAAGTGTATGTTTTCAATGCTGCGGTTAAGCTCTTCTGCAACAGAGTCTTGCTGGTTACAAGCCGTGGCGATTTGGGTGCCCATGTCTGAGATATCAGAAATCGAGTGTTCAATGTCGCTCATCAGCTGTTTTGATTGAATGCCTTGCTCTGCACATTCTGAGATACTGGTTCTAGAAAGTTCTGTCGCAGATTTCGCGTCTTTTGCAAGCGATTGTAGCTGTTCAATGATCGACGTAATTTCGCTGGTTGAATCTTGCGTACGGCCTGCAAGCGTTCGAACCTCGTCCGCAACCACGGCAAAACCGCGACCAGACTCACCAGCACGCGCAGCTTCAATGGCTGCATTAAGCGCAAGTAGGTTGGTTTGATCGGCGATGTCGCGGATAACATCCACGATCACGTTAATTTTATTCGATTGCTGTTCAAGCTCTGCCACAGTATCGCCCGCAGCACCAATTACGTTTGAAACTTCATGAATCGCGTCAACCATGCCTTGCGTTTCACGAACACCATGTTGTGTACGACGGTTTGCTTCGTTAGCTTGGTTCGCTGAGTCTTCAGTGTTACGAGCAACATCGGCTACGGCCGCTTTCATTTCTGTCATTGCTGTTGCGATGTGCGTAATTTGCAGCTGTTGATCTTTCATACCAGACGCAGAAATATCGGAGATTTGATTCATCTCTTCGACAGCGCTGCTTAACTGAGTAACTGCAGCAATCACGTTATCGATAACTTGGCGTAAGTCATCTTGCATCTTAGTGGTCGCGTCTGCCAGTTCACCAAGCTCGTCATTGCCGATTGCTTTACGGTCAATGTCACTTGATAGATCACCTGTCGCGATGGCATTTGCTTGCTCAACAACAAGTTTAAGTGGGCCACAAATTAGGCGAGTCAGCACGTATGTCATGCCTACCATGATCAGTAGAATAATCACGTTACTCGCAATTGAAGAATTACTCAATCCATTTACAGAGGACAGGATATGAGTTTTGTTGCTATCCATAGCTTCTTTAAGGAGACGGATTAGTTCGCCTAACTCTGAGTCAACCGCTTCGAAAGCAGACAAAGAGTTCGCCAAAATAGGGTGGGCCTTGCTTTTGTCGTTAGCTAGCATCGCTTCATTGTACTGGTCCATAGTAACCAAGTACTTTTTCCACTGACGCATAAGACGCTGGTAAGTTTGCTGCTCTTCGCCAGGCCAAATAGTTTCACCGTAAGAATCGAGCTCTTTGCTGATCTTTTCACGTTCGCGAATGTTGCTGGCAATTTTGTTTCTGATTTGGTCTGCGTCTTCATAAGTGTACGCAGCAAATTGAGCTCGGCGCCAGCGAGACAAGTGATCTCGGATCGAATCTACTCTTTCCATAGCAGGAAGCGTATCATCGGTATAGTTTAAAAGCTCAGATTTAATGCTTTTGAGCTCTGTAGATAAAAACACGCCAAACGCAATGTTGACGATGGCAATGAGTAAAAACGATAGCGATATCTTTTTCGCTATAGAAAGATTCTTGATAGACATTAGTGATATACCTTGTTTTTCTTATGGTGTGTCGCCAAAGTAAACCACGTCCTTATATGTGATATATGTCCATTAAATTACTGCAACGAGTGTAAGCTATCATTATTTATTGATATTTTCGATAATGAATTGAGCTTTTTTTTGAAAATAAAAAATGTCAATGATTTTATAAAGGTACGACCACATTCGATGCAAAGTTATCGGTAACAAAATATGATATTGCGTGTGAAATAGTGCCAAGAGTAGGGACTCCAATTATTACAGATGTTACAGAGCTGAAGAGAGTGGTGACTACGATCCGCGTTAGTCAGGCGTTTACAAGCTAAGCAGTTACGGGCATCAACATGTGTGTGATTTAAAGTTGATGAAAGCTAACGAGTATTTCTTGGCCTAATTGAATGCCAATTGTACCGTTTGGATCGCTTTTTAAGCACTTAAATCAAAAAGATAAAATTTATTGTTGACCAGATAAATTAATCCGTTAAAGTACGCCTCGTTCTCACGGCAAAGGTCGCTGAGACAGATGGTGTCTAACCCATCGCATGATTGCGTTGCCCTGGTGGTGGAATTGGTAGACACAAGGGATTTAAAATCCCTCGGCGTTCGCGCTGTGCCGGTTCAAGTCCGGCCCGGGGCACCATCAAAATCTTTGGTAACAGAGATATAAAAATCAGAAAGGCGCCTTGGCAGAGTGGCTATGCAGCGGATTGCAAATCCGTGGACCTCGGTTCGACTCCGGGAGGCGCCTCCACTATTTCGAAAGCCAGTCTTAAATGACTGGCTTTCTTCGTTTTAAATCCATCAATCTATACTCGTTCACGCTTCTCTAAATTCCTCCCATGTTTTGATCACCATTCAATATTTTCAATGCGCTAGTCATTGATTTTATAAATGTTAAATAACTCAATAATTGTATAGGGTGATTGGTGCTAATTTCTCTTCGATTGTAATCCGAACTTTTTGTATCACAGGCAGCAACTTGGTTAGCGTGACCGTTGGCAATGCTTGGTGTGTATGAGCAGAAAAGAGGATTTTAGTCCTTAACGTGAGAGAAAAATAATGAAAACATTTAAATTAAAACGCACTATTTTACCTTTAACCTTGTTGCTAAGTTCATCTGCATTGGCTGCTGAGAATGGCACAATGATGCAGTATTTCCATTGGTATGTGCCTAACGATGGCACACTGTGGACTCAAGTGGAAAATAACGCTCCAACGCTAGCAGAAAACGGATTCACAGCGCTCTGGCTACCACCTGCATACAAAGGAGCGGGTGGCAGTAATGATGTCGGCTACGGCGTTTATGACATGTACGACTTGGGAGAGTTTGATCAAAAAGGATCAGTGCGCACCAAATACGGCACCAAAGATCAGTATCTTAGCGCTATCAATGCCGCTCACAATAACAATATCCAGGTTTATGGTGACGTGGTGTTTAACCACCGTGGTGGTGCAGATGGGAAATCTTGGGTTGATACTAAGCGGGTAGATTGGAACAACCGCAACATTGAACTTGGTGATAAATGGATTGAAGCGTGGGTGGAGTTTGATTTCCCTGGACGCAACGACAAGTACTCTAACTTCCATTGGACTTGGTACCATTTTGATGGCGTGGACTGGGACGATGCAGGTAAAGAAAAAGCCATTTTTAAATTCAAAGGTGAAGGTAAGGCATGGGATTGGGAAGTCAGTTCTGAAAAGGGGAATTACGACTACCTTATGTATGCTGACTTAGACATGGATCATCCTGAAGTTAAACAAGAACTGAAAGATTGGGGTGAGTGGTACATCAACATGACTGGTGTTGATGGCTTTAGAATGGATGCGGTGAAGCACATCAAATACCAATATCTTCAAGAATGGATTGATCACCTACGTTGGAAAACAGGGAAAGAACTCTTCACGGTCGGAGAGTACTGGAACTACGATGTGAATCAGCTGCATAACTTTATCACCAAAACTTCTGGCAGCATGTCTCTGTTCGACGCACCGCTACATATGAACTTCTACAATGCGTCTAAATCGGGTGGTAGCTACGATATGCGTCAAATCATGGATGGTACGCTGATGAAGGACAATCCAGTCAAAGCAGTAACCTTAGTAGAAAACCATGATACTCAACCTTTGCAAGCGTTGGAGTCGACGGTCGATTGGTGGTTTAAGCCGCTCGCTTACGCGTTTATCTTATTGCGTGAAGAAGGTTATCCATCTGTGTTTTATGCAGATTACTACGGCGCGCAGTACAGTGATAAAGGGCATGACATCAATATGGTCAAAGTGCCTTACATCGAAGAGCTCGTAACACTGCGTAAAGACTATGCGTATGGCAAACAACATTCTTATCTCGACCATTGGGATGTAATTGGCTGGACTCGCGAGGGCGATGCAGAACATCCACATTCAATGGCAGTGATCATGAGCGATGGACCAGGTGGCTCGAAGTGGATGTATACGGGCAAGCCAAGTACACGCTATGTCGACAAGTTGGGCATCCGAACTGAAGACATTTGGACAGATGCGAACGGGTGGGCTGAGTTCCCTGTAAATGGTGGATCTGTCTCGGTTTGGGTTAGCGTTGAGTAATCCATTCTTGTGATTTTGATACAGAACAGGCAAATTTTGATGAAACTTTGCAGTGAATCAATACGTTATTTGATATTCATATAACAAATGAGTAACTTATATTTGAGCATTATCTAGAGGAAGATGAAGAATGGAATCTATTGCTGATGTATTGGTTGTGGCTATTGTGTTCGGTGCCATATTTGGGGGCGGGATAATTAAGTTAATCTTGAATCATCGTAAAGAAGTAAGAGCCTTGGAGATATCTGAACGTAATACAATGAGCCAAGAAGAACAAGATAACCTTAACAAGCAAATTGGTGACTTGAAGCGACGCGTTGAAGTGTTAGAGCGCATAGTCACAGATAGCAAATATCAACTTGAAAAAGAAATTGCCTCTCTGTAATTCACCACAAAAACGTAAAGCCGGCTAAGTCCGGCTTTTTAGTGCCTGTACATCATAGTTTTAGGGTACTTAGCTCAGCGTTCGTCAAAGAAGTCTTTATCGCGGATGTATTTACTCATAAAGTGATAAGAGAATGGTCGCATCAACCAACTAAATAGGGAACGTCCAAGTCGAATGAACGTTGGCGTATTCTCGTATATTTTCCCGTTATACAACCATAGCATTTTGCCTACATGCCAATAGAGAAAAGGCACTGGCGGCATGAATGTCACGATGTCGATGTCGCAACAAATCCGGTAAGTTTTGTGCCCCAAACGGTAGCGTTTTTTAAAGGTCCAATCTCCAACTGCGGGCTGACCGAAAGTCACAACGCGTTTAATGCTCTTTGGGTATTTTTTCTCTATATAATCGGCAAAAACACTGCCAATCGCGCCACCTGAAGAGTGACCAGTAATGGTGATTCTTTTTCCCCTAAGAATGAGCGGTACAACGATACCTTCGAGGCGCTCGATCACGGTCAACCCCAACCGATCTTCATTTCGGCTCGGTAAACTTTCTTGAAACAGAAGATGATAGAAACCCGCGTGAATGCGGTAATTCAGTCCCAACCTTCGACAGCTTCTCGTCCACATCGCGAAGTTTAACAACCAATCACTGATACTGTGTGAGCCTTTAATTACTACGACCACTTCACTCTGTTTTTTACTCCAGAGCACGCGAATCATAATCTTACCGTGTTCATTTCTAATGACTCGTTGCCCATTAGGATCGAATCCGTATTGAGTTTGTCTGAAGACGCGAGGATAGGCGAGATTACAGAGTACGGCATAGCGCTCATATTGGTATCGTTTTAATGGTTTCACGTTATCTTTCTTTATGGAGCCTAACGACTGACTGTAATTAATGAATATTAAAAATACGTGAACCTAGGTTAGTGCTGGTAGAGGCTTTGTGTGTTGGTATCGTGGATGAAAGCCTCAAATTGGTCTAAGTGCGTTAAGATGGTCTGGCGCGAAGTATCGTGATGTTCACTAAGCACGTTAAGCAGCTTTTTCAGGGTCTTACGATCTTGTTTATTGAGGTTTACTGCCTCTTTGACCTGTGTGAAAAATTCAATTTGACTTGAAGTGTCGTTAAAATCACCGAGCTTGTCTTGCAATAGTTTTAATTGTTTCACGTTGTTTTTGTGCTGTGGGGAAGGGTAGAGTGCGGAAAACCCTTCTAGCAAATAACGCAGCGCTTTGCACTTTATCCTCATCGAGTGAATCACGTTGTCACGACTTTTGTCCGAGATCTTGCGTCGTGCTTTGTCGACCTTTTTAAATTGTTCGGAGACTTTTTGGCTTGCGAAGAGTAACGCTGGTACGTTGTTATCCACTCGTTCGTGTTGTGTACTTCGCAGCAGACTATTCCTGACCAAAGTGCAGTGCATAGTGTATTCTTTTGTCGCTAGCCAACGCGCAACTTTTGCCTGTTCGTAAGCACGTTCGGATTCTATAAAGCCAAAAAGCGGCTCAAGAGAGGGTTTGTGGTTTGGGAGCATTTCAATGTATTGGCTTTTGTCCAAGATAAATACGTCCAAATCACGCAGCTTATTTGTTTTCTTCATCATTATTTTTAAATGAGGTTTCAAAATACGCTGTTCAAAAGGAGGTATCAGTTCGCGAAGTAGTACGCATAGTGAGCGTATGCGCCTCAGTGTGACGCGATACTGGTGTGTATATTCAGGATCCAAGTCTTGGACGATCCCCTGTTCCAGAGAGCGTGCGTAATCAAATTCAGTAAGTAAGAAGTGGGGCACTACGAAGTCGAGTTCGGAATCAGTATGTAGCGGTAATTGAAATGATGACTTTCGAAACATGATGAGCGCTTATTTGTCCCCTGCAGTACGAGTTAAGTTTATACCCATATTGTCTATTTGTGCGACTTGTCGATTCCTCGTTGACATGAAGTGATGAAGCAAAGCAAACGAGAGCAAAGCATGCTGATGTTCTTGTGAGCAAAATGATCGCCCTTTGTTCGTTTGAGTTGGCTTTTTAACCATTTGAATAAAAAAGACTAATTTTTTGTTGACCAGATAAATTAATCCGTTAAAGTACGCCTCGTTCTCACGGCAAAGGCCGCTGAGACAGATGGTGTCTAACCCATCGCATGATTGCGTTGCCCTGGTGGTGGAATTGGTAGACACAAGGGATTTAAAATCCCTCGGCGTTCGCGCTGTGCCGGTTCAAGTCCGGCCCGGGGCACCATCAAAATCTTTGGTATCAGAGATACAAAATCAGAAAGGCGCCTTGGCAGAGTGGCTATGCAGCGGATTGCAAATCCGTGGACCTCGGTTCGACTCCGGGAGGCGCCTCCACTATTTCTAAAAACCGGCCTAGTGCCGGTTTTTTAGTATCTGGTATTGTCAAACTATTCTAATACACACTTTTTAATTGAATAATTAATTTTTGTACAAATACCAACCTCAATTATCAGTTAATCATTCTTTAACTAGTTTTCCCGAATGGCTATCTATAGCGTCATATTGTCACGTGATTTTAGCTCAATACTGAAAATAAAGTTGCACATATATCCTGCTTGTTTCTCTATATGTCTCTAGTTGATATTGCACTGTATCGCTCAGTCTGTCTTTTAATCGAGTATAAAACTAGGTGAGCAAAAAACTTTTCACTACTTTAATTTAACGTAAATTTAACAATTAAAGATGGATAATATTACTCAAGAGTTGTTGAGGTATATTATTCGAATGACTCGTTATTAAGTTAATGAATTTAAAGGTTATAATTTCATGCGATGAAATTGAGGTTGTTTTAGTTCAATTTCTACTTGTTTGATTTTTAATGATTTAAATTGGCTGTAGTGCAAGTGATTTATTAAAGTCATTGTTGAATACAAAGTTTGTTCATATAAAACAATCATAAGGTTATTTTAAGTAACTGACAAAAATGGACAAATTTATTATTACACAAACTTAACCTAAATTACTTATCGCTCTGGTTGAATTTTGACCGGTTGCTTTGCTATGATTCCGGCTCTTATATTTTTGGTGGTTATCCTTTTATAACCATGTTGATGTATATAGGAACATATTTGGCTTTATAGGCTAGGGCATTTTATTGCCTAAAATTTATATCATTTTACCCTACCATTTCTGCTTATATTGGCGGGAAGGTGAACTAGTTATTAATTTAAAATTAGGTGAAGCAGTGATAAAAAATATTAAAATAAATAGAACAATCCTAAATAAAGGGTTGTCATTTTTATTAGTAATATTCGCTTGTTTACAGAGCATCCATTACGCCAGTGCAGCAGGAAGTACGACGGGACAGCAAAATACATTGGTTATCCTGCTGAACTTCAAAGAAAACCCAAATGAGCAGCCATTAACTTTGTCAGAGGCAAATAATCTAATCTTTGGCACAGTAAATGACTTCTACCGTGAAAGCTCTTTTGAGCAAATGTGGCTATCTGGGAAAGTCGTGGGTTGGTTTAATCTACCGTTGTCTAATCAGGTTTGTGATTTTACCGCTGTTCAAGATGCAGCGGATCAAGAAGCCATCGCTGCGGGAGTGAAGCTTGAAGAGTACGATCGTATTGTTTACTTGATGACAAAAACGGCATGTGGTGTCGCTGGATCGGCAACTATTGATGGCATGCCTTCACGCGCGCACATCAATGGTGATTTTTCTCCGATGAACATCGCTCATGAGCTTGGACATAACTTTGGTTTGCATCACTCTCGTGCACTTGATTGCGGCGAACATACGCTTTCAGACAACTGTACGTTGCGTGAATACGGTGATACCTATGATGTAATGGGTGGTCCAGACATCGGCTATTTGAATACTTTCCAGCGCGAGCGACTAGGATGGCTAGAGGGAGAGCACGCTTCAAAGACACTGGAAGTTACTCAAAATGGTACTTACTCCATCGCGAATTACGAGACGACTAGTGATCAGCCAGTTACGATAAAAGTACCTCGTGGTACTGATCCTTCTACAGGTGCAAAAAAATGGTTTTACATTGAATACCGCCAGTCTATTGGGTTTGACGACTTTTTAGATGCTCGTTCTTACTCGTTCTATCGTGGGGACGTTACGGATGGCATCATCATTCGAAGCGCTGTAGAAGGCGATGGACGCAGCAGTAATCTGCTTCACTTTAAAACTGATTCTGAATATCGTGCGGTTTTTGGCCGAAATGACTGGTTTGACCCATCTATGCCGGTCGGTGGTAGCTATACTGACCCAGACTCAGGTGTAACATTGAGTTTGGTGAGTGCAGCGAACGGCATCGCCGAAGTAAGCGTTGTCTTTGACGGCTCTGACAACGGTAATATCGGGACTTGTACTGTTAATGCTCCATCAGTAACTGCGAAAGCTGCAACAAACAACTCGGTTGCAGCCGGCGATGAGGTTCAATATCAGGTCACTATTACTAACAAAGATAGTGCAGATTGTTCAGCGAGCAGTTTTTCTGTGAACGCGTCAGTGCCAATTGGTTGGAAAGCAAGCAGCAATGCAATCACGCTAGCAGCAGGTGAAACCGGACAAGTAATGATATCAGTCGTATCTTCGGTTGACGCTAGTGATAAAGACTATGCTTTGAAGATGATCGTGACGCACGGGGAGGACTCAAGTCTGCAAACCGCAGCATCCGTGAATTACTCTGTAACTACTGAAATCTCGCCATCACCAGAGCTCGTTGCTGTTGATGATCAGGTGACTATGTTTTCGAAACAGTCGGTGATTATCGATGTGATGGCAAACGATGTTGTTGGAGAGCAAAACTCTGCAAGCGTGGTTTCTTTTACTAGACCAAGTAAGGGGCGACTAGAGCTGTTATCAGGTGGCACCCTGCGTTACACACCTGAGAAGAAATTCAAAAATAACGACAGCTTTACCTATACCATAGGTGATGGTCAAAGCAGCTCGACCGCTCAGGTCTCAGTGAAGTTAGAGTCCTCATCTGGTGGCGATTCTGGCAACTCTGGTAACAATGGAAAAGGTAAGAATAAATAGAACGATATAGTTCGAAAGAAAACGCCTGACGAGTTAACGTCAGGCGTTGTTTTATTAAGTTGTAAGTAGGCCTTATTCAGGGCAGCTAACAGGCTCTGGACAAGTTGGACATAGCGTACATTCTGCAGACGCTGTTATCGCTTCTACGACAACATTACCGAAGATAGTTTCACCACTCGCATCCACAGTATCTGTAAACGCTCTGACTTCTTCACCCGGTAATGGAAGGCCTTCACCATCTCCTGGGATTGGCTCGTAGTTACCAGTAAAGTCGTAACACTCAGCAGGCGCAAGCATACCAACCTGGATTGGATTCGAGTCTTTGTTGTCGATTACGACAATGCCGTCAATGGTGACATTGGAGGTATTACATACACTACCACTGTAATTGACTTGAAGACCGTATTCATTAATACCAGTATCTTCAAATCGATTCACGACGACGACACTACAGTCTTTCTCTAGAGACAATGAACCAGGGATGTTTTGGCTTGGGCATTCCCAATCTGCGTTGTCAGAAACCGCAACATCACCACCAGTTTCAAGTGCTGCGCTTACTTCTGCATAGTTAGTGATACCGTTTTGGTCAATAATAAACGAACCATTAAACTCTTGCGTTTGTCCAACGGCGAGCATCGCTAAATTGAACACATGGTCACCAGCAGCCATATCGTTGTCAACGGCTGTAGTGTCTGTTGCCACAACATCATACAATGCAAAGTCACCGGTGTTTTCTACAGTGAGTTTATAGTTGTATTTCAAAGTGTTACCATTGACAACATCACCAAATGTACAAGTTTTAGTGATTTTAATGTCTGGTACGCCTGGTGTGTAACAGAATGAAATATGACTTAAGCCATAGTATCTACCGTTTTTACCCACAGGTGCATGTAGTAAGGCATCATCTTGATACAATAATCCATCTGTGAAGTAGTTATATAGGTTTCCGTCAGGACCACCTTTAACGAAGATAGCTTGCATAATCACAGGGCTATCACCTTGATCCCAACTGAAGGTTTTTGCCCCAGGTTGTTGATCAATAACCACTTCAAGCATGCCATCACCGAAAGTGCCGTCTGTAACTGGCTCAAGCTTGTATTCTATCAAACCATCGATCCCTGGAAGTAATTGTTGACAGGTGTTATTCCCTTCAACAAATATTGGTTGCACGCCTCGGCTTGAAGGGTCGCCAGCGGATGCGTAAACAATTTGAGAGCTCAGCACTAAGCTAACCGCTATGACCCAAGTAAACAGCTTAAACATGCTGCTGATATTGATCGCTGTAAGTATATTCTGGCTACATAAAGTGGAACAACGGTAACTCTTACTGCCCCACCAAGAGTTAAATATGGTTTTCATAAAACCTCCTTGTGTAAGTGGGCTCGCTACGTCCTTGAGCCCACATACGTGATAGTTTTCTCACAGAGTTAAACTGCGCCAGTTGACTAGCATAGAGTGTTCCATGTTTAACCTTTTGTATTTGTTGATTATTTTTTATTTTTGTACAGAGGGGTGAACAGTTTGTTTATATTTTCATAAATGATTGAGCTAAAACTTATTCGCTAAACGACTGAATATGTTTTAGTTAAATGAGTATTCAATTAGATGTGTAAAGGATGTAACACTATGCAAACAGGTGTTACACATCACCTTCACATTAGTTGGGGCAGGTGAGTAAGCGTCTATTTCATATTCATAGTGGACAGTTTCAATACCGTCGCTTTTGTGCATCTGTCACAGGTGTAAACAATAAAGTGTCAATCTGTAACATTATCCTAGAACACGTATATATCTTTGTTATCGTAGGTTTTTTGTCTCTTTTGTTTTCTTTCTCTTTCTTTAAAATTGAACACTCTGTTCATTCTCTTCGCTGTTGAAAATATTTAGTTTAATAAAATCATAACCTTAAGTGGTGGCATGCTCTATGCGTTATACGAGCTCGAAACGAAAGTTGTATCTCGCTTTCACTTTTTCTTAAAAGGCAATTAATGACATAGGGACCTTCGTCTAGCTTTAGAAGCGTTCTAAGGAGTAGGTTATGAATTCTTGTAAGTCAGGTATCTGGCATACGATGAAGAGCTTTCTTTATGCAATATTTACAAGCTTGCTAATAGGTAGCTCTGCATTTGCAACACCAACAGATGGCGTGTTTGAGTTAGAAGCAAATGCTAATGCGATAGATGACTCTGGAGTAGGTGCTCCAGATGACTGGTCAACGCCGCCAAACATCGGCGGAGCACAAGTATTTAGCTTTGAGAATGACACGGCAACACCGGATACAATATTTACTGGTGGTAATAAAGACATCAAAGACATACCGGAACTTGGTTGGAAGACTGGTACGGTACTTGATAAAGGGGACATTCTTCATGCGTATGCGGCAGCATATATTATCGACAATGATCTAGTACTCACCTTTGGTGCAGACCGTTTCGGTAACAGCGGTGATGCCTTCTTAGGTTTTTGGTTTTATCAAGACTCAGTGGGTCTGAACCCTGACGGTACATTCACGGGTCAACATATTGCTGGAGACCTTTTGATTCAGGTGAATTATTTGCAAGGGGCAAACGATGGCCCTGAAATTTTGGTTCTTGAATGGGACACAACTTGTGCGAAAGCTGCTAACAATGATCCACAAGATGGTCAGTGTGCTGCGACAAACTTACGTTTGAAAGTTAAGACAAATGCACTGTGTTCACCAGGCGCGCAAGATGTGTGTGCTTCAACCAATACAACTGACTCACCTGCACCATGGGCGTATACGCCAAAAAGTGGTGTCGAAAATGTCTTCCCTCCAGAAACCTTCTTTGAAGGTGGTGTAAACCTTACTGAACTTCTACAAACAGACACCTGTTTTAGCTCATTTGCAGCCGAAACAAGAGCATCAAGCAGTATTACCGCTCAGTTGAAAGACTTTGTGGTTGGTGACTTTGAGTTGTGTAGTGTTGATATCACTAAAACATGTAATCAAGCGGTCGTGAATGAAACAGAAGATGGTTACGTTTACTCATACAGCGGCGACGTGATTAATGATGGTGTCGGTACGCTCTACGATGTTGTTGTAGAGGATTTAGAAGCAGGTACTACACATAGCTTAGGTGCCATTGCTTCAGGTGACAGTGCTTCATACAGCGGCAGTTTTGAAAGTACAAGCAATGGTCTAACTAATACGGTGAAAGTCACAGCAGCTGCGACTCCGGGTGGCCAAGCGACCATTAGTGATACCGCAAGTGATCCATGTGAGTCATTGAGCTTGTCTCCAATGATTAGTGTAACGAAATCATGTGAAAGCGGCTTCAAGCTTACTGAAAATGGTATCATTGCTGAAGTGAGCTTCTCGGGAATGGTATGTAACACAACGCCTGGACTTACTTTAGTGAATGTTTCTGTTGTGGATGACTCAGGTACGCCTGAGGATGCTTCTGATGACGTGACAGTAGTGGATAATATCGAACTCGCTTCGGATCAATGTCAGTCTTATACTGGTAGTTATATCCCAACGGCATTTAGCAATGCAGAAACACAATCTTTCCGTGATACTGTGACGGCGGTTGGTTTCTTGAAAATCGATAATACTCAAGCGACGAATACAGCTTCTGCAGACTGTGATATTTGTCCTGCACCAAGCAACTAATTGACGTCATGTGAATAAAAAGCCTGGAGTATTCTCTAGGCTTTTTCATATGAATTTCGTGATTTAGTTCGGTTTCCCTTTACCGTTTCCACCACCATTCCCACCAGAAGTCGATTGTAAGGTGATACTAATCGTCGCGGTTGAAGAAGATTGACCGTCACTGATCGTATAAGTAAATGAATCATTATTCTTAAACTTCTTCGAAGGTGTGTATTCAATGGAGCCATCACTCAGTACACGGGCGCTGCCTTTGTTTGGCTTAGCGACCGTAATCGCAAGAGAGGTCGATTGTTCAAACGAGTCATTATTTAACTGCTCGATGCGAACGACGGATTTATCACTGATCGTTACGCTATCATTCACCGCCTCAAGTGGTGACGTTGACTCAGATAACACTGTGTAAGATAGCTCGGTTTTGGCTGATTGTTCATTTTCAGCATCTATAACGTCAACGGTTATGCTGTAAGAGTTCGGCTGAGCATCGCTGTTTGACGTAACCATGACCGTCGTTTCTGCACTCATGCCGGAAGGAACCGTCAAGGCACTTGCGTCATAATTCCATCCGTCAGGAAGGCTTAAAGCCGTTGTATAGGTCGCGTCTGCACATTCTGTATTGTTCTGGTTCGTCACTTTAAGATTATACGCTAACGTTTCTCCGGCATTAGCATCAGAACCTGATAGTGGGGTTAGAGAGAGTAGAGGCGATGTCGCAATACATTGCCCGGATTCACCACCAAATATGACACTGACCTGTGCGTTTTGACCATTAGCACTTTCCAAAGTAATCGACACGCCTGTTTTTGGATCGGTGAACGTTCCACCAATTGGAAGAGCAGGGTCTTCCCAGTCATTACTCCCAAATAATTGTTTGAAAGTGGAGTCAGGCTTCATGTGTAGCAAGCGGCTACTTTTAAGATCACCGTCTGTCGCTAGGCGCACAACCACACCTTCTGTCACATCTTGGCGGTATACGATGTACGAACGGTCACGTAAAAAGCTGTCGTAGCCAAGAGCTTGTCGATATTCAACGTAAAACCATTGGCGCTGACCTGTAATTGGATCGGTACCTCTTGGGATTTTTAAAACTTTTGATGAAGTACTTTCAAAGTCTTCATAGGCATCAATAGAGTAAACACCATCACTAGAAATGATTTGAGCAGGGGAGGTCTGCCACCCTAAGTTTTCCAATTGGAAGGCGCTAAAGTAACCCATATCGTAGTTACCCATTGTATCGTAGCTATCACCGTACTCTATGACACGACAATCACCAGCTAACGTACCGTCTTTACAGTCGAGTGCGGAAGCGTGATGCAATCCAAAATTATGTCCTAATTCATGGGCGATAACTCGAGGCTCGAAAACCGCATTTATTGACGCTCTAGAGGGAGTTACTCCTTGACTACCAGAGCCTTCTGATGCACATCCAGTTTTGGTTGTTAAGTAGATAAAACGGTCATAGTTTGATAGTTGATATCCCGCAGTTTCAGCCATTTTGTTGGCTTCCGCTGCTACAGCATCATCATCGCAAATTTGGTTTGATATCGGTAAGGTGAATGTTCCAGCAACATCACCAGATAGCCAAAGTTGCCCCTGGGACATTTGCGAATAGAAGTCGCTAACGGTATTAAAAACAACATGATGGGCGTCTTCTTTAGAGATCGGGATCTCTTGAGGGTTTTCTTGGAAATTGACGAGTACAACTAATGTTTTTTGTTCACCACTAGCCACTTGCTCAGCATAAACCTCTGATGAAAAAGAATATGCTGACACGAGGGTTACAAAGCCAAGAGCTAGCAAGCGTAAATTTGACGCAACAAAGCCCAATTGAGGGAGGATGACCTTCTTCAATTTATATACCTACTTAATATTTTGATATTAAATGAAATTACAAATTCATAATGTTTTAAATAAAATAAATACCGAGCTCTACCCAAATAGAACCAGTAATTATCAAGTGTGCATTATGTTTTATAAAGTTTGTTTTATATTTGTGTGTGTTTATTACTTTTAAACACGAGGCGAGATATTAGCAGAAGGGGTGGTTAAAATTCAACCATGCATTTCGGTTTTTATAAGTTTATGAATTATAATGTTTAACTACTTTTTACTAGTGGTTTTTATAAAAATAATAAGAAATAATATTGTATGCAACAAAAGCAGTCACAAAGACAGTAATAATATTACACCGTGTAGTATGCAACACTCTTAATTGTTTGTTATTTCTTTTGTTTCCTATATAAATGACTTATTAAAAAAATAAGACGCTATCAATTCCGTAGAGAAAATTGTCAAATTAAAGAAATATTAATTTCAAAAAAAAACAAGAGAATTATTATATCTGGATATAGGCAACGCCATTTTTGCCATTTTTCTTTATCTCATACATTGCATGATCGGCTTTTTGATAAACTTCATTAAACTGTTGTTTTCCTTTATCAAATAGACAAACACCGATGCTCATTCCAATCGTTACTTTATTTAAGTCCTGATTTATCGCAGGAATGATGGAACTTAAGAGTCGATCACAAAGTTGAGATATTTCTTCTTGATTTGAATAAGAGCTTAAAACGACAAACTCATCTCCTCCTATGCGTCCGACTTGAGACTTGCTTGGCGCAAGCTCTGTTAAGCTATTGGCGATATTAATGAGGAGAGTATCACCAGTATGATGGCCTAGCTGGTCGTTAACTGCTTTAAAATTATCTATATCAACAAACACTAAGGCAGACTGCTGAGACGGCTTGGTTTGAGGTTGATGATTAAAGTTTTCCTCAATTGCTTTTCTATTTAACAGTCCGGTCAATGGATCACTCGAAGCTAACTTAGCCAGTTGCTGCTCATATCGCTTTTCTTTTGTAATATCGATATGAGTGCCCATCATGCGTAGTGGTTCGCCATCAGAACCATACTCGACGATGCGCCCTCGATCGTAGACCCAACTATCACTGCCGTCTTTATGAATCATGCGATGAACTACCTCATAAAGGTCGGTTTTGCCAGCTAGGTGATCTTCAAATGCACCCACCGCAAGATCATAATCTTCAGGGTGGAGATTGTTTTTCCACGTTTCAACCGTCGCGGTTAACTCATGGGGCTGATAACCTAGCATTTTGCCCCACTGCATATTGAATATCGTCAAAGTACCTGAAGGAATATGCTGCTCCCACAAACACAGTCCATTACTGTCGAGTGCAGCATTCAACTTTTCTTGTAGTCGCGCATTCTTCCGCTTCAGCTCTTCATTTTCTTTTTCTAAGCAGGCAATTCGAGTTAGATATTCTTCCATTTTGCGCATAATTTACGTCGTTTTCGGAGCGACAATATACGAAAAATACTTTGCAATTTCTATGATTGAGCTTGGAGATATAGGTATTGAATATGCGGTAAATAATAAAGAATCGGTGATGTTACTTAAGAGCAGCAAAGTAAATGCTTGGAAAAACAAAGAAGGAAATAGGGGATAAGCGAGGGGCTCTCCTGGTGCAAAGTCATAAATGAGGCCTTTGCACCGGGACTACTGAGGGTTAGCGGTTTAGTGCACCACAACGCTCAGGCTGGTAGGTGATATCGACAATTTCAATTGTCTTCACTTGATTATTTGGCATTGGCCATTCAAGTTTTTGACCAACAGACAAACCGATCAGTGCGCTGCCTACGGGCGCAAAAATGGAAATATCATCACTGCTTTTCAGCTCAGATGGGTAAACCAGTGTCTTTGTCATGGTTCTATCTTCACCTGCAAATTTAAACTCTACAGTTGAGTTCATCGTGACCACATTATCTGGCATTTGTTCTGGCTCAAGAACCGTCGCACGGTCTAGCTCTGCTTCTAGCTCAACAAGCTCCGCCGCGATGTTTGGCATTTTATCCAACAAAGCCGTGATTCGGTTCATATCTAAGCTTGAAATGTAGATAGAATTGTTTTCTGACATTTTATGACTCCCAAATAAAAGGCCGCCTCACAAACATGGGACGGCACTCTATATGTCAATTACGGTATCAATCATATGGATTTTATTCCATATGAACTAAATCAGATTCTAGTCTTTATAGTGCGACTTAGCTAGTAAAAGATTTTTGTTGTGAGACTTGATTTTTCTAAAACTTTCAGTCACTTCAGTTGTTCACCTTTAATAGCCTTGAAACTGCTAGGTTAAAACGAATGCTTTGTTTTTAAACAAAGCAGGGTTTATCGTTAGCGTGGTTTAACTCGACAATCATTGCCATTCTGTAAAAGCCAAAACTGTATAGCCCTTTATGAGCATGACTGCGGTTATCTCATTTTGTAAAAACTACCAACATCCGTTAATAAATTACCTTTTATTCTTCAATATCAAGATAAAAACGTTCATCTACCCCTTTAGGGTAGTTTGAAATTGTAATTGATTTACATCATGTATTAATTTTCTTTCACAATTAACAATGAGCTCAGTGATAAGAACCTAACCCTTAGGAATTATAATGAGCAAGTTGAAGCTAGTAGTCATCGGTAACGGTATGGTAGGGCACCGTTATATTGAAGACTTAGTCGAGAAAGCTGATATCTCTAATATGGAGATTACCGTTTTCTGTGAAGAACCTCGTGTCGCATACGACCGTGTGCACCTTTCCTCTTACTTTTCTCACCACACTGCAGATGAACTTTCTTTAGTGAAAGAAGGCTTCTACGAGAAACACGGCATCAATATGTTGATCGGTGAACGTGCGATTAACATTAACCGTGAAAACCGCATTGTTTACTCAAGCACTGGCCGTGAAGTTCAATACGACAAGCTGATTCTTGCTACAGGCTCATTCCCATTTGTCCCGCCTATCAAAGGTCATGAAAGCAAAGACTGTTTTGTTTACCGCACGATCGAAGATCTAAAAGCGATTGAAGCGTGTGCGAAAAACAGCAAATCAGGCGTGGTTATCGGTGGTGGTCTGCTAGGTCTTGAAGCGGCAGGCGCATTGAAAGCACTAGGTGTAGAAACGCACGTTGTTGAGTTCGCACCAAAGCTAATGGCTGAGCAACTTGATCTAGCTGGTGGTAACCAACTTCGTCAAAAAATCGAGCGCATGGGCGTGAACGTTCACACTAGCAAAAACACGCTTGAGATTGCGGCAGAAGGCACAAACGCACGCAATGTTATGCGTTTTGCTGACGGCTCAGAGCTAGAAACAGACTTCATCGTATTCTCTGCAGGTATTCGTCCACAAGACAAACTAGCTCGTCAAATGGAGCTAGAAGTTGGCCCTCGTGGTGGTGTTGCCATCAACGACCACTGCCAGACTTCTGATGAGAACATCTACGCTATTGGTGAGTGTGCGTCTTGGAACGACATGTTCTACGGTCTTGTTGCTCCGGGTTACAAGATGGCGACGGTTGCCGTTGATCACCTACTAGGTAACACAGAAAGCAAATTCGAAGGCGCTGACATGTCTGCGAAGCTGAAATTGTTGGGCGTGAAAGTAGGTTCTATCGGTGATGCGAACGGTCGCACTGAAGGTTGTAAGAGTTACGTTTACCAAAACGAAGAGCAAGAAGTTTACAAACGTCTTATCGTTTCTGAAGACAACAAGAAGCTGCTAGGTGCAGTACTAGTAGGTGACACGTCTGATTACGGCGATCTGCTTCAACTAATGTTGAACGAAATCGACCTACCAGAACACCCAGATGCGTTGATCCTTCCTGCACACGCAGGTGCTGAGAAACCAGCACTCGGTGCGGATGCACTACCAGAAAGCGCAGTGATCTGTTCATGTTTCGACGTAACCAAAGGCAAGATCGCTCAAGCGGTTGCTGATGGTCACCACACATTGGGTGACATCAAAGCAGTGACTGGCGCAGGTACAGGCTGTGGTGGCTGTATTCCTCTAGTGACTTCAGTACTCAACGCCGAGCTTGCTAAATCTGGTATCGAAGTGAAAAACGACGTGTGTGAGCACTTTGCTTACTCGCGCCAAGAGCTGTTCCACCTAATCCGTATTGAAGAGATCAAAACGTTTGATGAGCTTCTGGAGAAATACGGTAAAGGTTACGGCTGTGAAGTATGTAAACCACTTGTGGGCTCTATTTTGGCGTCTTGCTGGGGTGAGCACATTCTTAAGCCACAACTGGTTAAGCTGCACGACACGAACGATAACTTCCTAGGTAACATCCAAAAAGACGGTACTTACTCTGTGATCCCACGTATGGCGGGTGGTGAAGTAACGCCTCAAGCACTGGGTGCGCTAGCGAACGTTGCTGCTGAATACAATCTATACACCAAAGTAACCGGTGCTCAGCGTATTGGTCTGTTTGGTGCTCAAAAAGACGATCTTCCAGAGATCTGGCGTAAGCTTATCGACGCTGGTTTCGAAACAGGTCAAGCATACGCAAAAGCACTTCGTATGGCGAAGACCTGTGTTGGCTCAACGTGGTGTCGTTACGGCGTTCAAGATTCTGTTGGTTTAGGTTCTTACATCGAGAACCGTTACAAAGGCATTCGTACACCTCATAAGATGAAGTTCGGTGTTTCTGGCTGTACTCGTGAGTGTGCGGAAGCACAAGGTAAAGACCTTGGCATCATCGCGACTGACGCAGGTTGGAACATGTACGTATGTGGTAACGGTGGTATGAAGCCTCGTCACGCAGACCTACTTGCAAGTGACCTAGATAAAGAAACGCTAATCAAGTATATCGACCGCTTCATGATGTTCTACATCCGTACTGCTGCGCCACTACAACGTACATCGGTTTGGATGGAAAACATGGAAGGTGGCGTTGACTACCTACGCGAAGTGATTGTTGAAGACAAACTTGGCATTAACGCTCAACTAGAAGCAGACGTAGCGAAGCTTGTAGACGAGTACGAGTGTGAGTGGACTGCAACCATCAATGACGAATCACAACTGACTCGTTTCGCACACTTCATCAACTCTGACAAGCGCGATGACAATGTTGTGTTTGTTCAAGAGCGCGAACAGCATCGTCCAGCGACCTTCACGGAGAAACATCCTGAAGCGAAAGGCGACATCCTACACGTAGCGATCACTGAAGCATAAGGGAAGGTTGAACATGTCATTTGAAAAGATTTGCCAAATCAACGACATCGTACCGGGCACTGGCGTTTGTGCACTGGTTGATGGTCAGCAAGTTGCGGTATTCCGCCCAACACAAGCAGAAGAAGTGCTGGCGATCAGCAACACAGACCCGTTCTTCCAATCAAACGTGCTTTCTCGCGGTTTGATTTGTGAGCACCAAGGCGAACTTTGGGTAGCAAGCCCACTTAAAAAGCAACGCTTTAACCTGAAAACAGGTGCTTGTATGGAAGACGAGCATTTTAACGTGAAAGCGTACAAAACGCGCGTAACCAACGGTGAAGTAGAAATTTCTGCATAAGCTTGGTTTGCATTCCCTCCTCCTTAAGGGGAGGGAATGCACTGAGTACTTAGATTCAATAGACAAAGGCTTTCCAAGCGTCATCTTTGGGGAACAGGGAAGCGAGATGATGTCGACAGCAGTGGGTGTCAACGGGAAGCCTTTCTCTATTCAATCTTTAACTTTTTAACTTTCAATTTTGAATAAGGACACATTCATGTCTACAGACTTTAAACCTGCTGAATTCGTGCAAACCATGATCAACGTGGGTGAAGCGAAAATTAATACCAGCACACGAGATCTTCTGCTTCGCGGCACGATGGCAGGCGTTATTCTGTCTCTTGCAGTGGTGGTTGCTATTACCGCGATTGTACAAACGGGCATTGGCCTTGTGGGGGCGCTTGTTTTCCCTGTGGGCTTTGTGATTCTCAGTGTGATGGGTTACGACCTTGTCACAGGTGTTTTTGGTCTTGCTCCTTTGGCTAAGTTTGCAAACCGTCCTGGTATCACTTGGGGTCGTATCTTCCGTTGTTGGGGTCTTGTAGGCTTGGGTAACCTTATCGGTTCTCTAATTGTGGCTTACCTAGTGGCTATCTCACTAACCGGTAACTTCTCTCTAGAACTGAACGCAGTAGCGAAGAAATTTGTGGCAGTTTCTACCGCACGTAGCCTTGGTTTTGAAAACATGGGTATGGACGGATGGATCACGTGTTTTGTACGCGCTATCTTCTGTAACCTAATGGTGTGCCTAGGCGTGATCGGCAACATGACGGCACGTTCAGTATCTGGTCGTGTAGCGATGATGTGGTTCCCAATCTTCATCTTCTTCGCGCTAGTATTCGAGCACACCGTGGTAAACATGTTCCTATTCCCACTGGGTATGATTCTAGGTGCGGATTTTGGTATCGCGACTTGGTTGAACTTCAACCTTATCCCAACCATCCTAGGTAATATCGTTGGTGGTCTCGTAATGACTTGTCTGCCACTGTATCTAACTCATGCGAAAACAGCGCCTTCTATCTGCGTAGCTGAAGAAGAAGTAAACGCAGAGCCGGCAATCGCAAAATAAACCGCTTTATATGGCCCTATCTTTTGCGGGTGGGGCTATTCAACTCATTTAACTTTCATAGATATTGTATTGATTTAGCTATAAAAAGTAATAACTCCTTGGGGTAGTTTAAACCTTAAGTTAATAACGTGAGTGTTACTCTTTATATCCAAATTTCCGATAGGCATTGATATGACTACTGCAAACTCATCTTTAAACAGCGGCTTTGTTTCTTTAGTTGGTGCGGGTCCGGGCGATCCAGACTTGCTGACGGTCAAAGGTTTGAAAGCGATTCAAGCGGCTGAAGTTGTGGTGTACGACCGATTGGTATCTAAAGAGATTCTAGAGTTAGCACACGTATCCGCCGAGATGATTTATGTCGGGAAAAAGCTCGATTTTCACTGCGTACCACAAGACCAGATCAATCAAATCTTGGTGCAGAAAGCGCAAGAAGGTAAACGCGTTGTGCGCCTAAAAGGTGGGGACTCATTTATCTTTGGCCGTGGTGGTGAAGAGTTGGAAGAGCTAGCCGAATTTGGTATCAAATACGAAGTGGTTCCGGGTATTACGGCGGCGGCGGGCGCGACGGCTTATGCTGGTATTCCATTAACACACCGCGACCATGCACAAAGCGTTCAATTTATCACTGGTCATGTACAAAAAGATGGTCGTGAGATTGAATGGCATTCACTAGCGCAATCCAACAACACACTTGTGTTCTATATGGGGTTGAAGCAAAGCGGCCATATTATGGATAAGCTGGTCACTCACGGGTTAGATCCTGAGATATCATGCGCCATTATTGAAAACGGTACGCGCCCAGAGCAGCGCGTGTTCCAAGGAAAGTTGAACGAACTTTCTGAAATGGCTGAGAAGGCGATCAGTCCAGCATTGATCGTCGTTGGCAGCGTGACTCAGTTGCACAACAAACTAGACTGGTTTAGAAAATAAGTTCGTCTAATGGTTAGATTTTGCAGGGGCTATGACGTCTCTGCATTTCTTGCTTACGCATTGGCATTTGATCAATCAAGTTGTTGATAAATGGCCAATCCGTTTCTGCGCCCCATCGGTATTTCTCTTGGCCATCTTTACCAAGTAAAATTGCGGTATGTGAACCTTTTTCAATTTCATACAGCTTGGCAAGCATTTTCAAATCAAATTCTTCTTTGAGCCAAGCTGGAGACGTATAGCCTTGTTCTGTAATGACTAATGTGACCACATCTCTGTCTTCCAACTCACATTCATTCATAAGTGTTTCTAGTAAGAATTGTTTAACGTATTCATCGTTTTCTGGAGCGAAGTAAAGCACACTCCGATGCGGCCAGTACTTTGAATGTGCTGGATAACCGAATGCTGTCGATGACAAGATACAAGAAAGTAGTATCACTAGTAACTTTCCGCCCATGACAGTTCCCCTAGAAACCCAAATACCGTTTATACGTTAAGTTTAGTGGAATTGGCTCATTGTGCTTTTTCCAAAACTGACTTAGGGTAGGCAGCAAATAAATCAAGCGTAGAAAAGATGAATTCAGAAAGAAAACAAAAGATCGCCATTTTGGTTGATGTACAGAATGTGTATTACACCTGTCGCGAAGCTTATCGCAGTAATTTTGATTACAACCAGTTTTGGTATGTTGCGACGCAAGGGAAAGAGGTGGTGAGTGCTCGTGCTTATGCCATCGCGAGTAACGATCCAAAACAGCGTCAGTTTCATCACATTTTACGCGGTGTTGGGTTCGAGGTAATGCTTAAACCCTATATTCAGCGTCGTGACGGCAGCTCGAAAGGCGACTGGGATGTCGGTATTACTCTTGATGCGATTGAAATTGCCCCTGAAGTTGAAGAAGTGATTCTCGTTTCTGGAGATGGGGACTTTAGTCTTCTGGTGGAACGAATTCAGCAGCGCTTCAATAAAACGGTGACCGTTTATGGTGTGCCTAAGCTAACATCCCAAACTCTGATTGATTGTGCAGATAACTTTGTCGCGATTGATGATGACTTCTTACTGTAATCACTAACGTGACAAAGAAAAGGCGAGTCATTCAGGCTTTACGCTAACGTACAATGACTCGCCTCTAATTTATTGTTGATTTGGCTAATTATGAAGGAATGATCATTTGTCCTAACAAGTAGCCCAGACAGCAAGCACCAATCACTCCAATCAAACCTACCGACATAAATGAATGGTTGAAGTACCACTTACCAATCTTAGTGGTACCTGACGTATCGAAGTTCACTGTCGCGATGTCTGAAGGGTAGTTCGGAATAAAGAAGTAACCGTATACCGCAGGCATTAGGCCGATAAGCAGTGCAGGATCCAGACCCAAGCCAAGACCGACAGGCAACATCATACGTGCAGTCGCTGCTTGAGAATTCACCACAACCGATACAATGAACAACGCAAGCGCGAACGTCCAGGGGTAGCTGGTTACCATCTCAACGATGCCAGATTTGAACTGAGGCATTGCGTATTGGAAGTAAGTATCTGACATCCAGGCGATACCGAAGATAGCAATCGCTGCCACCATACCGGATTTAAAAACAACGCCGTTTGGTACGTCACGTGGGTCAGTTTTGGTTGCAAGCAAAATGATACCGCCGAAGCAGAGCATCATCATTTGAATCACAACGGCCATGCTGATTGGTTTCGCGCCATCCACTATGGTACGAATGTCCGGCCACATCGCGATAACGACGAT
The DNA here is from genome assembly GCF_054064075.1 of Vibrio sp. JZG10. Lineage (NCBI taxonomy): Bacteria > Pseudomonadati > Pseudomonadota > Gammaproteobacteria > Vibrionales > Vibrionaceae > Vibrio > Vibrio sp. JZG10. Next base: position 201,627 of record NZ_JBSUGE010000002.1, read on the forward strand.
AACCAAGATAGAAGCGATGAACAGCAACACAGAGTTACGAGCACTTGTTGGTAGCACTTCATCAAGAGACGTTGCAGTGGTGTTGAGGATCTTTTCACGCCACACCGGATCTTTTAAACGCTCTTGGTATTCTTCATCGTCTTCCAGTTCTTTACCGCGTTTTAGGCTGTAAAGTGACATCAGCAACGTACCGAATAGCGTCGCTGGAACAGTAACGAGCAAAATAGAAAGCAGAGTGATCTCGTGCTGAATATCAGAGAGTTGTGCCAAGTAGTAAACGACTGCCGCTGAAATTGGAGAGGCCGTAATCGCGATTTGCGAAGCGACGGAAGCGGCTGCCATTGGACGTTCCGGACGAATGCCGTTTTTCAGTGCAACGTCGCCAATGATTGGCATGATGGAGTAAACCGCGTGACCTGTGCCGAGCAAGAAGGTCATAAAGTAAGTAACAAAAGGAGCGATCAGGGTGACGCGTTTTGGGTTCTTACGAAGCACACGTTCGGCAACTTGCAGCATGTATTTCAAACCACCAGCCGCTTCAAGAATGGATGCACATGTTACCACTGCCAAGATTATCAACATAACGGTGACAGGAGGGGAGGTTGGCGGCATCTTAAAGATGAAGACTTCAATCACCAAACCAATACCAGATACGACCCCAAGGCCTATACCACCATAACGTGAGCCGATATACAGCATCACGAGCAAAAATAGAAACTCAAGATACAACATGTGGATTTCCTTATTCAAAACAGGGGGCTATATAGCCAAATTACTTAATTACATTGTCCCGATATTCAGAAAGAAAATACTTCATGTTGTTCACACTCCTTTGGATAAGAAACAGCAATATTCAATTATTGGCAATAACTCACGCTACACAGGGAAACTGTTAACACAGTTTTATCAGGGTGTTTTTATGCTGTGTATTTTTGCGATCATGTCAGCGCTAAATGCGAAGAGGTTTAAGAGTTTGTTGCTATTCATCGCATACGTAACCAGACCTTACGGGCGCAAAGAGCTTGAAAATAGAGGCAGAGACCACAGATGAGAATAGCCTCTTGTTATGTAAACACAAAGGATAATAGTTTGCATTGCGATTAGTGCTTGGGTATAAAGGTGTCAGAATGACTACACCAACAATAAACCATCATGTCTGAGCAATTTTTCCCGCAACTATTTCAAACTTCGAGTGAGATTACGCCTTACCTTCACGGTGATATTGGCGAAATAGGGCAAGAAGTTATTCATATCGAAAACGATATCAATCCGATCATTCAAGGCCTTTACCAACAGTTGTCTGAGGCTCATCCGGAAGCGGGAAAAGCGTATTGGTTGACGAGAACGTGGGATTTGTTGTGTTGGCAGCCTGTTTATGTTGCGTTCATTTCTATTTACGGTTTCCACACGTTGCCAAACATTCGTGAGATGGCGCAGCAACTCAAGCCTTGTTTTGTGTCTGGATATCGATTCGCTGATGAAACACATATACATGGTAAGCCAGAAGAATTAATAAAAGAGGCCGGACGTCAAATTCGAGAGTGTTTCGATTTCTACCAACAAGAAATGAGTCAATGGACGCGCATTCGCCCAGGCTTCACTCATCAATTGATGTCGGATGGGATCATGGCTTGTTTGATTCGTCTTCAACAGCGTTTTCCGCAAATGACCAACACAACATTACGTGAGCATGCCATCTTGTGGTTACAGGCATTGGGTTTAGATGCCAACAATAGTCATTCACTTTATGAGACATCACTGGATCAGCCGCTCAAATTGGTCAGAAAAAGCTGTTGTTTAGTCTATAAATGTGAAGGCAGAAAGCTTTGTGAAGATTGTCCTCGTTTAGAAAAAAATCGACAGCTTATGAGCAAGCATAATCCTAATTAACATTTGGTTAACTTATGTAACAGTGCTCGATTTGAGAGTGAGAATAAGTATCATTGCATGCTCTTGTTGACAACAAAAAGATAAATACAATGATAAAAAGGACGTTTTCTCTTAATCTCATCGTACTTGCGATGAGCAGTGGATACGCAGTTAGCTCAATAGCTGCGGAAGAACTTCAACAAACATCAACACCAAGTGATGAACAAATGGTGGTCGTGGGCAGTGTGATGCCGAAATCGATTTCTGATATTCCAGGAACGGTTTGGTTTGTAGGGCAAGAGGAAATTGCTCAGCAATATCGCGCGGGCAAGACACTTGGTGACATTCTTTCTGCAACCATCCCTTCTCTAGACGTTGGTACGGGTGGTCGAACTAACTACGGCCAGAACCTGCGTGGCAGAGCAATGTTGGTAATGATTGATGGTGTTTCACTGCAGTCTTCTCGCCCGATTAGTCGTCAGCTTGATGCGATTGACCCATTCAACATCGAGCGAATTGAAGTACTATCTGGTGCAACTTCCATTTATGGTGCTGGCGCTACAGGTGGTGTTATCAACATTATCACCAAGAAAGCGTATTCGGATGCATTGTCATTTGAATCGTACGTGAGTGGCACTACAGGTTTTAACAGTAGCGACGATTTTGATTACAAATTAGCCCAGTCTATTTCCGGTGGTAACGATCGAGTTGCCGCTAGGGGTTCGGTTGTGTACACCGAGACACAAGGTGCATTTGACGCAAATGGCGACATTGTCACGCCAGATATCTCCCAAGGATCTCTGCAATACAACTCGACGCTCGATGTGATGGGATCGACAGAGATTCAAATCTCCGATGCCAGCAAGTTAAACCTTGTCGCACAATACTATGACAGCCAGCAAGATTCGCCATACGGCTTGTACATTGTTAACAATAAATTTGTTGATGTACGAGAGGGATTCGATTCCGATCGTGAACACGGTACAGAGCGAGTTCTCTTAAGTGCGAACTACGCTCACGACAGCGTATTCGGCCATCAACTGATTGGCGAGTTGTCTTACCGAAGTGAGGACCAAACGTTTACTCCTTATTACCAAGGTGCTTCTCAGCAAAAGACAGAGGTTTTTGCTGGACGTTTGGCACTGGCAAAAAACTGGGAATCATTCAACCTTGTTTATGGTGTTGATGCGTATTTAGACCGTTTTGAGAGCAATCAAGCTCTGTTCGATCCAAGCATTGCAAACAACTCTGGAAACTTGATTAATAAAACGTACGCCGAAGTTGGTCGTTACCCAGGTGTAGATGTAACGTCTTACGCAATGTTTGTTCAAGGTGACTATCAAATTAATCAAGATTGGTCTGTTCAAGCAGGCTACCGCTATCAATACATGGACAACAAGATTGATGACTTTGTTGCCTATAGCGTACAAAAGAAGATTGCCTCGGGTAAGGGGGTGTCAGCGGATGCGGTACCAGGTGGCAGCACCGACTACTCTATAAGTCTGTTTAATTTGGGCACCATTTATCAGCTTAATGATGAATCTCAACTTTGGGCAAACTTCTCCCAAGGTTTCGAACTTGCTGACCCTGCGAAGTACTATGGTCAAGGCAGCTATGATGCTGTGGATGCAAACGGTCATTATGCGTTGAACAACAGCATTAATGTGTCTGACTCAAAAATGTCAGGTATTAAAACGGACAGCTATGAGATCGGTTACCGTCTTGATACCAACTCTCTTGCGCTTCAGGCGGCAGGCTATTACTCGCTTTCAGACAACTCCATCAAGTATGATAGAAAAACGTTGTTGATTACGAATGTTGACGACGAGCAGCGTGTTTACGGTGCAGAAACAAACATCAATTACTGGGTGACCCGCGATATCCTGTTAGGGGCATCAGGACACTACGTAGTTTCTGAGCTGAAAACCGATGGTAAATGGGAGGATTTGAGCGCAGGTAAAGCCAGTACGTCTAAGGCTAATGCATGGGCTGCATACTACCAAGATTCGTACTCAATTCGTCTACAAAGTCAGACGATGTTTGATTACGAAGATGACGCCAACAATAAGTTGGAGGGCTACACCACGTTTGATCTTCTGGGTAATGTAACACTACCTGTTGGGCAGTTAGGCTTTGGTATTCAAAACCTATTTGACGAAGACTACACAACCGCTTGGGGTCAACGTGCGCAGATTCTTTATGCGGCACACTACGATGCAGCAGCTTACGACTACAAAGGAAGAGGTCGCACATTCACACTGAACTACAGTGTTGAATATTAAAGTCAATTCTCTCCGTACAATAAACAAAAAAGCCGCATAAAGCGGCTTTTCTTTTAGGCTTGATCTGTCGGCACTGTGTCTACAACATTTTCCGTGCTTTCCGAAGCTTGGTTTTGCTCTTCAGCTTCCATTTTTGCACGTTCAGCTTTGGAGATATAACGCGGCTTATTGCTCTTATGTAGCTTAGCGTTATGCTTCTTCTGCTTCGCTTTTAAGATCTGATTGATTTTCTTCTTGCGGTTCATGGTGGTGGTCCTTTAATTTAGCGGGGCAGGATAGTTATTTTTTTATCAAGTTACAACTAAATAAGCCCTTACGTCGGTCGCAAGATTCAAGTACGTTTCTATGTCCAATCATCTCTCGCGTTTTAATGGAGTCCAAATGAAAACACTGATCACTGAACGTTTGATATTACGTCTTGTGAGTGTAGATGATGCACCATTCATATTAGAACTTTATAACCAACCAGACTTTTACCGTTTTGTCGGAGATAAACAAATTCGTACTGAATATGAAGCGGCGCGTTATATAAAAGAAAACATGCTACGCATGCAAAAAGTTAAAGGCGTGAGTTTACTCTTAGTAGAGAAAAAGGACGATGGACGGCCGATCGGTATTTGTGGGCTAGTTAAACGTGACACATTGCAACACTACGATCTCGGGTATGGTTTTTTACCTTCTGCTTATGGTTGCGGCTACGGAGTCGAATCGGCAACCGCGGTGCTGGAATATGCTCGAGGGGAAATGAAACTCGATAAGTTGGCTGCCATCACCAACAATGACAATATTCGTAGTATAAGTTTGCTCAAAAAACTGGGCTTTGAGTTTGAACGAGTTGAGCAGCAATACGATAATGGTCGAACGTTAGAACTTTACACAATGACGTTGTGATTTTTGGAAGCTCATGAGCGATATTTTACTTGGCAAGCTCGCCACTGAATTTAAGACGGTAAAAGCCATGGTAGAGGTTTACTGTCACGATCACCATGGAACAAAAAGTGACTTGTGCTCAGAATGTCGTGAGCTGCTTGAATACGCAGAAGTTCGTCTTGACCGTTGTCCTTACGGAGAGAATAAACCGACGTGTAACAAGTGTCCGATTCACTGTTATAAACCGGATCCGAAAGAGCAAATGCGTTTGGTGATGCGTTACTCTGGTCCCAGAATGCTACTGAAACATCCCATCTTGGCGGTTCGTCATTTACTTCATGAAAAGCGCGCGGTACCGGAAAAACCTGCAGCGAACGCGTCAAACCGTCACAAACGTTTATCTAAACAAAAAAGCGAAGAATAAAAAACGAGGGCGACATGCCCTCGTTTTCGTTGAGTAGAAGTTGCGTGGTTAGAGGCCAGCGGCCATACGCTGCTTAGTTTTGCTCGCTGCAAGTAGCATGTATACGCCAGTCGCAACCAAAGCGGCAAACAAGTAGCCTAGTAAGCCGTGTTCTTGGCCCATAAATTTATCAGCCACAACCGGGCCAGCAACAGAGCCAATGCTGTAGCTGAACAGCATGACTTGTGTAGCAGAGACAATAAAGCGCTCATCAAGTCCTTCACAACCTAAGTTGATCGCAATTGGGTACAAGGCAAAAGTAGCTGCACCTAAAAAGAATAAAGCAGCAGCTAATACCACGGCTGACGATGAAATAAAGGTCAAACCGATCGAAAAAATATCCAAAATACAGAAGAACGCCATTAGCACTGTGCGGCTCATGTATTTGTTCAATGTGGTCACCATTGGTTGAACCAACATGCCACCTAGGATCACTAATGCCATCAATGTACCAATGTCTTGATGGTTGATTTTACGGTTAGTTAGCTCAACAGGCATTAATCCGTAGATCGCGCCTAAGGTCAAACCTGATACAACACAACCAATAATTGCAGCATGGTTTAGCTTGGCAATTTGCTTAAATGACAAAGCGGTTGATTCATGGCTGTTTGGTTGTTCACACTCAATAAACATCAGCACCAACATCGCCATTAGGATCAGCGTTGTGATTGCAATGAACGGAACACCGCCGCTGACGCCAAGTACACCAATACCAAATTGGCCTAATGCAGAACCGCCATAAAGCGATAGCATGTACAAGCTCAAACGTTTTGCACGTGATGCTTCGTCGCCAGACATTAGCCAAGATTCAACAATGACAAAAACGCCCGCAACGGCAATACCTGCGATAAAACGAGCAGCAAGCCACACTAACCCATTAGCAAAAACGGGTAGCGTGACAATCGTTAGCGAGAATGCCGCTAAGCAGCCAATAAACGCTTTACGGTGACCCACTTGACGCACGACACGTTCAATAAACATCGCGCCGACCAATAAGCCGCCATAAAAAACACTCGCCAACCAACTCGCATAATCTGCTGAGATGTTGTATTCACCGAGCATGAGAGGGATCAAGCTCATTAAATAGCCCGAAGCCACCGCATAAAGAGACAGTGCGACGACTGGAACTGTAACTCGTGGTGATGCTGCAGGAACGACTGTGTTTTCCACTGTTTTGCGCCTATAAGTTAAATGAAATCTATGGGTTATTCGGCGCGAATATGAGGCTAATAGTTAGGCAAGTAAAATGATTAATTTAAGTCGTTTCGACAAATAATATTTGTTAAATAGATAGGTCGATAAGTTGCATAAAAACGCCAACCTACCAGTGAGGTTGGCGTGGAGAATTACTTATTAAGTGCTTGATTTAACCATTGATCAAACTGACTTTTCGGTAGCGCACCATTGATCATATCAACGCGTTGACCGTTCTTGAAAACCATGATGGTAGGAATGCTTCGAATGCCAAATTGTGCAGCGAGCGCTTGTTGTGCTTCTGTATCAATCTTTACAAAACGAGCCGTTCCTGCTTGTTCATGAGCGACATCCGAGAAAACAGGGGCAAAACCGACGCACGGATTACACCAAGGGGCCCAAAAGTCGACGACAACAGGCGTATCACTTTGTAATAGGGCAGAAAAGTTATCTTGCGTTCCTTCGATAGGCGCGCCATCAAAAAGTGCACTTTTACATTTACCGCAAGTTGCAGACTCTGCAACACGCTCATTCGGGACACGATTTAGACCGCCGCATGAAGGGCAGCGAGTTTTAAACGATGACATGACTTCTTCCTTTATTACGTATTGATGAAAACATGACTTACCAGTCAGCCTCATTATTTGTATACTTATTTTTTAACCTGCCGAAATAACGCAGAGCAGGTTTGTATTTGAGCCTAAGGTTCTAAGAAATTTTATTAAAATACAACAATAAATAGGTCTGCGATGACAAATTACTACGCTGAAATTACAGGTTGGGGGAAATGTGTTCCTCCTGCCGTGCTCTCTAACGATGATCTTAGCACTTTCCTTGATACTTCAGATGAGTGGATTCGTACCCGCACCGGTATCGAAAACCGCCGTATTAGCCATGTAAATACTTCAGACATGGCAACCGTTGCTGCCAAACACGCATTGGCGCGCGCGGGCGTTGACGCCAGCGACGTTGATTTAATCATTGTGGCGACTTGTTCTCCGGATTCACTTATTCCAAACATCGCATCTAAAATACAGCAGAACTTGGGCATTCGCTCTGCGGCGGCCTTTGATTTAAATGCCGCATGTACGGGATTTGTCTACGGCCTTGAAACGGGCACACGTTTGATTCAATCAGGTAACTATCGCAACGCGATCATTATTGGCGCGGAAAGATTGTCTTTCTACATCGATTGGGCCATGCGAGATACCGCTGTTCTATTTGGTGATGGCGCGGGCGCCGTTGTGTTATCAAGAACAGAAAAAGAAACGGGTCTACTGCAATCTCAAATTGGTTGTGACGCTAAAGGTCGCGATATTCTTTCCGTACCAAAGTTTGGTACTTGTATGGACCGTTTTGCGGAAGACAACGGTTACTGGGATTTCAACTTTGTAGGACAAGAAATTTTCAAACGTGCGGTAAAAGGCATGGGGCTAGCTGCGAAAACCGTGCTTAAAGCATCACAGTTAACTACCGACCAAATCGACGTTGTTATTCCTCATCAAGCGAATATTCGTATTATTCAAACCCTATGTGACCTATCTGGGATCCCACACGACAAAGCGTTTGTGAACATCCAAAACTACGGTAATACTTCTGCAGCGACGGTGCCAATTGCATTATGTGAAGCGGTAGAGCAAGGCCGAGTTAACCCAGGTGATAACATGCTTCTTGCTGCATTTGGTGCAGGTTTGACATGGGGGGCGGCAGTATTGAAATGGGGTGACCGCGTAACGCCAATTGGTGAAAGTGATGCGGCTCTGCCTGAATGTGAGCAATCCGCGCTAGAATTACTTGAGCGTGCCATTAAGCTGTGTAACGAGCGCCGTCGCGACGAAGCGTAACGGACACTCAGCGGGAATGATATTGAGAAGGGAGCGTAAATGCTCCCTTTTTCATGACATGTTAAATAAGAGCTCATTAAAGCAGCTTAAGCCATAAAACCAAGGTTTGAATTAGCGAAGTTGCGGATATTCGGGAACACGTATTCCAATGCCGCGTTATCACTCACGCCCATCCATTGCGCGAGGGTTGAGCCCACCTGATCTGCTGCAATTTGGGGTATGAGTCGACCTTGAGAATAGTCATCGTTTCCGCCCAATACTAGTTCAGGCCATGTGCCGATAGGTCGCTGACCATTCACCGCGCCCCCAATCAATAGTTGATGACCACCCCAACCGTGATCGGTGCCGTTACCGTTGCTTGTCATCCGTCGACCAAAGTCAGACATTGTAAAAGAGGTGACTTGCTTGTTTAGCCCCAACCGCGTAATCGCACGATACATTGCTAAGAGGTTAGTCGCTAGATCTTCGAGTAGTACGGGGTGTCGAACTAATTGAGAATCGTGTAGGTCGTAGCCAGAGTGTTTAACGAAGAAGATTTGTCGTTGTTGCTTTAACACATCTTGGCTTGCGATCAATTTATAGACGGTTTGCATCTGCTTGCCGAGTGTTGATGAGGTGAACAGCGGCGCGTCATCAATATGATTGAGTTGCTCGCTTAGTACACGGCTCATCATCATCGACTCATCAACCATCAAATTAAAGTGACCACTAAACGGATTCTCTGTTTGATGAGAAAGCAGTTGGTCATAGATCCCCTTATATAGCGGGTTATCAATCGCGGTAAGCTGAACCGCACGGTCTTTTTTCAGCACGGTTTGGCGGTGTTCCATCGCGCGTAACCAAAGCGAGTTCCCGTGCACACTGTATAGTGGGGTTATTTCTGATTCAGAAGTTAATACGTCCAACATTCTTCCTGCCCAACCCAAGTTGCTAGATTCTTGCATACCACCAAGTAACCAAGCGTCAGTTTGTGAATTGTGGGAAAACAGTTGCTCGGGAAGTGACGCTTCACCTAGCTCAATCGCTTGTTTTGTAACGGGATGGTTGAGAATACCGCTATTGAGCACGATATTGGCATCGCCTTGTTCGAAAATTGAAGACAGCGCCTTTAGTTTGGGGTGTAAGCCAAGTTCTACCAGATTATCCGAGCTATCGGCGGTACGCAAATTGATAGGGAGTATGTCGTCTTTGGCGACAGAAAGAGCCCCTCTGACTTTGGCATATTGGTTATAGTGCGCGTCAGACAACGGCAGTACAGTGTTGAACGCATCGTTTCCACCTGCTAAATAAACACATATTAATGCTCGAAAGTCATTAGATGGCGCCGCGAGAGAATAACCCGGTAGACCAAGCGAAGCTAAAGCGCCCATCGATGCAGTGCTTTTTATAAAATGTCGTCGTGAAATATCCATAATCCACTCCTAATCCTGAATATAGAATTCATCGCCGGAAATGGCGGTAAAAATCACCAAGGCGAGCTTTGTTGTTGGCACATAGTCCTCACGATATTCATCTAACACGGTGAGCATGAGTTTTTTTAATTCCGCCGAGGCCGTTCCTGCAAAGAAGCGTTCGTTAACCAGCTCGACTAAGGCATCGTGATCATCCAAAAGAAGATAAAACTCGCCGAGATCGAGAGTGTAGGAATCACCGCCGCCTCTGCGAGTGCTGGTCAACATATAGTTGACCAAATCGGTATAAACGGACCAGTTCAGTAGCTCATACTCAGGAGAGCTAATACCAGACTCCGTAAACTCGTTAGATGGTTGGTACTCAGGAGAGTAAAAATTAAATACGGAAGGAGAACGAAGAGGTCCTTGATTGGCGATATTCATCATCGTAGTAGCGTCTTCGTAACGTGTAGATTTGATTGTAAAACCCGCTGCTCGATGAAAATTAGTTAGGACCAGTATTGGCTCTTTCACTTTTATTGGCGGGGTATCTGTCATGCCTAGAGCCTCAGAATCGAGCAAGATGGCATGAATGACCGCGTTTAAATCTCCTTTTTCTCCTTTGCCATTGTTATTGAATACCGAAGCAACACGTGCGATGTACTCCAGACTTGGATTCGAAGTTACAAAACGTTGGATAAGTAGCTTAGAAACAAACGGCGCCATGTTTGGATGAGACATCAAAATATCGATCACTTTTGAAAGCTCTTCTTGCGCAGTTAAACCAGCAGGAATTGTGTTACCAAGCAATCGTTTCTCGCCACCATCGTGTCGGTAGCTGATGACTCGCATCGGTTCGACAAACGCTAAATCGGCATTTTTCCACCCAGTTAATGCTCGAGCGAGCTCTTGAATATCCGTTTGGGTATATGTGGGGATAGGCTTACCCGTTTTACGATCAAGCTTTTTACTGCCATCGATATTCAGTTCATACAAGCCTAGGGTGAACAACTGCATCAACTCTCGAGCGAAGTTCTCATCAGGTAATGCACCCGTCGTGTTGTTCTCTTTTGCGCTACCGAGCATGGACAAATAGCTGCCCATAACAGGATGAATGGAAACGTCATATAATAAATCTCGGTAGTTGCCAAAAGCGTTAGCAATCAATACATCATAGTAGTCGACTAGACCAGTGGGCTTACTGGAAAGAACACCGCCATAGCGAGAGACCACTAAGATCTGGCTTAATGCATACGCCATGCGTTGTCTGAGTTGATCATCAGCAGTAATAACAATTTGATACCAAGCGTTTTCTCGATTGGATTGTGCGCCTTTGGAAAAAGGTGTCCGATAGAGCGGTTGATGATAGGTGGCAGGAAGGTAGATTTGTTGAGATATCCAACTTTCCATCCCGACTTCTTCTACCTCATCAATTAATGTTGGTGTTGGCCCAAAAGTGCTCTGATAGAGGAAACGCGCAACGGTTTGATCGGAGGGCGTTAGTTCCATTTCTGCTGGTACTGAAGGGACGTAACTTAGTAATAAGATAATCAACCCTAGAACCCAACAAGAGATTTCATTCTGTTTCTGACGTCTCATAGTTAACTCGCTTACCCGAGGGAACGACTTAAATCCATTTAACGGGAGTGATTAAGCTCATTTGAGCTAAATAATAAATTTAGAAAAATCAAGCAGCTGCAGGAACGAGTATAGTCTCTATAAGTGACTAACAAAAAACTCAATCTATGAATTTGGTACTTTAGTGCTAGATGTTTTTGATATTTATTTAGGTAACGTACTGATATTTAATATTGCGTGAGAATAGGGTCAAACAGTGATATAGCGAGGAATGTGTGGTGATACTGCAATAATGCGGTCAACGTGAGAGTGGTGTAATCATTAAGTCTACAATACAACTTAAACTAATTTATGAGCTAATAAATAAAGTTGCTTTATTGGCACAAGAGAAAACCGCATGGGTGTTCTCTTGTACAAAGTAAAAGGATTATTTTCTAGCAAGTTTATGGTGAGCTCGGGAGAAGTGATCGGCACAAAATGCGCCCACAATCGAGAGTTCGCCAGCCAGACAAAGCGCAGCTGCGACTTCGGCTAACGCTTTCGCATTGCCGTTACCGTGCAAACCCAAAATATCCAAACATGCTTTTTGCGTTGGAAGGTCAGTGCCCCCGCCAACCGTTCCCACCATGATGTTTGGCAAGGTCACGCACGCGTATAAGTTGCCTTGAGCGTCCACATCCATACGAGTGATGCCAATGGCAGACTCTGCAACGCAAGCGGCATCTTGACCACAAGCAATGTAAAGCGCGGCAAGGGCGTTTGCGTAATGCGCGTTGACACCAATTGTCCCGCTGAGTAAACCGCCCACTGTGGTCATTTTGCCAAATTGAACCATAGACTCTGGTGTTGTATGCAGATATTTTTCCACCAACTCAGCAGGAATGGTCACTTCGGCGGATACTTTTTTACCGCGTACCGAGCGCAGTGTGTGCGCGTTTGGTTTTTTGTCGCCTGATAAGTTGCCATCCAAGAAGGCTTGCGTTGGTTTGATTGGGCTGGTCGCCAAAATATGATGGAATACTTCGTTTGTTGCGATGGTCACCATGTTTTGTCCGGAAGCGTCACCAGTCACGTATTCAAAGACCAAATAAACATGGTTTCCTTCGATATTTACATTGATGTCTTTGAGTTTGCCATGTGAGGTGGTGGATTCCGCAATTTGACGAAATACGTCAAACTGGGTCACAACCCAACTAACGAACTGGCCAGCGTCGGCAAGGTGATTAAAGGCGAACACTGGTGTTCGGCTCACCCCTTCACTCAGCAACAATGCGCTCGCGCCACCAGCGGCGGTAATAAGATTTGCGCCACGGTTGTAGGAAGCGACTAACGCGGCTTCTGTCGTTGCGAGCGGAACCAAAAAGTCATCGTTCGCATACAAACCATTGACGCGCAAAGGGCCTGCGATGCCGACCGGCACATTGACAGTACCAATGAAGTGCTCGATGTTGTTGGAGTAAGCGTCGCAATGTGACTGTGTGAAAGGATCAAGAAGATGATCTTTATTGGTCACGTGTTCCAATACTTGCCAACGGCGCGCCAAATGCTTATCCGATAGGCCAGGGCTTAAGCAGAGACGTTTCTCTGGCTTGTGAAACTTCGGTTCTAATGCCGATTGAATCTTACTACTGGTTTCGATATCGGAAAGGGCGGAGCTTTGAACAGGGTTATCTTGGTTTAACTTCGGCATACAAACGTTAACTGAAAAATCGAACCAGAGATTGTAGTGATTGGGGCTTTGATTACAACGTTGATTATACGTTTTGCAACAAATACCACTGTGTGAGCGCCTTTGTTATCCAAGTAATTTGATATTGGAGCGGAGGATTTACCGGAAATAAATGGGTTTTGACAATGAGTGCTGTAGTGAACAGAAGAATCGGGGGTAGAGAACTTAGATGGCTTAGGCTGCTGCGGATTTGAGTCGAAAAAGTGCAAGCATGAGTACCTTAAAAGCGGACTGGCTCAATCTATGAAAGGAATAAATTGTCTAACCCAGTCCCTTGGGTCAGACGCTAGTTTGAATCAGTTGTTCAAAAACTAGTTGAAGGCGCGAGCCACACGTCCCGCACTTTGAATGCGATAATGGCCAACGTAAGCAGGAACAAATACAGATTGTCCTTTCGCGGCGGTTAACGTCTCACCGTTATCACTGATGAGTGTCAGTTCGGCATCAATCGCCATCAAAATCTCTGCGCTGTTTGCCTCAACCACGTCGTGATTCGGTTGGTTAAGAATGCTGAAACTAAAGTCTGCGACTGGAACGGGGTAAAGGCTCTGGCAACCATTGGCATTGGGTTCAAGAACAAGGCTGTTAAACGGCTTAGGCACAAAGTCTGTGCATTTAACCAGTTCTTCAACATCCATATGTTTCGGCGTGAGTCCTGCACGCAAAACGTTATCTGAGTTCGCCATGATCTCTAATCCCGTTCCTTTAATGTAAGCGTGTGGCGTTCTTGCGCTTAGGAACATCGCTTCGCCAGGTTGCAGCGTGATGACATTCAACAGCAATGGCGCAAACAAGCCGACATCGCCGGGGTATTGAGTGGATAGATCCAAGATGAGCTGGAAAACGTCGCTGTCAGCGCCTTGCTCCGATTGACGTGAAGCGTGGGCAAGAAGCTGTTTCAGTGCTCGCTCTTTTGTTTCTCCTTCCATGGTCAGAATGTGCACAAAGAAATTTCGTAAACCTTGTGAGTTGGCTTCGTGTTTGAATGCATCTAGTGGCGCGCGTAGCTCATCGATATCGCAAAGGCTAAATGCCTCAATAATCTCGGCATACGAGCGAAAACCGTTCATGGCTTGGTAACTTGTCAGCGCGTATACCAACTCAGGTTTGTGGTTTGGATCCTTGTAGTTACGATGGCTCGCGTTTAGTGGGATGCCAGCACTTTGCTCTTTTTCGAAACCTATTTCGGCATCTTGTTTGCTTGGATGAACTTGAATCGACAGTGCGTGTTCGGCCGCTAAGATCTTAAACAAAAAGGGCAGATCGCCAAATTTTGCTGAAGTTTCCGCTGATAAGTAAGCGGGTTGGTTTTGTTTGATCAGTTCAGACAAAGGCAGCGTTTTTTGCTCAACCTGAACTTCAGAGCAGCCGTTTGGGTGAGTACCCATCCATACTTCTGCTTGAGGTTCATTCATTTCGTTAGAAAAGCCAAACAAATCGCGAATAGACGAGGTGCTTCCCCAAGCGTAGTTTTGGATTTTGTTGTTCATTTGAAAGAAGCTATGCGATGAAATAGTGTTCAAATTCATGAATTTTTCCCATAGTTAACCCTCCGAACTGAATCGGAAGAAAAATTGAGCAGAGATACGTTAAATAAGGATGGCGAGCGCGGTTAGGTCACTCGCCAATTTGCCCGAAGGGCGATAAGTCGATTTACAACCGAGGTTTTGGTTCGAGTGGTTTTCGTGATGGTTGCGCTTGCAAAAATGGCAGCAACAAAAGGCCAATGACGGCTGCACAAACTGAAATGGTGATGAAGAAACCCGTCCAATGATATTCTTCAAGAATTAACGCCAGTGGATAGCCAGACAATGCTGCGCCCATGTAGGCGAACAAGCCCACGAATCCTGTTGCCGCGCCGGCAGAATCTTTGTGAGAGCACTCAGCCGCCGCCATACCGATCAGCATTTGTGGCCCAAAGACAAAGAAGCCGATGGAGAACAATCCCGCCGCTTGGAATGCAAAGTTGGTCAGAGGCATCAGCCAAAGCGCAGAGACAGATAAGAAAATCCCAATCGCGAACAGCAAGTTCATTGGCCCACGGTTACCGCCAAAGAGTTTGTCTGAGCCCCAACCCGCAACCAATGAACCAACAAAACCACCGATTTCAAACATCGACAGAGCAGCGTTGGCGTTAATCAGGCTATAGTGATGCTGCTCGGTTAAATACAGGTTTCCCCAGTCGTTTATTGCGGTTCGGACGATGTAAACCAACACATAACTGAACGCGAGCAGCCAGATGTATTTGTTGTTAAATACGTACGATTTCAGAATTTCGCGGTAGGTGAGGCCACGTCCGTAATTTTCTTGCGCAAGTTCTAGTGCGTCGTTGCGCCATTGTCCGACACTTGGTAAGCCCATTGTTGTGGGTTTGTCGCGCAATCGCCAACAAACGAATAGACCGAGTAATACACCGATGATGCCGGGTAGAATAAAGCCTTCACGCCAGCTGTAGTGCAACGTTAAATAGCCCACCCAAATAGGGATCAGCGCGCCACCAACGTTGTGTGCGGTGTTCCAAATCGCCCATAAGAAGCCACGCTCGGAGCGTGAATACCAAGTGGTTAACAGCTTGGAGCATGAAGGCCAGCCCCAGCCTTGGAACCAAGCGTTTAAGATCCACAGAGTGATGAAAGCCGCGAGTGAGCTAGAAAAGCCGAACGCGATATTGACCAGACCTGTCGCAATCAAGCCTAGCCCCATGAAATAACGAGGGTTAGAGCGATCCGAAATCGTGCCAGAAATAAACTTCGAGCAGCCGTAGGTGATGTAGAAAAGTGTACCGATAAGACCCAAATCGCCTTTATCTAAGCCAAGATCGGTAATCATAGCTGGTGCGGCGTAGTTAAAGGTCTTACGGGTAAAGTAGAAACCTGCGTAGCCGATGTACATCCCCAACATAATGTGCAAACGCCAATGGCGGTAACGCTGGTCGATTTGCTCGTTGCTCAGACTCGGTTGAGTAAATTTAGGTGAACGTAAAAATCCAAACATCTTGAGTTACACCTTAGGTAAAGTAATGCTGATTTGTGTGCCGATCACTTGATCGCTGGTGGAGTAGATAACCATTTTTCCACCTAACGCGTGCACACGCTCTTGCATGCCGCGAACGCCCATGCCTTTCATGCTGTCCTGAACTTTGAAGCCGACACCATCATCGTGAATCATCAGTGACACCGCAGCTTCTCCAATTGTCAGTTCAATATTGATCAACTGCGCTTCTGCATATTTGGCGGCGTTATTCAATGACTCTTGGCATAAACGGAATAGGGTGACTTTGAGTGTGTCACTCAGGCTGGTGTAATCGCCCTGCCAGTTCAGTTGAACAGTCGTTCCGTGATTGGCGAATTCCATCTCTCGCGTCAGTTGCTCGACGGATTCTTTTAAGTCCAAATCATCCAGCATTTTTGGTCTTAGCTTGCTTAACAGTCGCTTAGTGGTGTCGTACACGTTGAGGGAAAGCCCTTCGATCATGTCGGCGCAACCCACGCTTGTTTCTGCGTTATTTACCCGCTTAATGATGTTGGCTTGTGTGCGGATCGCCGTGATGTTCTGGCCGATTTCGTCATGTAGCTCGCGCGCAATATCGCGTCTTACGGATTCTTCCGCTTTGATAAGCTGGCGAGACAAATTCTGATTGCGTGCAAGTTCGCCGCGCAGTTTGTGATTGAGGTCTTTTTGTTTCTGAACCCCTAAACCGAGCATAATGCCAGTGATGGTTTGCGCTGAGAGAGATAATAACAAATCGGTGATTTCTAGATTCGACACCCCGCTACGAGCCGCAATCAGCGCAATGCTGTTGAGCATGGTGGCGAGCAGGGCACCTTGCCAGCCGTAACGCAGAGCAAGCACGATGATTGGAATCGCCATACAAAATGGCGCAAATCGTTTTAGCTCTTCAGGCAAACTGGTTTGCACCAAAATACTGCCGATCAAAAGCAGCGCATAAAGCACGATATGACGCACC
This sequence comes from Vibrio sp. JZG10, assembly GCF_054064075.1. Classification (NCBI taxonomy): domain Bacteria; kingdom Pseudomonadati; phylum Pseudomonadota; class Gammaproteobacteria; order Vibrionales; family Vibrionaceae; genus Vibrio; species Vibrio sp. JZG10. The sequence continues at coordinate 218,814 of NZ_JBSUGE010000002.1, forward strand.
TGAAATACAACGGTATTACTAAGTAGGAGAGAGCTAAGCGGAGACCAACGACTTTGGAACAAATAACTCCATAACAAGTAGCACATAGGCACCACGAGCAAGCCTCCAGAAATGCTAGCCAGCCACACCATGTAAACCGAAGGAACGTGAAAACCAACGGCCATCACATTAATAAACGCGCTAATGATAATGACAACGCTCATCACGGCTAAATGGCGGTTTTGGTCTCCGTAGTAGTATTTTTTCGCAATCAGAGTGACCGGGATACTGGCAATGCTCGCAATCAGCACGGTAAGCCACTGCGGTTGACCCAGTAACATCGCAAGTGCGATGGAAAGCCCCCACTCCGAAAGGTAAATCGTCGGCCAATAAGCGGTGCGAGTGTGCAGGGCGACACCTAATCGTAAAGCGAAAGGAAACAATAAGATCGCCAGCTCGGGATCATTGACAAAGTAATAGGCAATCACCCACAAGCAAAACCAGGCGCAAGCCATAACAAATAGTCCGCAAATGGTAGTAACAGCGTAAGCTCGCATTAAAAGGACTCTTGAGAAAATAATTTGGCGAGCTCAACGTTGTTTTTCACGCCGAGTTTGTCGATGGCATTCGCACGATGCACATGCACGGTCTTGTGGCTCAAGCCAAGCTCTGCCGCGACTGACTTTACATCCAACCCGGTCGCAAGTAGCTGACAGACCTCGTTTTCACGTTTTGTCAGTTGGCATAGAGAGGTGGTGTTGTCGCTAGGCGTTGCAAGTTTAAGTGCAATATCTGATGTGAGGTAACAGCCGCCAGAAGCACTGGTTCTCACGGCTTGAATAAGTTCGTCTGGGCTACAGCGTTTACTAAGATAGCCTTTTGCACCTAGCTTTAGTGATTTTTCCACCATCGCAGGGGAGTCATGCACGCTAAGCATCACACAGGCAATGCCAGTTGGTATTTCGCTAAGAAAGTTTAAGCCGCTTTCATCTGGCATGGAAATATCTAGGATGACGACGTGAGGGTGTACCGCAGGCAACCCTTTTCGCGCTTCGGCGACAGAGCCGAATTCACCAACAACGGTAATATCACTTTCTAAATTTAATAATTGTGCGAAACCCGAACGCACGATGACGTGATCATCAACTAGAGCAACATGAATCATTATTACAACCAAATAGAGCAGACGACTAACAACAATAAGCTCCAACAGGAGCCAATAGAAAAATCTTTAATGATACTGAATTGAACCATGCTTTTTAATGATCTTGCGCGCTTTACCGAAGTAAAGCGCGCAGAGAAGTTAGGCTTGGTTTTGTGCAAGTTGAAGCTTCTTCGCGTGTCGAATCTTCTTCTCTTCCGCGATAGCGACGAAAGCAAGCAAAACAATACAAATCATGGCGGAGGTATCTAGGGCTGCGAAGGTACCTTTCCAACCTGTTAAGCCGAAGATAGGTGTACCGTCGGCAATCATACCCAAGCCTAGTTTTGCAAAGCTGTCACCGATTAGGTAAGCGAATGTACCTTTTACGCCGTCAGCCACACTGATTGCTTTTTTAGGGACAAAACCAACCGCGGCAACACCGATAAGAAGCTGCGGACCAAACACCAAGAAGCCCAATACAAATAGAGAGGCTAAGTACATGAACTCGCTAGTGGCGTGTTGGTAGAACTCAAGCGATACGATGATCAAACCAAGAGACACACAAGCAACCAATGCGCGGCGACCGTTTGCTAAGTCAGATAAGTAACCCCACATCAAAGTACCCACAAGCGCACCGACTTCGAATAGAGTAAAGCCAGAGATTGCCGTTTCTTTTGACAGACCAAGCTCTTGGTACGCGTATACCGTTGACCATTGGTCGATACCGATACGAACGATGTAAAGGAAGATGTTGGCAAAGCAAAGTAGCCAGATAACTTTGTTTTTAAGAACGTATTCAACAAAGATTTCTTTTTTGGTCATCTGGTTTTCTTCAGCGGCGGTGTCTTCTTCACTCACTGCTTCATCGAAAAGTTCTTCTACTTTACCTAGACCGTAAGCTTCTGGAGAGTCGCTACCAAAGCGCATACCGATAAAGCCGACGATGATCGCGATGATAGAAGGGAAAACGAACATGCCGATTACGTGGCCGTCGAATAGGTAGTTAGCACCGAAAAGAGCAACACCCGCTGCGCCCGCACCACCAACGTTGTGTGACATGTTCCACAAACCTAGGTAAGAGCCGCGTTTGTTACGAGGTGTCCATTTTGTAATGGTTGAGTAACTAGAAGGGCCACCAGTACTTTGGAAGAAACCACTTAGAGCGTAGAAAGCCACCATCAAGAACAGGCTTGCACTACCGCCGCCCATGCTGAAGCTGAAACCAAGCATTGCAAGACCAGAAAGGATCAGCATAAAAGGGAGGAATTGCTTGGTGTTCTTACCGTCAGCGTAGTAAGACACAACGGTTTTACCGATGCCGTATGTGATGGAGAAGCCAAGGCCAATAAGACCTAGGTCTGTCATGCTCAAACCGTAAGTTGAGATCATGTCGTTTTGCGCGACATTGAAGTTCTTACGAATCAAGTACATGGTTAGGTAGCCGATGAATACGACCAAGTAAGATTGGATGAACGGTTTAAACCACATCTTTCTTCTAACTTCGACAGGAAGATCGAGGGTCGGCTTCCGCACCTGTTCGAGGAATTTTAACATGATGAACTCTCTTGTAATTGTTTTAGAAACACAACGGAGACCGTTATGCGCCCTTGTTACCTTTGACTGAGCGGAATTCTAGAGAGTGGTTTTGTGAGGCACATGAGATGGTTGCCTAGATCGGCTAGGAAAAATTCCTAGAAATGCCTAGGAAGGCGGAAAAGCGTGAAAAGAGTCACACAAAATCCTTACTAACTTATGGGTTTTTGACAGGGTTCTTATCGGATTGGAAAGCGTTCAAATGCAAGCAGGTTAATATACGCAAGCTTAGTGCTGACAAGGGGGGAGCACGTTTGGTTGGATAGAATAGTGTCTTGTCGCCAAGTATCAATTGGGAACGAGAAGCAAGCAACAGAGACCCAGAGGTCTCTGTTAGAAATATTAGGAATTCTGCTAAGTTGACGTGTTAAGGCGCAGGGCTGTATAGACGCGGCGAGCCGTATTTTGGCAAGTGAATTAGGTTCAAATGGTTTCTTCTTGCCCATTCGACGGTTAACGCTGTAGGTGCAGATAAGCAAACCAGTGTGGGGATGCGCGCGCGAACGGCTTTGTGGATCAACTCTAAGCTGCAACGGCTTGTCATTATTGCGAAGCCACTTTGAGGTTCGATGTGATTGTTGGCCAATGCGCCAATCAACTTATCTAGCGCGTTGTGACGGCCGATGTCCTCTCGGCACAACTTGATGTTGCCTTGTAAATCTGCAAATAAAGCGGCGTGTAACGCGCCAGATTCACGTGCGGCTTCTTGATACTGTGCGACTTTGTCTCGCAGCCCTTCGAATACATCGGAGCGCGGAGGAAGAGACGGTGTTAGCGGCGCCAAATCAGGCAAAGCTTGTTCAAGAGCCTCGACGCCACAAATGCCGCATCCGGTTGTGCCAGCAAGATTTCGGCGTTGTGTTTTTAACGCCCAGAAAGCGCGGTTGCTGATTTCCACTTCCGCATAGTGAGATTCGTGATCGCCACCAATTTCAATGTCTTTGATCTCTTTGAAGTCGTGGACGATGCCTGTGCTTAAGCTAAACCCTTTCACGAAGTCTTCCAGATGGCCTGGCGTCACCATCATGACCGCTTGGCTAATGCCGTTGTAGCTGATAGCTAAAGCGGACTCGCTCGCCAACGACATTTGTTGCACTGGGCGGCCATCAATCAATTCTCGGTAATTGAATGCACTTGGTTGAGGTGGTGCTTGATTGAAATCGGACAGTTCAAAATAAGATTGAGTAGTACATCTCATGAAATCACCTCATAAGCCGTTGTGTATGCCAAAAATTGACGTGTGGATTGTTGTTATCGATTGAATATGCTTTTTGCTTCTGCGAAACACTGATCGGTTAGCGCGGAGAAGGGTTCTTGTTTTCGCTTTAACAAACCTAGCGGGGCGTGAACGGCGGCTTCTTCGATAGGAATAATGCGAAGCGTATCGTTCAACTCTTCCAATCCACAATTCAGCGGCATAATGGCGCAACAAAGGCCACTGGTTACTGCTTGGATCAAGTGAAAGGTGGAGTTACTTTCAATGACGGTTTGTGGAACTAGCCCTTTACTCACAAAGCTAAGATCAATCGAGTGGCGATAGTGCATGCCCTTCGAAAGCAGCCCTAGCGGAATGTTATTGAGTGACTCCCACAACACTTCAGATTCGGCAAAATCAAAATGACGCTCATCGAATAAAACGCCAAGTTTGGTCGAATCTAGCTCGATAACATCGAAGTAAGCGGTGTTGACTTGATCGACATAACACATCCCCAAATCAAGCTGATTGCGATTGAGTTGGTCTATGATCTGTTCGGTCGTCATGGAGAGTATTTGAAAGCGTAACTCAGGGAACTGTTGAGCTAATGGTTTGAGCAATTGCATCGGGTTTTGGCTGGCGAGTGGCACCATTCCAAGCCGAAGTGAACCGACCAACTGACCACGGCAGTTGGCGGCTTCGGCTTGCAATCCATCATGAGCGGCTAAGACGGTTTTTGCCCAAGCTAAAATGCGCTCTCCGGCTTCAGTAAATCCTTCAAATCGTTGACTTCTCTGGATTAATTCGAGGTCGAGTTCTTCCTCTAAGCTTCGGATTCTCATGGACAAAGTAGGCTGCGTAATGTGGCACAATGCGGCGGCTTGACCAAAGTGTTTGGTCTGTTCAAGTGCGATGAGATATTTAAGTTGTTTGATATCCATAATGGCTTGTTAACCTTGCGTTGTGAGTCACATGTACGGGGGAACTCCCTAAAAAGGGCACAGCACTACCGTACTTTTTAAGCGCTGGAGCGTTTTAACTGGGGAATGAAAAACCAAAACCAAGTCAAGAATAAAACCACACTCAAAATTGATCTGAATCAAGGCTATTCCTGATATTAATTAGGGTCAAATTTAAAGTATCTATAGTGTGATAGATATTATCTATTATCAAGAGTGGCGATTTTATTGAGTTCGTTAAGCGAAATAGGTGGAATCGAATGGGAAAACGATTAACCTCATAAACTGTATTGATTAAAAATGTGATGACCGTCAGTGGAAAAATTCGTCATAGATTTTGTTTATCACTCGGTCAGGATTATCAATTGGACGCATATTGAATATCGACTTAATCTTTGATTTAGATCAAGACGCAACAATGCAAATTGAATCTAACAGTCTTAGAAACAGTAGGCGGGTATCCGATATCAAGAATCTAGATAAGTAAACGCTCGGACAAGCGAGAGTATGTTGAGTGGTTACTTATTTGGATTAAAAAATACATGGATTAGAAACTAAGCCCTTCAATACTTCCGCATTATCTCAATAAATAACGCGCTTGTTTTCACGGGCACCCTGCTTGCTGGTATATCTGCGAGGAGTAAAGTCGTGAGCCAAAAAGAACAAATAAAAACATACAAAGGTCCAGCTGGTGGTTGGGGTGCACTGAAAGCCGTAACCAGAAGTTGGTGGGGCAGTGAAAATGCAGTTAAAAACATTCGCACTATGCTCAAAACCAACCAAAATGGCGGTTTCGACTGCCCGGGATGTGCATGGGGTGAGTCGCCAGATAGTGGTAAAGTCAATTTCTGTGAGAATGGCGCGAAAGCAGTAAACTGGGAAGCGACCAATCGTTTGGTTGATCCTGAGTTTTTTGCCAATCACAGCGTTTCATCTCTCTCAACGCAAACCGATTACTGGTTGGAATACCAAGGCCGTATCACGCACCCAATGCGATACGATGCCGAGTCCGACCACTATGTGCCTGTCTCTTGGGATGAGGCTTTTGCTCTTGTCGCGAAACATCTCAATCAATTGGATTCACCGCACCAAGCGGAGTTTTATACCTCTGGCCGTGCAAGCAACGAAGCGGCGTTTTTGTATCAGCTATTTGTGCGCGCATTCGGTACCAACAACTTCCCAGATTGTTCCAACATGTGCCACGAAGCCAGTGCAATCGGGATGAAAGACACCATTGGCGTTGGTAAAGGCACGGTGATCTTTGATGATTTTGAAGAAGCTGATGCGATTTTCGTGATTGGTCAAAACCCGGGCACGAACCACCCACGAATGCTTGAACCTCTGCGCGAAGCGGTAAAACGTGGTGCGCAGGTTATCTGTCTAAACCCGCTGAAAGAGCGCGGATTAGAGCGTTTCCAAAACCCACAAATGCCGATTGAGATGTTGAGTAATGGCTCAGAGCCTACAAACACGGCGTACCTGCGTCCTGCTTTGGGCGGAGACATGGCAGTATTTCGTGGCATCGCGAAATTCTTGTTGCAATGGGAACGCGAGGCTTTGCAAAACGGTGGCAAAGCGGTATTTGACCGTGAATTCATCAAGCAACACACGATTGGTATTGATGAGTATTTGGCTGAAGTGGACGCAACCTCTTGGGAACACATCGCGGAACAATCGGGTCTTGATTTAAGTGAGATCGAGATGGTGGCGAGCATGTATCGACGTGCAGAACGTGTGATCATGTGTTGGGCAATGGGGTTGACTCAGCATCGTCACTCTGTGCCAACCATTAAAGAAGTCGCAAACGTGCAAATGTTACGAGGTAACGTTGGTAAGCCGGGCGCGGGTCTTTCACCAGTGCGTGGTCACAGTAACGTTCAGGGCGACCGTACGATGGGCATTGATGAAAAACCTTCAGATCTGTTGTTGGATCGAATTGAAAGTCGATTTAACTTTGCCGTCCCACGTGGTGAAGGCCACAACACTGTGCAAGCCATTAAAGCGATGGAAGAAGGGCAAGCGAAAGTATTTATCGGTTTGGGCGGTAACTTTGCACAAGCAACGCCAGACACAGAACGTACGCACAACGCGATGCGAAACTGCAATTTAACCGTACACATTTCGACGAAGTTAAATCGTTCTCACCTTGTTACAGGTAAGGATGCGCTTATTCTTCCATGCTTAGGTCGTACTGAGATTGATCAGCAAGCGACTGGCCCACAAGGCGTGACGGTTGAAGATACCTTCAGCATGGTGCATATCTCATTTGGTCAGCTAAAACCGCGTTCGGAGCATTTGCGTTCAGAACCAGCGATTATTGCCGGTATTGCCAATGCTACACTTGGGGCAAAACCAATGGATTGGCTGTGGGCAATTGAAGATTACGACCGTATTCGCGATTTGATTGCCGATACCATTCCGGGCTTTACCGACTTTAACCATAAGCTTAAACACCCGGGTGGATTCCACTTGGTAAACCCAGCAGCCGAGCGTCGATGGAATACACCAAGCGGCAAAGCACAGTTCAGCTCTAGCGAGTTGCCGAAGCAGTTGATCAGCGAAGCGATACTCGAAAAAGGCCAAAAGCCAGATTTGATCTTGCAAACCATGCGCTCACACGACCAATACAATACGACACTTTACGGCTTGAATGACCGTTATCGTGGTGTATTTGGCATGCGCGAAGTGCTGTTCATCAATGAAGCGGATATTCGTAAACTCGGATTTGAACCGGGCGACAAAGTGGACATGGTGTCATTATGGGAAGGTGGCGTAGAGCGTCGCGTGAGCGGATTTACGCTTGTTGCCTATGACGTACCAGCAGGTCAGGCGGCGGCTTACTATCCAGAAACGAACCCATTGGTTCCTTTAGATAGTTATGGGGATAGAACGTTTACGCCAACCTCTAAGTTTATTGCGATCAAATTGGAAAAATCGACATCCGATAAGATCGCTTTGGTGGAAGCAGAATAGTTCCCAAACCAGCACAACGACATTCCCGATAAGCAAACGGCTGATATCAATTATCAGCCGTTTTTAATTGCTCACTTTGCATTTAGATCATTTCGTCGAAGGCGTGTAGGGAGCTGAATTAAAATAGTTATTTTCGTTAATAACGGGGTTATTGGATAGCACTCTAAAAGGCAGCAATTAAGGCGCATTGGTCCAGCTTGTGTATAATATTAATGAAATTAGGCTATTAGACGTATAACCTGATGGATGTCTGTATTTGATCCGAAATCTAAGCTGATGAAACTAACAAGAAGATAGATGACCTTGAAAAATATAATTAAATTAACGTTAAGCCACTTAGTGGCTGTTGCGATTGGTATTGCGATAGGTATCTATACTTTACCGATTCTTATTGCACCGCCTGCGCCGACCGATGAGCAAGTTTCTGAGCGCATGCAAGGTGCAGAATACAGTGCAGTTGTCACGAGGGACCTCAAAGATAGCAACGCTTTTCATTGGGGAGAAGGTGAAATTCATTTGAGTTCCCAAGCTATTACGCTGGTAGGAAAACTCGCTCCCGGGCCTGACTATAAACTCTATTTATCTCCTAAATTTGTCGAGACTGAACAAGCGTTTAATGACCTTAAATCTGAGATGAGCTTGGTTGGTGATGTCAAAACATTCAATAACTTCGTTGTTGAGGTTCCTCAAGGGATTTCCATTTCTGAATACAATGCTGTTGTTGTTTGGTGTGAAACATTCGGTGAGTTCATTACTTCGGCAAAATACCAATAAATCCCATCAGAAGAAAAAGTGGTTTCTTCTTAGTTAATAAAGGTTTACTGCTCAAATAACTGGTGCAATACATTACGTGGTACAAATGCACTAAGCGCTGCTAATGGTTCTACAGTGGTTGATAGAACTTAAGGATATTTTGTGGAAGTTAAAATTTTTCAGGTCGACTCGTTTACATCAGATGTGTTCAAAGGCAATCCTGCAGGTGTGTGTATCACAGAATCAAGCCTTGATGAGGAAATGATGTTGGCCATAGCGGCAGAGATGTCACTATCTGAAACCGCGTTTCTGTCATTAAACACAATGCAACTTCGTTGGTTTACACCTGAAACGGAAGTCGCTTTGTGTGGACATGGCACATTGGCCACGGCGCACGTGCTGAGAGAGCAAGGGTTATATAGTACAGGTGATACCATTGAGTTTGCTACGCTATCCGGCGTTTTAACTGCACAACTTGATCATGACGACATTCATTTGGTGTTTCCTGCTCCTATTTTAGATATGCGAGCAAGTATTAACACAGACTTGCTTCACGGCTTAGGGCTCGATGTGGTTGATGTAATCGCTTATGGTCAGTTTAATAATAAGCAGTTGATCGTCATCAATGATGAGTCTTTGATAGAGCAACTCGAACCTGATTTTAGTACGTTACTTAAACAAAAAGGTCGTGGAGTTGTTATCACTGCTCAATCAAGCACTGACGCTGATTTTGTCTCTCGTTACTTTGCCCCTTGGGTTGGTGTTGATGAGGATCCAGTGACAGGTTCTGCTCATTGCGCTTTATGTGTTTACTGGGCTAAAGAGCTCGGTAAAGCGCAATTAAAAGGCTTCCAAGCATCCAAGAGAAGTGGAGTTGTTTATACAGAATTATTGAGTCCGGAATACGTTAAGATTTCTGGAAGTGCGGTAACAATGTTGCGAGGAGATATGAGAATTGCGTAGTCGTCCTTTTTGGTTCTCGTTTTTCTGATTGCAGGTTTATCCAGTTCTCACTAGTGACAAAGCTAGAAGGCTGTCTATTCACGTGGTTGATTTTGTTTGTAAAAACACCCCTGCCATGGTGGTGTATAACGATTGGAGAGTTATATGAAAACTATCGGTCTTCTAGGCGGCATGAGTTGGGAGTCGACGCTTAGTTATTACAAATTGATCAACGAAGGAGTCAAAGAGGCGTTAGGCGGCCTAAATTCCGCAAAAATTTGTATGTATAGCGTGAATTTTTCAGAGATAGAGAAACTTCAACACCAAGGTAAATGGGAAGAAACGGCAAGTATTCTATCTGATGCTGCATCTTCAATAGAAAAAGGGGGCGCTGATTTTATTCTTATTTGTACGAACACAATGCACAAAGTTGCTCCTCAAATTGAAGCCAGCATTAATATCCCCATACTACATATCGCAGACGCGACTGCTGAGTTACTTCGTGAGAAAGGGGTTCAAAAGGTCGGACTCCTTGGTACTCAATTCACAATGGAGCAAGACTTTTACAAAGGACGGCTTTCCGACCTCTATGGGCTGGATGTCATAACTCCTGCTCAAGATGATCGCTCTATAGTGCATAACATTATTTATAAAGAGTTATGCCAAGGTGAAATCAAAGAGGAATCGAGAACGATATACCTGCAAATTATTGAAAAACTAAAAGAGCAGGGAGCTGAAGCTGTGATTCTCGGGTGCACTGAAATTGCCTTACTTGTAAACCAAAGTCACACCGATGTTACGCTACTTGATACCACTTCTATCCATGCTCAAGCAGCAGTCCGTTTGGCGATAGAAGGTTAATGAGTTAGATTTGAGTCCATGTAAATAAACAAAAGAGAAAACCAATCCCTCGGTTTTCTCTGTTTTTATTATCCCGTTATAAGCGCGAGAATTTGAGTGTTCTGTATCCACCAATCAAGTTACGAGCTTTGTAACCATTGTTGACCAGTTGACGGTATGCCACGTTACCGCGTAAGCCTACTTGACAGTAAATCACAATCTCTTTGTCTTTTGGTAGTTCACCCATACGATGGCGCAGTTGATCAACCGGAATGTTGATTGCCCCTTCAAGATAACCAACAGACTCCAATTCACCCGGGTTACGGACGTCGAGGAGAATTTGATCTTCAGTCAGGTTGTCGATTTCATCGTAATGAATCGCCGCTGCGTCACCTTTGATGATGTTATTTGCCACAAACGCCGCTTGGTTGATCACATCTTTTGCACTGCCGTAAGGTGGCGCGTAAGTCAGTTCAAGATGCTGTAGTTGTTCAACCGTCATGCCAGCACGTTGTGCAACAGCCATAACGTCAATACGTTTGTCGATACCGTCTTTACCAACTGCTTGAGCACCTAAAATCTTGCCTGATTTTGGATCGAACAACATTTTGAACGACACCACTTCTGCACCAGGGTAGTAGCTCGCGTGGCTTGCGGTATGCACGTACACTTTTTCGTATTCAACGCCAGCGCGTTTCAATTGTTTCTCGTTTTTACCGGTAGAAGCCACTGCAAGGTCAAAGATCTTACAAATCGCTGTCCCTTGTGTACCTTGGTAAGTTTCTTTGCGACCTAGCATGTTATCGGCAGCCATACGACCTTGACGGTTTGCCGGGCCTGCAAGTGGCACTAGAGTTTGCTCGCCAGTCACGAAGTCTTTCTCTTCTATCGCGTCGCCGACAGCGTAGATAGATGGATCGCTGGTTTGCATGTATTCGTTCGTGTAAATACCACCTAGCGCACCAATTTGAAGGCCAGCTTCTTGCGCCAGTTTTGTCTCAGGACGTACACCGATTGCCATGATCAGAATATCGGTAGTGAGTTTTTCACCGTTGTTCAGTGTTAACTCTAATTCACCTTCTAGGTGTTGGTGTTTCTCACTCTCACCAGAGTCGAAACTTGCAACGTGCTCGTTAGGTACGAATTTCACAGATTCAAGCGCGACGCCAAGTTTGAGGTCTACACCTTTGTCACGAATTTCTGCATGAGCAAAGCCTGCCATTTCACGGTCTACTGGCGTCATGACTTGGTCTGCCATTTCGATCAGAGAGGTTTTAATGCCAAGTTGGTGGAAGGCTTCCATCATTTCTAAACCGATGAAACCGCCGCCAACAACCGTCGCATGCTCTGGCTTGTTCATTTGGATCGTTTCGATGATGCGATCCATATCTGGAATGTTACGTAGCGAGTGGGTGAGCGGGTTATCGAGACCTGGAATTGGCGGAACAATAGGGCCGGCACCTGGGCTAAGCAGTAGAAAATCGTACGATTCTACGTATTCAGACTCATCCAACAGGTTTTTGATCGTAACGGTCTTGTCCTGTCGGTTAATAGAAACCACTTCATTCATCACGCGAACATCAACGTTAAAGCGTGCTAAAAAGCTTTCTGGCGTTTGTAGTAGTAACTTACTGCGTTCTTGGATATCGCCGCCGATGTGATAAGGCAAGCCACAGTTGGCAAATGAAACGAATGGGCCACGTTCAAACATGATGATTTCGGCATCTTCGCTTAGACGACGAGCACGCGCCGCCGCAGATGCACCACCTGCAACACCACCGACGATTAAGATCTTAGTCATTTTTAACTCCAAGTTTTAGGGCGAACTGACCTTTCACGAATAGCCAGTGTGAAAGGTCACTACGCTCTAGATTATCTAAAACCAAATTTCTTTAAAAAATAAGCAGCAGGGCAGATTCCCGTGTAAGCACTTTGAATAAGATTAACGCCGATAAACACGGTGAACCAAATGAAGTTACTGTGAACGAACACGGTTAGTATGACCGAGATCAATACCATCGTGCCTGCAAAAATTCGTACTGCATTTTCTAACGTCATAACTCTTCTCCTTCGTACTCTCAAACTGAGAACGCCATCCTTTGATATTCATCACTATAATTATCTAAATTAGAAATGTCTAATGTTAATTTATCTAAATTCATCATTGCTAATTTAGTGTTGACTAAATATATTGCTTTAGTAATATCTAATTTAGTTTTTAATATAGAGGTGAGTCATGAGCTATACAGATATGGATGTAGCAGCAATGAAAGGCAATGCCAATGAAGCTGCTGATCTCCTAAAAGTAATGGCACATCCGGAAAGGCTAATGGTGTTGTGCCAACTGACTCAAGGTGAGGTTGGTGTTGGGGAGCTACAAAAGAACTCGTTCCTTAGCCAATCCGCCTTTTCACAGCACTTGACGGTGCTTCGCAAACACAAATTGATCAAGGCTCGTAAGGCATCACAGCAAGTGTTTTATTCGTTGTCAGAACCGAGAGTTGAGTCATTAATCAAGGCGCTTCATAGCGTTTTCTGTAACTAATTCGTAGCTAAGATTTTAGAGGTAAATAATGTTAAACGTTATTCCATGGGAATCGTTGTTTGGTGGCCTTTTGTTAGGAATCTCCGCCACTATATTGTTGTTGGTTAACGGGAAAATTGCCGGAATCAGTGGAATTATGAATGGCATTATGTCACCGAAAAAAGGCGATTATTCGTGGCGATTGCTTTTTGCGGTTGGAATGATAGCTGGTGGCTTGATTAGCGTCCTAATGTTGGGCGTTGCGGTTCCTAGTACCGCGAACCTTTCTTTAGGGATGGTGATTGCCGCTGGTTTATTGGTAGGAATCGGGACCAGACTGGGTAACGGATGTACTAGCGGACACGGCATTTGTGGCATGGGCCGTTTGTCTAAGCGCTCTATTGTGGCGACCTGTGTATTTATGGCTGTCGCTGGTCTAACGGTATTCGTTCGACTTCACCTAGTTTAAGAGAGATTCCATGAACAAGACTATTTTTCGTTTTTCTGCTCTTTTGAGCGGTGTGTTATTCGGTATGGGCATGGCGGTGTCTGGCATGATCGACCCAGCTAAAGTCATTGGATTTTTAGATATTTCTGGCAGTTGGGATCCAAGTTTGGCTTTTGTGATGGGCGGCGCACTCGCGGTATTCATGCCAAGCTATTTTTTAATCATCAAGCCGAGAAAACAGTCAGTTAGCGGTGAAGCGTTTTGCACACCAACCAATAAGAACATCGACGGACGTTTGTTATCTGGTGCGGCGATCTTTGGTTTAGGTTGGGGGTTGGCAGGTATTTGCCCTGGCCCTGCGGTTGCGAGTCTGGCATTAGGCAACGTGAGCATTGTGGTGTTCTTCCTTGCGATGTTACTTGGATCTCTGTTCGCGAAGGCGCTCATTACTCACCGTAACGCGAAGAAGGTGAAAACCGCGAACGCGTAAACAATCAATCTGATATGGAGGGGAAAGGATGCCCGACAAACTAAAGCGAAGTTTTGTTCAGTCTGTGATGAACAGCTTTTTCCCTCCGATCATGATCATACTCGCGCTTGTGGTCGGTGCCGCGGCCTTGTGGTTGACCCCGAAAGAGGAAGACCCGCAAATCGTTGTGCCAATGGCAGATGTATTGGTTTCGGCTCCCGGACTAAGCGCTTCTCAAGTCGAAAATCAAATCACTGAACCATTAGAAAAGCTTGTTAGCCAAATTGACGGTGTGGAATACGTTTATTCTTCGTCAATGGAAGGTGCTGCGCAAGTCATCGTCCGTTTCTATGTCGGCGAAAACCGCGAAGATGCTCTGGTTAAGCTTTACAACAAACTCTACTCCAACCAAGACAAAGTTCCTCCTTCTGTCACTAACTGGCTTGTGAAGCCTGTTGAAATCGACGATGTACCCATTGTTGTTGCTGCAATTTACTCCACCGCTCCAGACATTCTCGATCGCCATCAACTGAGACGTATTGCAGACCAAGCCACGTTAGGCATTAAATCATTGGATGCCACCAACAAGGTGGAAGTGATTGGCGGTGAGCCGAGAAAAATCCAGATAGAGCTTGATTCCGTTGCGATGGCAAACTTCAAAGTAACCATCGATGACCTCGAACAGGCCATTCAGCTTAGTAATAGCAAAACCCAAGGCAAGAACGTTCGCGTAAACGGGCAAAATTACACATTGGAGTCGGGACGGTTTCTGACTAACGCCGAAGAGGTTGGCGATCTTGTTATCGCGGTGCTCAATGGTAAACCCGTTTATTTGAAAGATGTCGCGCGTATTTACGACGGTGAAGGTGAGGCAACATCCGATACTTGGTATCGCGATAAAAACTACGATGAAGCATACCCAGCGGTGTTCATTTCTGTCGCTAAACAAAAAGGCTCGAACGCGGTTAACGTGGCTCAGTCTGTTCGGTATAAACTGGCGGAGCTTCAATCCGAGCAGTTTCCTCCACAAGTTCAAGTTGAAGTCATTCGCGACTATGGCGAAACGGCGAATGCGAAAGTAAACAACTTGGTATCAAGCCTTGGCATCTCTATTCTAACGGTCGTGGTGTTTGTCGGTTTGTTCTTGAACTGGCGAAGCGCATTGGTGGTTGGTATCGCGATTCCGATTAGCTATGGTGCCGCGCTCGGGATGGACTTGGCATTTGGCTATTCCATCAACCGAGTCACACTCTTTGCATTGATTTTGGCGCTAGGTTTGATCGTGGACGATCCGATCGCCAGTATCGACAATATTGAACGCTACCTCAAACGCAAAAATCTAACACGAACCAACGCGATTGTTCTCGCCATGGCAGAAATTCGTAGCGCCTTGTTAATGTCGACGGTCGCAATCGTGATCGTGTTTACGCCGATGTTTTTTATCACTGGGATGATGGGGCCTTACATGGCGCCACTGGCGTTCAACGTTCCGATCAGCGTTATCTTTAGTACCGTTGTCGCGTTTATGATCACGCCTTGGCTTGCCAAGAAGCTACTCAAAGGTGCTGAGGAAAATGGCCACTATGACATCCAATCTTCGCCGATGTATCGTTTGTATCGTGGTGTGTTGATTCCGCTACTTGAAAGCCGCAAGAAAGCATGGCTTTTCCTTGGTTTGGTTGCCTTGTTGTTCGTCTTGGCAGCATTGTTGCCAGCACTTCGCTTAGTTCCACTCAAGTTGCTGCCTTATGACAATAAAAATGAGTTCCAATTGGTATTAAACATGCCAGAGTCTTCAAGCTTTGTGGATACCTCCAACGCGCTGTCGAGCTTTACGGACTATTTAATGACGGTGCCGGAAGTGACAAGTGTGTCGGGCTTTGCAGGCACCGCTTCCCCAATGGATTTCAACGGCATGGTGCGCCACTACTTTATGCGTAGCGAACCATACCAAGGCGAGCTTCGAGTCGTTCTTGCAGAGAAGAATCGCCGCGCAATGCAATCACACGAACTGGTGACACGACTCAGGGCGGATTTAGAGCAGATTGCAGATAAGTTTGACGCTGACGTGCAGCTAGTCGAAGTGCCGCCAGGCCCGCCTGTTATCGCCACCATTACGGCAGAAGTTTACGGTGATGAAGCGACATCTTATGAAGATCTGATGAGCCAAGCAGAGAAAGTCGCGGATAGGCTTCGCAAAGAACAGTTGGTTTCTGAGGTGGATACCAGCATCCAAGGTGATTTAGAAACGTGGCAATTCATCGTTGATCAAGAAAAAGCGGCGCTGTCTGGTGTTTCTGTTGCTGATATCAATAACACGCTTATTACCGCCGCGAACGCCAAAGTGCTCGGTTATATCGCCGATCCAAGAGAAGTGGCTCCACTACCTATCGAAGTGCAGCTCCGACGCGAAGACAGAGATAACCTTAATCAACTAGAGCAACTTTATGTGCGAGGCCGTCCGGGCATTGCAAAAGTAGAATCCAATGGGGCGGTTGTGGATGCTCCTCAGCCTATCGTGCAGTTGTCTGAAGTCGGTCATTTTGTGCAACGCGCAGCGGACAAACCGATTTTCCATAAAAACCTCAAGCCTGTTGTGTATGTCTACGCCGAGGTAGTTGGGCGTGTTCCGGGTGAAGTGATTGCCGATGTGATGGTTGACCAAGATACAACTCACGCGGAAGATGTGCATCGTCACTGGCAAGATCGCACGTACTTGAGCAATGGCGCTGGTGTCACTTGGAGCGTGCCAGACAACATCGAAGTGGTTTGGAGTGGTGAGGGGGAATGGAAAATCACAGTGGACGTATTCCGCGATTTAGGCATTGCTTATGGCGCTGCGCTGCTTGGCGTATTTGTGGTGATGTTGATTCAAACTGGTTTACCTGCGGTATCGGGCATCATCATGCTGGCGATACCCCTGACCGTGATTGGGATTATGCCGGGGTTCTGGATTTTGAATGTGTTAAGCAGTGACATCGGTAATTACCCGAACCCAGCGCTGTTCACGGCGACCGCGATGATCGGCATGATTGCGCTAGCAGGGATTGTGGTGCGTAACTCACTCGTTTTGATTGAATTTGTTCAGCAATCGCTGGCTGAAGGTCGTAGTTTACATGATGCGTTGATTGAATCTGGTGTTGTTCGTATGCGGCCAATATTGCTGACCGCGGGTACAACGTTACTGGGTAACGTCGTGATTACGCTAGACCCAATTTTTAACGGTTTGGCTTGGGCAATCATATTCGGTATTACCGCCTCGACCATCTTTACGCTGCTTGTGGTTCCGGTGGTTTATAACCTTGCATACCAAAACACCAAAGGACATGGATTACCTCAGATGGAGGAAGAGCAATGAAATTAGATACCAAATGGTTAGGCGTGATTCTGTTTGCCATACTCGCGCTTCTTTTTCTCTATATGGCTGGTTTTTTTACAGAAAAGTTGCCGACCGAACATGACGCGAAAACCAACCAGATTGATGTAAATAACGCAGAGACACATCAACTGATGTTAACCAGCGAATCGGTTGTTCGAGAGTTTCCGGGCGTCGTCGTTGCAGAGCAGCACGCCGATATCGCGGCACGGTTAACGGCATCGGTGATGGAGGTATTGGTGAAGGTTGGCGATAGAGTGAAGCAAGGAGACGTGTTGGCGCGGCTAGAAAGCGATGATCTCGACGCGCGAGTTCGTCAAAGTGAGCAGGCTTTATCCTCTGCACAAGCGCAGCTCAATGCGGCGAGAAAGGAGTTTTCTCGTGTCAGAGCGCTTTTAAACAAAAAGCTGATCCCTCAATCGCAATTTGACCAAGCGGAAAGTGCGTTGCAAACCGCACAAGCCAACTTCAATAAAGCGCAAGCGGCGGTCTCTGAGGCGGAAACGACCTTTGGCTACAGCATCATTACTGCACCGTTTGATGGCTTGATCACGCAAAAGCCCATCAACAAAGGTGATACCGCGACGCCGGGGGCTTTGCTTTTATCAATGTACAATCCAAACTCGTTGGAAATAGAGGTGAACTTTGCTGAGTCTGTCATGCCTTATGTGACTTACGATAAAGAAGTGGACGTTGTTTTCCCGTCTTACAACCTCAATGCGCAAGCGGCTGTAAAAGAAGTGACGCCGTCGGCAGATGCCAACTCGCGCAGTTATACCGTAAAGCTTCAATTTGAGCCGCCAACGGCTATCTATCCAGGTACATACGCCAAAGTCGCGTTGACCTTGACCGACGATGTTGTACTTCGCGTGCCAAAAGAGGCGGTTTACCAAGTTGGCCAATTGGACTACGTAAAAGTGGTGCAAGACAGCGGTGAGGTAGAAACTCGGCTTATTCAGCTTGGAGAGTTGGGGAGAGTGCGAACGGGGTTAAAGCAGGGTGACGTCGTAATGCTGAATCCAAGATCGCTTTGATAGAACGGTTTCTCTCGTTAACCAATCAAACGTCTATCTAACAGGTAACAACATAAAGTAGCCCAGCATGATGCTGGGCTACTTTGTTCGTTCAGTTAAGCGTTACCGTTGTGTTTACAGGACAATGGTCACTCAGTTTGTAATCCAAAACATCTTGTGAGCTGAACAGAGTTTGATGCGCGTTTTTCGCTTTTATTTGCGGGCTAACAATAATGTGATCAATCAAAGAGCGGAATTGGTGTGTTTTTCTTGGGGTCTTATTTGAGCGAACCTTGCAATCGGCTTTGGTATCTCGCGTTACCAATTGTGCATCGTTACCAAGCGTCATGATCGCCCACAGCCAATCACGTTGATACGACAAGTTGTGATTGAAATCGCCCATTACGGCGTACTGCTGCTTTTTCTTTTCTCTCTCGCTCATCCATTTCGCAAGTGCTTCTCCTTGTTGGCTCAGTGTTTGGCAATTGCGGTTGTTTTTATATGCTCCGCTGCATCCTGCTTTTAAATGCACAGAGAGCAGGTGAAGCTCGTCCTTTTGGTTTTGGTTAACGACGATGTAGCTGGCAAAGCGCAACTTGCTATTACCACGCGTGATTGAGAAGTCTGCTGGATCAGACACTTCAATGTCTTTGCGCACAGCAAAACCGGTGTACTGGTTGGTATCAGAAAACTGAAGGTGCTTATTGTTTGATTGAGCTCGATCAGAGAGGTAAATCGCGTAGCCATCGCCTACGGCTTTTTGAACGGCGGCTTTGGAGTCGACCTCTTGAAAGGCGATGATGTCGGCTTGAGTTTTATCCACATATTGATTGAGTTTGACGAAATCGTCACTGGTTCTAGAAACCTTACCTCCATTTATAGACAGCCATTCTATATTCCAACTGGTTAAGTTGATGGAGTTTTGAGCAAGTGACGTTGAACTAAAAATTAATAAGGCAGTAACAAATAGTGATCGCATATTGGCTTGTTTCACTCCTGGATTTTAGCGTATTCCTTTCCAACCTTTATCCTATAAGCGCTCTAAAAAAAGCAAGTAGATTTCGTACCAATTTTGCAATTTTCATGGTTTTCTTCTCAACTGAGATCAGTACCAATAAGATCGATTTGTTCTTGTCCGCTAGCCGATCTTTATTGATCAAAATCAATGTTTTCAAGTGGTGCTTTTCGTTAAATACGCCACAATATATTGTGTTAGCAGAATAAAAAATAACCCCATATAGTGTGTTTGTGGATAACTCTGTGAGTATGCTGGGGTAAGGAGAAGAAAGTGAAACCAATCGTAATCAAGCGTGACGGCTCAAGAGCTCCGTTCAACAGGGATCGTATCCAAGCAGCAGTTGAAGCGGCAGCGGAAAACAAAGATAAAGATGTCGCCATTTATGCTCTTAATGTCGCTCTTGCTGTCGAGTTACAGCTAAAAGATCACGATGAAGTTCACATCCATGAGATTCAAGACTTAGTCGAGAATGAGCTCATGCAAGGTCCTTACAAAGCCCTAGCACGTTCTTACATTGAATATCGCCATGACCGCGACATCGCGCGTGAAAAGCAAAGTGCACTAACTCGTGAAATCGAAGGCTTGATTGAAGAAAGTAACCTTGATTTGATCAACGAAAACGCGAACAAAGACGGCAAAGTTATCCCAACTCAGCGTGACCTTTTAGCGGGTATCGTGGCGAAGCACTACGCGAAAACGCACATCCTGCCTCGTGATGTGGTTCAAGCACACGAAGTGGGTGACATTCACTACCACGATCTGGATTACGCGCCATTCTTCCCAATGTTTAACTGTATGCTTATCGATTTGAAAGGCATGCTAACGCACGGCTTCAAGATGGGTAATGCAGAAATCGATACGCCTAAATCGATTTCAACTGCGACCGCAGTAACAGCGCAAATTATTGCGCAAGTAGCTAGCCATATTTATGGCGGTACGACCATCAACCGTATTGACGAAGTGCTAGAACCTTACGTCATCACGAGCTATGAAAAGCATTTAGAAATCGCGAAAGAGTGGAACATTGCTGAGCCAGAAGAGTTTGCTAAAGCGCGCACAGAGAAAGAGTGTTACGACGCATTCCAATCTCTTGAATACGAAGTAAACACACTACACACGGCGAACGGGCAAACCCCATTCGTAACGTTTGGTTTTGGTCTTGGTACAAGCTGGGCGTCTCGTCTTATTCAGCAATCGATTTTGAAAAACCGTATTGCAGGTCTAGGTAAGAACCGTAAAACAGCGGTATTCCCTAAACTTGTATTCGGCATCAAAGATGGCTTAAACCACAAATCAGAAGATCCAAACTACGACATTAAGAAGCTTGCACTTGAGTGTGCTTCAAAACGTATGTACCCAGACATTCTTAACTACGACAAAGTCGTGGAAGTAACGGGTTCATTCAAAACACCGATGGGTTGTCGTAGCTTCCTAGGTACTTACGAAGAGAATGGCGAACTTATCCATGAAGGTCGTAACAACCTTGGTGTAGTTAGCTTGAACTTGCCACGTATCGCGCTTCGCGCAAAAGGCAGCGAAGCGAAGTTCTATGAACTGCTTGATGATCGTCTACGTCTTGCTCGTAAAGCACTAGAAACACGTATTTCTCGTCTAGAGAACGTAAAAGCGCGCGTTGCACCAATTCTATATATGGAAGGTGCATGTGGTGTGCGCTTGAAAGCAGACGATTCGATTGCAGAAATCTTCAAAAACGGCCGTGCATCAATTTCTCTAGGCTACATTGGCGTGCATGAAACTATCAACGCGTTGTTTGGTACTGAAGCGCACGTTTACGATGATGCCGTATTGCGTGAAAAAGCGGTCGCGATCATCAAACATCTAAAAGATGCGGTGAATCAATGGGCTGACGAAACTGGCTATGGCTTTAGCTTGTACGCAACACCAAGTGAAAACCTATGTAGTCGTTTCTGCCGCATCGACACCAAAGAGTTTGGTTTGATTGAAGGCGTAACAGACAAAGGTTACTACACCAACAGCTTCCACTTGGATGTTGAGAAGAAGGTTAACCCTTACGACAAGATCGACTTCGAGATGCCTTACCCAGAAATCTCAAGCGGTGGCTTCATCTGTTACGGTGAATTCCCGAACATGCAACGTAACGTAGAAGCGCTAGAAAACGTGTGGGACTACAGTTACACCCGCGTTCCTTACTACGGAACCAACACTCCGATTGATGAGTGTTACGAATGTGGTTACACCGGCGAGTTTGAATGTACAAGCAAAGGCTTTACTTGCCCGAGTTGTGGCAACCACGATTCAACCAAAGTATCGGTGACACGTCGCGTATGTGGCTACTTGGGCAGCCCAGACGCACGTCCGTTTAACTTCGGCAAACAAGAAGAAGTTAAACGTCGAGTGAAACACCTATAAGGTTAATTACCACTCGATTCAACACTTTGAAAATCAACCTGCTTTAGGTTGATTTTCTTTTTCGCGATAACAAAGAGACGCATTATGAACTACCACCAATATTATCCAATTGACGTTGTTAACGGACCGGGTACGCGCTGCACATTGTTTGTGTCGGGCTGTGTACATCAGTGCCGTGGCTGTTATAACCAGTCGACGCAACGCTTGGATTCGGGTGTGTTGTTCACGCAAGAAGCGGAAGACAAAATCATCAATGACTTGAATGACACGCGCATCAAACGTCGCGGTTTGTCGTTGTCGGGCGGAGATCCGCTTCATCCTGCTAATGTGCCTCATATTTTAAAGATCGTGAAAAGGGTGAGAGAAGAGTGTCCCGGTAAAGACATCTGGGTTTGGACAGGCTACACGCTGGCTGAACTGGATGACGCGCAAAGAGAAGTGGTGCAATACATCGACGTTTTGATTGATGGTAAGTTTGAACAAGACAAGAAAGATCTCAATCTCGAATGGCGTGGCAGTTCAAACCAAATCATTCATCGCTTTACGGATATTTAATCAAGCATTCTCCAAACATAAAAAGGGCTCACACGTGCATAACGTGTGAGCCCTTTTTTTGTGTGAGTTCGTTAGTGTATTTCCAGTTACGCTGTCACCGTTTGATCATCTTCGACCATATTGTTTATCCAACGTTTAGATTGGATACGATAAGTCGTCAGTACGCCTTTCACAAATTCTTCAGCTAGCAAAGACATCAAGACAAAATGCAAAGGCAACTCGAGTACCATACCAGTGTAATAGGTAAGGGGAATACCAATAGCCCACTGACCAAACGTATCAATGAAAATACTGTAGCGAATATCTGCGCCGCTCTTTAGTACGCCGCCAATCCCTACCATGTTAAACACTCTCAAAATCATACCCAGCGCCATGACTAAGCATACGTTAAGTGCCATTTCTGCATCGGTTAATGGGCTTAGTACCAATAGATGATGAATTAAAGGCGAGCTCAACCACACTAGGAAAAACAGTAAGGTGGCTAAGATTGCGCTGGTTAACACATACCACCATGCCGTTTTCTCGACCCGGTCATAATGTTTTGCGCCAATATCATTACCAAGAAGAACGGATGCTGCGACCGCAAACCCCATAAAGGTTGAAATCAGTACACCTTCAATTGGCGATAAGAATGAGATGATCGCAAGTTCTGAAACGCCCAATTGACCATAGATGATGCTGTAAACGATCAGTCCACCAGTCCAGAGCGCATCGTGGACCAGCATGGGTAGAGAAACCTTAAAGTATTTTTGACGATACTGCTTTAAACGGCCTTGCGCCCAATCGAACTTGGTCGGAATAAGGTATGCGTAGCGTTTGCAGAAAAAGTAAATCAACACTGCCGTTTGGAAAAATCGAGAAACAAAGCTGCCAACGGCTGCACCAAATACGCCCCATTGAGGGAAGCCGAATAAACCGAAAATCAAAACATAATTAAGCACGACATTCACGACAATAGCCGAGACACTGACGTTGGTTGCCAGTTTGGTTTGGCCTACGGAGCGCAATACCGCTTCAATAGGTACCACTATCGCCGTTGCAATAAGACTAAAGCCCGTAACCACAAGATAATCACGTGCATAAGTGACGTATTCAGGATCGTCTGACATGAAAGAGACGATCTCTTTATCAAAAATCGCATAAAGAACAATAAACGGCAGCGTCACTAAAATGGAAATAAACCAAGATTGCGCCAATGTTCTGCGGATTCCTGCCAGGTTCCCTGAGCCGTAATATTGAGAAGCCAGCACCGTTACTGCACCGCAAAGACCGAAAATGACTGCAAGGTTAAAGAAAAAAATGCGATTTCCGACACCGACTGCAGCCGTTGCGGATTCGCCGAGTTGGCTCACCATGAAAATATCCACGACGCCGAGTAACGCAAAAAGCATGGATTGAAGTGAAACAGGAAGGCCAATCGCAATCAGCTTTTGCCAAAATGCTTTATCGATGTATTCGCGTGTTAAGAGCATCGCATTTCTCCTTAAAGATTAATGCGAGTAGTTTATCCCTATGATTTGGCGGTGTATTTTTCAAAGGCATCCAAAACCTTTGTAAAACTCTCCACTAGTGTATATGTGAGCCAATAAATCATGGAAGATAAACAAGAGCGCTACGCGATTTCAGAAAAAACCTATCAAGAGTTTATTGATCACAGTCGAGTACTGGCATTGGAGGAGAGAGGCATTGTGCAGTGCGGAATTGCAACCTGTCGTGACTTCTTCTCTGTTTATCGTAAAAAACAAAAAAAACACATGCTGCTTTACACCGTGCGCGGTAAAGGTTGGTTAGAAAGTGGGGCGTGTCGATATGATTTGGAGCCTGGCTCGTTGATCACGGTGCCTGCAGGTGTTGAAAACGGTTTTGGTATGGAAGAGGAACCCTGGCAGATCGCATGGCTTTTTCTTACTCCTGATAGAGCATGGCCAATGATAGAGAGTAATATTAGTTACCAGCTCACATCTGCACCTGAGGTGATGTATGCGTGTATCCAAACGTTGTTACGCAGTATTAATCTTCCCATTGATTATGGTGGTGCGGTTGGTGCACATAGCGTGGCTCAGTTAGAGCTGATGTTAAACATGCCGCCCTCAGAGTCGATATCACGCAGCCAATTGAGGCTTCGGCGCGTATTCGATCTTGTCCAGCGTCAGCTGCATAAGGATTGGAGTGTCGAGCAAGTGGCAGCTTTATATCCATGTTCGGAGCCACATTTGCACCGTCTGACTCAAAAGCAGTTTGGTCGAAGCCCGATGGCACATTTAACACGTATGCGCATGGAATACGCTGCTAGGTTACTTCGTTCAACAGAATGGCCGATTCAACATATTGGAGAGATAGTCGGATATCCAACTAGTGCCAACTTTAGTACACGTTTTAAAGCGTGGTCGAGCATGACGCCAAGAGAATTTAGGAAAAACGGAAGAGTGGATTGGTATATTGAGGAGTGAATCGTTCTTTTTATAACCGATAGAGCGCACAAAACTTATCGTAACCCAGAATTTTGTTCTCTAATTGATGAAATAAGTGAAAAATCATTTCGCCATTTTTTGCGATGGTGTTAACGTGAGGTTCGGTACTTGAATTTCAAAGGGTTATGACTTTCATGTTTTCTAATCTCCCAACTCCCGTATTAGATCCTATTTTATCTCTATCCGTTGCATACCGTAACGATGACCGTCCAAACAAGGTTGATCTTGGTATTGGCGTCTATAAGAACAGCGCAGGCGAAACGCCGATCATGAAAGCCATTCAAATGGCGCAGGATGTCGTTGTTGAAACTCAAAAAACCAAATCTTACGTTGGTCTTGCGGGTTGCGAAGAATTTAATAAAAGCATGATCGATTTGCTACTGACGGGAACGTCAGCAATGGATCGTGTTGCTGCCATTCAAACGCCAGGTGCAAGTGGTGCGCTGCGTATGTTAGGTGACCTAATGAAGGTCGCACAGCCAGATACGACGGTTTGGATTTCAAACCCTAGCTACGTAAACCATAAACCAGTGATGGAAGCGGCAGGTCTTAAAGTTAAGTTCTACCATTACTTTTCTCCAGAAACGAAACAAGTAGACACTGCAAAGATGATGGATGACCTTGCGAAAGCAGGGCCTTCCGATGTTGTATTGCTGCATGGTTGTTGTCACAACCCAACAGGCGCAGATATCGATTTTTCTGCTTGGCAAGCCATTACGGAATTGTCACAGAAGAACGGTTTCACCCCATTTGTTGATATTGCCTACCAAGGCTTTGGTGATGGCTTAGAGGAAGACGCAAAAGGGCTTCGCTTCATGGCAGATAACGTTGAAGAGATGTTAATAACGACGTCATGTTCGAAGAACTTTGGCCTATATCGCGAGCGCACAGGTGCGGCGATTGTCGTTGGTAAGAACATGCAAGACGTGGCCAACGCAAAAGGCAAGTTACTTACGTTAGCGCGTTCTACTTACACGATGCCACCCGATCATGGAGCGGCTTTGGTTAAGACGATTCTTCAAGATGACAACCTGACTTCCGTTTGGAAGCAAGAGTTGAGTGAAATGCAACATCGTTTGGTTAGTCTTCGTCAAAGTTTGTGTAACGAATTGAGAAACAACCATAATACCGATCAATTTGACTTCATTGAGGGTCACAAAGGCATGTTTACTGTGCTAGGCTTTAGTGAAAACCAAATGGCGCAACTGCGTGAAGATTATGGCATTTATGGTGTTGGCGATGGTCGAATTAACATCGCTGGACTTACCGAAACTCATATTCCATACGTAGCGGACGCAATTAAGAAAGTATCTCAAGCTTAATTGGAGTGTGGATGAAAAACTGGAAACTGATTCTGCCGCTTATGATGAGCGGCAGTTTAATTGCTTGTACGTCAACTCAAACGACGCAGGAACCTGTTGAGCCTGAGTCGCCGAGGGTCGAAGAACCTGTCAAAATAGAGCCAGAAGTGAAACCAGAGGTTGATCCAACGCCTGAGGTGGAGCCTAAGCCTGAAGTAAAACCTGAGAAAAAGCCCGAGCCAAAACCGACAAAACCAGCCAAAGTGACAAAGACACCAGACGGCATGTTGATTCTTGGTTCTGAAGAGTGGGTTTACGTTCCTGAAATTGATCAAACCTTCAAAGCTAGGGTTGATACAGGGGCGACAACATCATCAATTAGCGCGACAGACATTGTTCCGTTTGAGCGTGATGGTAAAGATTGGGTTCAGTTTAAGATGGACTTGGGCGATAAAGAAACTAAAGAGTTTAAAGTACCTGTAGAGCGCTGGGCTAAAATCAAGCAGTCATCGTCAGAAGAGGTGGATAAACGAGCGGTAGTAAAAGCGTATATTACCGTCGGTGACCACAAAGAAAAGACAGAGTTTACGTTAGCTGAGCGTGGGCATATGAAGTTTCCAATTTTACTTGGTCGAAGCTTTTTTAGAGATATCGCCGTTGTGGATGTATCGAAAAAGTATGTCCAAGATAAACCTAAAAAATCCGGCAAAAATTAAAGCCTTGTTACTAGTTCCTGCTAACAATCGGTATTTAACAAAAATGGCCTCCGAAACCGGAGGCCATTTTTATTGAATCACACACTTATTAATGCAACTGCTTAGTTACTTAATTAAAATGCAAAACGAGCAGACATCACAATTTGTTGGCCATAGACACCATTATTTTTGAAATCCGCGCCAAGTGATAGTTGCTGAGTAGAGTGGAATCTTGCGCCAAAATTATAAACGGTATTGGAATCGTCGTTATCCATTATTTGACCGATACGGGCATGTAGCTCAACATTTTGCATGAACCAAATACGAGTACCAATATTCACCTCAGTGCGCCACTCGTCACCCACTTTATCACTGCCGTTTTCTTTAATGTTGTGTACCAACATTTGGCCATAAATATCTGCAAATTGGCCTGCTGGGCCGTTAAAGCCAATACCACCAGCAATGTCCCAGTCTCCGCTGAATTCACTGTCTGCGCGAGCAATGAAGTGGGTGTTTTCCGTAAAGTAGGTATTGAACTCGCCACCAAATGTACCAGGGCTAGTGCCCATGCGAAATTCCATCGTGTTGTAGTTGAAATTATTTGCATGTGCGGAAAGTGGCAAAACAGCGCACAAACCAAAGGCTGCAACCTTTAGAGCTTTACCTAGCATGGTGTCTCCGGGCAAGATGATTAAAATGAACAAAAAAATGGTCTGCAAAAAGCAGACCAAGATTGATACAGCTATCATTTTAAGTGCTTGCCGTCACCATTTAGCTGTAATGGTCACCACATCATGCTGATATCCAAAGCAATCGGGGTTGTTTTACATGATCACCAGTTGCTCGACTTCAATTTCTGGCTTATTTCCGCCTTCAAATTCGCCAAACAGACGGACTTTAGTCGTGTGATCAATCGGAGAGTTTAGTCGGATATCGTCATCCAGTTCGACCATGACTTCACCGGAACCATCGGTAAAGACAAACTTATCCGCGCGAACTTGACGTAATAAGTTACCTTCAACGACTACATCTTTTTCAGTAAACATATTGGAGTCGTTTAGCAAGGCGTCCAATTTTTCCACAGTGACAGGACCATTAAACTGCAAGTTTGATTGGTTTTGAGCGTGATCTTTCGCGAACGCGATAGAAGGAGCAATAACTAAGGCGGCGATTGTTGCGATAATTGTATTCTTTTTCATGTTACATCCTCATCGGTTTGTTTTGATGGGTTCATTAAAACAGAGCTTGTTTGAACCAATGATGATTTCAACATTCATATTCTATTCATTTGCTTGAGTAAGTGGGGACGATGACGTTATGATTGTTCATCTTCCTCTATTCCTTACAAATGTTCATGAAATCAGCGATCCCATCTTTAATGGTTCAAGGCACCACTTCGGATGCCGGAAAAAGTGTCCTTGTGGCAGGTTTATGCCGTGTATTAGCGAGAAAAGGGATAAACGTTGCCCCATTTAAGCCACAAAACATGGCACTAAATAGTGCGGTAACCAAAGATGGCGGTGAAATAGGTCGAGCTCAGGCAGTTCAGGCACAGGCGTGTAATATTGAGCCAACCGTGCATATGAATCCGGTTTTGATTAAACCTAACAGTGATACAGGTGCTCAGATCATTTTGCAGGGCAAGGCGCTTTCAAATATGGATGCGGCTGGCTTTCATGATTACAAGAAAGTTGCGATGGATACGGTGTTAGATTCCTTCTCTCGTCTGACTCAAGAATTTGATTCGATCATGATCGAGGGTGCAGGGAGTCCTGCTGAAATCAATTTACGTGAAGGCGATATCGCGAACATGGGCTTTGCGGAGGCCGCTGATGTTCCGGTGATCATTGTTGCTGATATTGATCGTGGTGGTGTATTTGCGCATTTGTACGGAACACTCGCGTTACTTTCTGAATCTGAACAAGCGCGAGTAAAAGGATTTGTTATCAACCGTTTTCGAGGTGATATTCGTTTATTGCAATCGGGCCTCGACTGGTTAGAAGAAAAAACAGGCAAACCTGTACTCGGCGTGCTTCCTTTTCTTCATGGTTTGAATTTAGAAGCAGAAGACGCGATCACCGCGCAGCAAGAGTTGCACTCTGAGGTAAAACTGAATGTCGTTGTGCCTGTTTTAACCCGGATTAGTAATCATACTGATTTTGATGTGTTGCGATTGAATCCCGACATCAATCTACGTTATGTAGGCAAAGGCGAGAAAATAGATAAAGCCGACCTTGTTATTTTGCCTGGGACCAAATCAGTTAGAGACGACTTAGAGTATCTAAGAAGCCAAGGGTGGGATAAAGATATCTTACGTCATATTCGTCTTGGTGGAAAAGTGATTGGTATCTGCGGTGGCTACCAGATGCTTGGAAACTTGATTGATGACCCAAATGGCGTCGAAGGCCAGCCGGGTCAAAGCGAAGGGCTTGGCTTACTAGACATCACCACGACGCTAACTAACAGCAAACAGCTTACAAATACACAAGCGCAGCTTTCTCTTAATGGCAAAACAGCCAATGTAAAGGGTTATGAAATCCACGTAGGACAAAGTGAAGTGCAGGGCGTTCAACCTCTTACATTGAGTACCGGTGAAGCAGAGGGGGCTATCAGCAAGTGTGGCCAAATCATGGGGACCTACCTTCACGGGTACTTTGATGAGGCAGATGTCTTAAGCCTGGTGTCAGAGTGGGTAAACGGCACTCAAATCAAACAACAAGACTTTGAAGAGTTAAAGGAGCAAGGAATTAATCGTATTGCAGATGCGATAGAACAACATATGAACCTTGATTTTTTGTTTAAATAGCACATTAACTGATTGAACTTTCTACCCAAATAACCAGTTCTTTCGCTTGCCTTGTATTGGAGTTTCTCTATGAAAGCATGGAAAACGCATGCTTGCCTCGCGGCAATATTAAGCATTTCATTTTCAGCTAACGCAGCTACGAACCTCAAAGTGTATGCGGCGTCTTCGATGACGAATGCGATCGACGAAATCGCACAAAACTTTGAAGAAAAGTATGACGTTTCTATCACTCCCGTTTATGGTGGTTCTTCTTCTATCGCTCGACAAATTATCAACGGCGCACCAGCGGATATATTTATTTCTGCGAATACAAAATGGATGGATTATTTGGTCGATAAAGACGTTATTTCTCGTGACAATGTCACAAGCTTGGTGCGCAATAGCTTAGTGTTGATTGCGCCTCAGTCTTCAGAATTAACCTCATTTAACTTCTCTGATGCAACAGCATGGGAAAAGGCATTGCATGGAAATCGCCTTGCGTTAGGCAATCCGACGTCAGTGCCTGCTGGTATGTACGCGAAAGAATCACTGACTACACTGGGTGTATGGAAAGAGATTCAAACTCAAATCGCACCAGCAAAGAATGTGCGCCTAGCTTTGGCGTTGGTTGAACGTGGAGAAGCACCTTTAGGCGTGGTCTACAAAACCGATGCGCAGTTAACCGACAAAGTCAAAATTGTCGGTGAATTTACGAGTGATACGCATGCGGCTATTGTTTATCCGGCTGCGGTTGTGAATGATTCTACTGAGTCCGAGCAGTTCTTCCAATACCTAAAATCGGACGAAGCCGCACGCGTTTTTGCTCAATATGGCTTTCAGCAATAAACCGGCTTTCAATCATAGGGACGAAGCGTGACAGAACTGGAATATCAAGCCTTAATGTTAAGCCTCAAAGTGGGCGCGTACGCAGTACTTTGGCTCATTCCTCTCGGCGTTTTTCTTGCTTGGCTACTTTCTCGAAAAACGTTCTTCGGTAAATCGATTCTCGATAGCTTAATTCATTTACCACTGGTATTGCCGCCGGTGGTTATCGGCTATTTGTTGTTGATTTCTCTTGGGCGGCAAGGGTTTCTTGGCAAGTGGCTCTATGAACATGTAGGGCTAGTCTTTAGCTTTAATTGGAAAGGAGCAGTAGTCGCTTGTATTGTGGTGGCCTTGCCTTTGATGGTTCGGTCTGTGCGGTTAAGTTTAGAGAACGTTGACCCTAAACTGGAACATGCCGCGTCAACGTTAGGCGCTTCTCCTTTAAAAGTTTTTCTCACCATTACGTTACCACTGACCATTCCCGGAATTATTACTGGGACGATGCTGTCCTTTGCTCGTAGTCTTGGTGAGTTCGGGGCGACGATCAGTTTCGTCTCTAACATTCCGGGAGAGACCCAAACGATTCCACTGGCAATGTACAACTTTATTGAAACGCCAGGTGCGGAAATGCAGGCGGCTCGACTATGTATCATTTCTATCGCGCTAGCTTTGTCTACATTAATGATCTCTGAATGGTTAAATCGTAAAGCGGCAAGTCGATTGGGTGCGAAGTAATGACGATTAAAGTTCAATTTAAACAAATGCTTGGTGATACTGACTTCGATATTAAACTTGAGTTACCTTGTAACGGAATTAGCGCTTTGTTTGGGCGATCTGGTGCGGGAAAAACCACGTTAATTAATATCATCAGCGGATTAGTTGCACCAAAGCAGGGACATGTTGCGATTGGTGATCACGTTTTGTTTGATAGTGAAATGGGGATCAACTTACCAACACACAAGCGCGGCATTGGTTACGTGTTTCAGGACTCGCGTTTATTTCCTCACTATTCGGTTCAAGGCAACTTGTTGTATAGCGTTAAAGAAAAAGATGACGAGTACTTTGATGCAGTCACCGAACTCTTGTCTATCAAACCGTTACTAAAGCGCTTCCCGATCTCACTGTCTGGTGGTGAAAAGCAACGTGTTGCGATTGCGCGCGCATTACTATCAAAACCCAACTTGCTTTTGATGGATGAACCACTTGCGTCGCTTGATATGCCGAGAAAACGTGAGGTGATGCCATTTCTAGAGGAATTGTCGGATAAGGTTAATATTCCGATTATCTATGTCACGCATAGCCTGCAGGAGATCTTAAGGCTCGCTCAACACCTCGCTATTATCGATCAAGGTAGAATTACGAGTTCAGGTAAGCTTGAAGACGTGTGGGCTTCTCATGCTATGCGTCCATGGCAGTCTTTCTCGGATCAAAGCAGCTTATTTGAAGGCCGAATTGCTGAGCATCATGAGCGCTATGCGCTGACTTGTGTCAGCCTTGCACCTAATGCATCACTATGGGTGCAAAAGATTGATGGTGAGCCAGAGACGCCAATTCGCTTACAAGTGCGAGCCAACGACGTTTCTATTACGCTAGAGCAACCTAAGGCGACTTCTATTCGAAATATCCTGCCTGCGACGGTCGATTCAATCGAGGTGTTTAACGCGGCTGATGATAAACAGAGTATTAATGTATCGTTAAAGCTAGATGAGGGATGTTATTTGTGGGCAACGATAACACCTTGGGCGCTTGATGATCTCGACTTAAAGGCCGGTGATAGTGTATTCGCACAAATTAAAGGTGTCAGTGTCACGCAAAAAGACGTGGCATTAGCGTCGCATTAATCATTTAAAGCTACGCACGCTTAATGATCAAAAAAGGCCGCAAACGCGGCCTTTATTTTGTCGGAAAAACGTTATTTTGCGAACACTTCTTTGAATTCGCGTTTAAGAAGTGGGTCGCGACGTGCTTTCTTAAGTTGCTTAACCATGTCTTTCACGCAGTTGTGAAGCACATTATCAAGTAATTGAGCGCGGTATTCTTCTTTATCTTCATCTGTCATGTTTTCTGGCAGATTAAGAGTAGGGAATTCTTCCATCACGTTGATACCAGCAAATGCTTGGCCAACAGAAACTAGAGCATGAAATTGCTCGAAGTTATCTAGAATGTTCTGAGCACTTGCAGGCATTTCGTCCCAAGACTCACGCACTGCTTCTTCAGACACTTCATGGATAGAGGTAACCATTTCGAACATTTGCTCTGGAACTTCGTCAAACTCAATAACTTTACGTAGTTCAGGAGAAATGGTTGCTAGATCGATTTTTTTGCTTTCGCTGTTAGTTGCTTCTGACATGGTGTGTCTCTCATTACAAAAAGGCGGGAATATTAATACCAAATGCATCAAATAGCTATACCCATGTGTCCGTAAGATGACCAGAACACGTGAGTTTGTTGAACTAACGTTCGTTGGTCATGTTTTGGTAGGGCAATTCTCAGTGTAATCGTTATAGACAATTGATTCCGTGATATTTAAACAAAAATATAGCACTTAATTATGAGTCGAATGCAACAACTCTATGAGTATGGTATATGTTTAATAAAGACAAAATAAGAAATGGAACGCGTTATGCAACCGACAGGGACATCAATGCGAATCCTCCTGGTTGACGATGTTCAGCTAGATAGGATGCAGTTGGCTATTCGTCTTAAGCAACTTGGACATATTGTAAAAGCGGTGGGTAGTGGGCTAGAAGCACTAAACACCTACGAGAGTTTTGATCCTGAACTGGTATTACTCGATATATCGATGCCAGATATGAACGGTTTTGAAGTCTCTCTTCATATCAGAGAAACCTTTCCCGACTGGATCCCAATAATTTTCCTGAGCAGTCACGAAGAGCCAGAAATGATTGCAAAAGCCATAGAGGCCGGCGGTGATGATTATTTAATTAAACCCGTAGATAAACTCGTACTGAACTCTAAGCTTATCGCAATGCAGCGTATTGCCCATATGAGACGAGAGCTTAAACAAGCGACAGCTCAGTTGGAGAAAGTGAATCAACTTTTGACCCAGCAAGCGAATGAAGATGGCTTAACCAAACTCTATAACCGTCGTTATATCGATCATAAGTTAGAATCGATGGTTGCATGGCATGGCCGTCACAACATGCCAATGGCTTTGATTTTATTGGACGTCGATTTTTTCAAACCGTTTAATGATAATTACGGTCATATAGAAGGAGATCGTTGCTTGCAAGCCATTGCGAACCAACTTAAAGCAACATTTTGTCGCTCTGGCGAATACGTAGGGCGTTATGGCGGAGAAGAGTTTGTGGTGTTACTGGGTTGCACAGACGCCCAAACCGCAGAGAGAGAAGCAGAACGTATACAAGAGGCCATGTATTTTCTGGATTACCCACATGAGTATTCTAGCGTGTCCAATAGGGTGACAGTGTCACAGGGTGTTTTTGTTTTTCAACCAACGGGAAAAGAGCAGCAGTCTGATTTGTATGCGACGGTGGATAGAGCGCTGTATACCTCAAAGTCTTTAGGAAGAAATACACATACGGTGGTAAATGCAAGTTGAAACAAGCTGTTATCAATAGTTACGCCTTAGCTACACTGTCACTTTTTTCATTATGTTCTAAGGCTAATTCGATTCAAGATCAGATACAAAAAGAGTATGAAAGGAACTTTGCTATTGGGATCGTTCTGTCAGATAGCGATGTCTTTACGGTAGGATTTCATGATTTCGATCCGAACGAATACTTCAACATAGATAACGAAGACATTGGTACTCAAGATTCGGTTGATCTCAGAAAGAAGATCGCTGTATCAACGCTACCATTTAGTTCTGATTTGTTTGAACAAGAGGGAATACAAACTCACTACCTATTAAATGGCCGAGTTTATGCCTTAAGTACAGAGCAAGATGTGTATGTAGACCAAAAAGGACAGATTCCAGATAAAAGTAAAGAGTTAGTCATGGGCGGATATATTGAGTTTGCTGGAGAAAAACACCTCACAGACAAACTAACGCTTAGCGGCGCAATCGGCTCACACTTAATGTACTATCAAAACGATTATAGTTATCGTAGTAATGCACTGAATGACCTAAAACCATTTCTAGAAGGTGTATACCTAAACACCAGTGCTTGGGCCGTTGTTGGAGAAGTCAACACAAAGCTCAAATACCTAGAGCATGAATCGTGGGGGAAATGGTACCTCTGGTCGGCTCCTCACTATTTTTATGGCACTGGCTGGGGTAAAGCAAATAATGGTGATATTGGCAATCCGGAAGGCTGGTATTGGGTCAATGGAATAAAGGTGTTTTATGATTTTACCCACATCGGAGATACTGTGCAGTCAGTGTATTCGAGCTTCAATCGAGTTGATATTGGTGGTGATACAAGAAAACCCATGAATACTGTACACTACTACGAAGCTAGTGTTGGATGGTTAATGACACCACCATTTGACTCCGATTGGATAGATAATATTGGGATCGGATTAACGATCAATTATGGCAGTGCGTTAAAAGGAGGAAGCTTAATCTTGTTCTTTAATCAAGATTAGTCAGCTAACTTTCGCTCTGGGGGATTAATGAAGCCTCACGCAATTGCGTCCAGCTTTTTTCGCTTTGTAAAGCGCTTCGTCCGCTAACTTAATCACGTCCTGAGGTGCTTGCCCGTTTTTGCTGTCGGCCGCTCCGAAACTTGCGGTAACAAAGACCGACTTTCTCCTCGAACTGTCGTTACCACGCTTTTTTTGACCTTGTTTATGGTTATCTGGGCGGGATTCTTCATCACGTAAAATCATCTCATACTCTGCAATGGATTTACGTGCTTCTTCTAAAAACTCTTTACACTCATCTGCGTACTTGCCTTTAAAGACGATGGTAAATTCTTCTCCGCCAAATCGATATACTTTTGCGCCACCGGGAGTTTTAGTTAGACGCGAAGCGACCATTTTTAATACGTCATCACCCGTATCGTGACCGTAGGTATCGTTAAACTTTTTAAAGTGGTCAACATCAAGCATTGCGATCGTGAACTTTTTGCCCATGTGTTTTAAGTCAAGGTCGAGTGCGCGCCTACTCGGGATCCGCGTTAAGCTATCTGTGAAAGCCAATTGATGGCTGGCAGAGGCAGCATAAATAATGATAAGCAACCCCGTTAGCGTAAACATGGTGCTAGATATGTATTGCACATCAAAGAAAATGAACGTCGCGGACGCCAGCACCATTGCAGAGTAGGTCATCGCATGGATGATTTCATTCTTCTTTAAAACAAGAATACCGAGGAAGCAGACAATACCCACACAATATAAAACTAGAATAAAAGGCAGTTTAGAAACCGTAGGTACGATAAATAAAATGCCGCTTGTCCATTGTTCAAACCCACCTTCAACGTAATACGCTAACGTAAGGTAAGACCAAAGAACGAACATCGTTAACATCAAGAGGTAAGTAAACATGGCTCTTGAGTCGAAACCGTCTTTACTAAACAAAAATACCGCAAGAAAAGAAACAGGAAGTAGCGTGGCTAAAATGGTCAGCTCAAGTAAGGCTGTACCACTTTGAAGTGGGACTTGTAGCCTGTGCTGTATCACGAAATAGGCCAGTAACATCGCTAAGCACACCATTGACTCCCGACCTTGCTTAAATGAATAGCAAAGGAGCAGTGCACAGCCTAACAGTATGTACGGCAAATTTGCGGCAATACCCCAGTTTGACTGAGTCATCTGAATGATGTTGTTCATGCTCGAACTCACTAATCCCAGCAACATAAATGGGAAAAGGAACCTAAAGCCTGATGAAGTCATTGATGATGAGGACATCTATTACAAATTGCCTGAAAATAGTTGATTATATAATTGGTTAGGTTAAGTGTTTCATCAATATAGATATTAATCTGCTATCGATTTTCTTTCTTCGAGAACTAGCAAGAATACGTCTATTTGCTCATTTTCCCAAGTATTTTGGGAGACATTACGACAAAAAGAGAGAGATTGATTAAATTAAGAGCAATCAATAAGTTGTTATAAACAAGTCGTTGCTATACTTGTTTTCATAGAACAAGGGAGATTTGCCAATGCAGATAAGTTCAGATGTGCATAACTACATGGAAACACTTGTTGGACAAGTGCTCAGTTTGCCTCAGTTTGTAGAGCAGTATGACAACGAGCAGCTCGCAGATATTGCGTGCCTTGCACTTATTCAGCTTAAACCTGTCTATATTCGTCATGATATTGATTTTCTATCTTCGCTTCCGGAACAAAAGCTCACCCAATTTAAGCAAAGTGCAGATATCGCGGTGAAAAACGCGGCAGAAATGGTGAAAGAAGACCGGCGTAAAAACCGAGATCATGATGTACCTGTAATTTTTACCCATACCAGTTATGATGAAGACAAAGAATTGGACTGGTATGAAAAACCAATCCTCAATGTCAATATTAAGTGATACAAGCTTAATCTATCGATGAGCTTACCCAAGGAGGAACCGTGGGATTTTTTTCGCGTTTGTTTGGTGGTAGTGAAAAAACTGCTGAAGTAAAAACTGTGGAACCAGTTGAGTACAAAGGTTTCCTTATTTACCAAGAGAGCCTTTCAGAGGGTGGGCAATACCGCATTGCCGGTCGAATAGAAAAGCAATACGACGATGAAGTGAAAACTCATCGATTTATTCGTTCAGATTTGCTCGGCTCGGAACAAGATGCCAATGAACTTATGTTGAAGAAATCTCAAATGTTTATCGATCAAATGGGCGATAAAATCTTCGACTAACAATTCACCGCAACTTGATTCCAATCATCTTAAAAAGAGCCATTAGTGTATATGCTGATGGCTCTTTCTTTTTTAGAGCTTAAATGTTTGTTAAGTCAGCATTTAATTATGATCTGGTTAGACCTCAGTCTAGTAAGGCATGGCGTTGTTATTTTTCGTGCTCAGAGCGACAATCATTCATTACTTAGCGTTATATGTAATGAAATTTAGTATTTAAATTACAAAACACTTGAAGTAATGAGACGCGTTCGATACAAACAGAATAATAACAGGGCTGTTAGTCAAGGTGTTATTGTGCAAATGGGTGGCCCCAAACACCATCTTTCGTTTGCAATTGTCTTGCGTGGTAAACAGATAGAAATAAAAAAGAGTTAGAGTAGAGCGACGCTCTGTTTTGGGACTAATTTATTGATATGTATACAAGGAGTATGCGTTTTGCAAATCGGTGTACCTAAAGAGATACTTGCGGGTGAATCGCGAGTAGCTGCATCGCCGAAGTCGGTTGAGCAGTTAATAAAGTTGGGATTCGATATCGCGATTGAATCTCAAGCGGGGGTGCTTGCGAGTTTCGATGATGCTGCTTATGAAGCTGCTGGTGCGAAAATCGTTTCTAGTGAAGAAGTTTGGGCATCTGGTCTTATTCTAAAAGTTAATGCGCCAATCGTAGATGAAGAACAAGGCATTGACGAAATCGCACTACTACAAGATGGTGCAACACTTGTTAGCTTTATTTGGCCTGCTCAAAACGCAGAGTTGATGGAACAACTTTCAAGTAAGAACATTAACGTTCTTGCCATGGATTCTGTTCCTCGTATCTCTCGTGCACAAGCCTTAGACGCGCTCTCTTCGATGGCTAACATCGCTGGGTATCGTGCGGTTGTTGAAGCAGCTCATGAGTTTGGTCGTTTCTTTACAGGTCAAATCACGGCTGCCGGTAAAGTACCACCAGCGAAAGTATTGGTCGCTGGTGCGGGTGTGGCAGGTTTGGCTGCAATCGGTGCTGCGGGTAGCCTAGGGGCTATTGTTCGTGCATTTGACGTTCGCCCAGAAGTAAAAGAACAAGTTGAGTCCATGGGAGCAGAGTTCCTGACCGTGGATTTCCAAGAAGACTCTGGTTCTGGTGACGGCTACGCAAAAGAAATGTCCGATGACTTCAACAAAAAAGCGGCAGAGTTATACGCAGAGCAAGCTAAAGATGTTGATATCATCATTACAACGGCACTAATCCCTGGCAAACCTGCTCCGAAGCTGATCACCAAGGAAATGGTCGACAGCATGAAAGCGGGCAGTGTCATTGTTGACTTGGCAGCTGCTAATGGCGGTAACTGTGAATACACAGTGAAAGACCAAGTTATCATGACAGATAATGGCGTAAAAATTGTTGGTTACACTGACATGGTCGGCCGTTTGCCAACGCAATCTTCTCAACTTTACGCGACAAACCTTGTTAACCTTCTAAAACTGCTGTGTAAAGAAAAAGACGGTAACATCAATATTGATTTCGAAGATGTTGTTATCCGTGGTGTCACCGTGGTTAAAGAAGGTGAAATTACATGGCCTGCACCACCAATTCAGGTTTCCGCTCAGCCGCAAGTGAAACAAGAGCAACCTGCGAAACCAGAGCCTAAAGTAGAAGAACCTACCTCTCCAACGAAGAAAATTATTGGTGTAGCCGCGGCAGTAGGTGCTTTTGCTTGGATTGCATCGGTTGCGCCGGCAGCGTTCCTTTCTCACTTTACTGTATTTGTTTTAGCTTGTGTTGTCGGCTACTACGTGGTTTGGAATGTTACTCATGCACTTCATACTCCGCTTATGTCGGTAACGAATGCTATCTCCGGCATTATTGTGGTTGGTGCATTACTGCAAATTGGGCAAGGTAATGGGGTCGTTTCATTCCTATCCTTTATTGCTGTATTGATCGCCAGCATCAATATCTTCGGTGGTTTCACCGTCACCAAGCGTATGCTTGAAATGTTCCGCAAAGATAAATAGGAGTTACAATGTCTGCAGGATTAGTACAAGCAGCTTACATTGTTGCTGCATTATTTTTCATCATGAGTTTGGCGGGGCTTTCAAAGCAAGAGTCCGCTCGTAATGGTAACTACTATGGTATCGCAGGTATGACGATCGCGCTGATCGCGACGATCTTCAGCCCTGATGCTCAAGGCTTTGGGTGGATCATTATTGCGATGGCGATCGGTGGGGCGATCGGTATTTTCTATGCGAAGAAAGTAGAAATGACCGAAATGCCAGAACTGGTTGCGATACTGCACAGCTTTGTAGGTTTAGCTGCGGTTTTAGTTGGCTACAACAGTTACCTTGATGCGCCAGAAGCCGCAACTCATGCTGAACATGTTATCCACCTTGTAGAAGTATTCTTGGGTGTTTTCATTGGTGCCGTAACCTTCACGGGTTCAATTGTTGCATTTGGTAAGTTACGTGGTGTGATTTCTTCTTCGCCGCTTAACCTTCCTCACAAGCACAAAATGAACCTTGCAGCGGTTGTGATTTCTACGCTTCTTATGATCTACTTCGTAAAAGCAGATGGCAGCATGTTCGCTCTGATTGTGATGACACTGATTGCGTTCGCGTTCGGTTACCACTTAGTTGCTTCAATTGGTGGTGCTGATATGCCAGTTGTCGTTTCAATGCTGAACTCATATTCAGGTTGGGCAGCAGCAGCAGCAGGTTTCATGCTCGCAAATGATCTATTAATCGTAACAGGTGCGTTGGTTGGTTCTTCAGGTGCGATTCTTTCTTACATCATGTGTAAAGCCATGAACCGTTCGTTTATCAGTGTTATTGCTGGTGGCTTTGGTCAAGAGATTGTAATTTCAGGTGACGAAGAGCAGGGCGAACACCGCGAAACAACGGCAGAAGAAGTCGCTGAAATGCTGAAGAACTCAAAATCAGTAATCATCACTCCAGGATATGGTATGGCTGTAGCGCAAGCGCAGTATCCAGTGCATGAAATTACTGACGTACTTCGTTCAAAAGGTATTGAGGTTCGCTTTGGTATTCACCCAGTAGCAGGTCGTCTTCCGGGACATATGAACGTGTTACTTGCTGAAGCGAAAGTACCGTATGATATCGTTCTTGAAATGGATGAAATCAATGATGACTTCGCTGAAACAGATACAGTACTGGTTATCGGCGCTAACGATACGGTAAACCCAGCAGCTCTGGAAGATCCGAACAGCCCGATTGCTGGTATGCCTGTACTGGAGGTTTGGAACGCGAAAAATGTAGTGGTATTCAAGCGTTCAATGAATACTGGTTACGCAGGTGTACAGAACCCACTGTTCTTCAAAGAAAATACATCAATGCTATTTGGTGATGCGAAGGAAAGTGTCGAGTCTATTTTTAAAGCACTCTAACCATTCTTGATTTAAAACTATACAGGGTCAGCAATCGCTGGCCCTTTTTTGTTCCGTTTCAATGTTATAGTAATGCAAATCCTTCTGTTAGCAGATGTCAATTGCTTGTAGATTGATGTATAGTTTTGGCTAATGTAACAAGTGACGGTAACAGTTTGATTAAAAAGTTTTTGCTCGGTTTTGCAACTGTATTGCCGCTTTTTTCGGCACCTGCATTTTCCGATTCACTACCAGAAAGAATAGATACGTTTACAGAGCTATTTAATTATGAAGTAGCTCTTAAATCGTATGATATTCGTATTCTGCAATCAAATTATCCTACCAAGTTACTTGCGCCAGATTCGCTTCTGCCGCAAACGTCTGACTATCCGTTAAAAGATATACAACAGCTTTACAGCTTAGCGAATACTTGTCGTGGTAAATTGCCACTAAGTCCTTTAATTACTGAGCCGTTAGTATTTACAAGAGCTATCTGTAAAGGGACGCAACTGACACCACGTTGGTTTTCGCGTAGTGGGCTCATTCACCCAGGTGGTGGGACTTATGCTGCACGCTATGTGGATAAGTATCCAGAACTCAAACCCAAGCTTGCTCAATACATGCATATTAAAGAGCGTGACAATGAGGAAGGGGATGAGTTGTTAGAAAGCTTGAAAAACATGGACGACGACGCCATTAATGCTTTGATTGCAGGCGCGAGCATGTTTATCGAAGGTAACGAACTTTGGTTACGACGTGGTGACCGTTACTTTGTTTTCGAGAAAGATATCTGGGAAGAAAACGTTGCTAATGCGGGTTTGTCATACGCTCTAGCGTCTCAAAGCAAAAGTTGCTTTGTTAAACGAGGCAATATTTGTTGGGATGTAGAAGATCACTCACAAGTTTTGCGGATCAGTATGATCATACTGGTAATCGCAAATATTCTTCTAGTGATTGGTTGGGCTGTATACCGCTGGAATAGTAAGCGAGAAGAGCTCCGTAGTAGAATGCTTGTATTGCAAATTTTAACGCATGAGCTCAGAACACCGATTGCATCTCTATCACTGACGGTTGAGGGCTTTCGCCGAGAGTTCGAGCATCTACCTGAAAGCGTATATGACGAGTTCCGCAGATTGTGTGAAGATACACGTCGTTTGCGTCAATTGGCAGAAGCGAGTAAAGATTATTTGCAATCTGATAACCAAATGCTTGCAACAGACTGGGTTCCGTCTGTCGCAGACTGGTTAGAATTTAAGATCGAAGAAGAATTTGATAGTGCCGTGCTTTTCAACATCAATGAAGATGTGGCTGCTAAAGTTAATGTGTACTGGTTAGGAACTTGTATCGATAACTTGCTTCGTAATGCGCTTAAGTACGGTATTGCACCAGTTGAATTGGATGTTTCAACTAGTGAAGAAAAAATAGTATTCCAAGTCCGAGATGCTGGTGGCCTAACGGCTAAAGATTGGGCAAATTTGAAGAAACCGTTCGTCAGTAAGAGCGGGTTAGGACTTGGGTTAACAATCGTTGAATCTATGGTAGGCCGCATGGGCGGAAAAATGTCCCTGATGGGACCACCTACAACCTTTATATTGGAGATACCTTGTGAAACAGACACTGCTTCTCGTTGAGGACGATAAAAACTTGGCTGATGGCCTGTTAGTAAGCCTGGAACAAGCAGGATATGAGTGTTTACATGTGGAACGTATTGCAGACGTAGAACCACAATGGAAAAAAGCTGACTTGGTTATTCTCGATCGCCAACTCCCAGATGGTGACTCTGTACAATGTCTCCCAGAATGGAAACAGATTAAAGACGTACCAGTTATCTTGCTAACGGCACTTGTTACCGTAAAAGATAAAGTTGCAGGCCTTGATTCCGGCGCGAACGACTACTTAACGAAGCCTTTTGCTGAAGCGGAACTCTTTGCGAGAATCCGTGCACAGCTACGAGCACCGGATTCAGCAGAGCAAAGCAGCGCTGATAAAGTGATCACAAAAGACTTAGAAATTGATCGTTCAACTCGTGAAGTTACCTATAAAGATGAGCTAATTACGTTAACTCGTACAGAGTTTGATCTACTGCTATTTTTAGCGTCGAACTTAGGTCGCGTGTTTACTCGTGATGAGCTACTTGACCACGTTTGGGGTTATAATCACTTCCCTACAACACGTACTGTGGATACGCACGTATTGCAGCTTCGTCAAAAACTGCCAGGACTGGAAATTGAAACACTTCGCGGTGTTGGCTACAAGATGAAAGCATAAGTCATAATGAAAACACTACTCCCCGTAGTTCTCTCATTAGCGTTAGTGAAACCAGTCCATGCAATGGACTGGTTTCAAACCAACACGCCTTTAACGCAGGCACATCAACACTTACTTGAAGATGATCTTGCCGGTATGTTCAACTCTCTTGTTGAACTGTGGCAAACGGAACCAAGTAAAGATTTGACTCCTCATCTCAATGACCTTCTTGGTCAGTCTCTATCTAAAAACTGTGGCAAGTCTCTCACTGGTGTAACGCTGCCTGAATGGATAAGTGGCGTGAACGTTATTCGTCAGACCATCCAAAGCCCTGGGCGAGATACATTTAGATTAGTGATCAAGCTAAGAGCTACAACTGACATCGAAAATATTTCATTTAATCGATGGGTGGATGATTCTATATCCGCAGACAGTTCATTCAGTTATGAAGAACAGCCGAGCGGTACAGAATTAGCCAATGAGCGCAGTTATTCGAAACGCTATAACCTCACGGGTAAGCTTGAAGCAGGCTTGTATCACTTAACTATTGTTTCTAAAGATAAACAAGAGTATCGAACTTGGGTAATATTAGGAGATTCCAATTCTTCGCAATATGTTCGTTGGACATCTAAAGAGAATTGGAAAGTAGAAAAGAGCGCACTTCGTAATCCCCATTGTCCATTACCGCAACTTGAAGTTGGTTTATATGACTACATTGATGGTCAATACGAGCAAATGTGGAAAAAGACTTACGAGTCTAACTATCCCAATTCACTAGAGCTTGCGGGTGTCCCAAATGATAGATACGTGCTAGCAGTGAGTATCAACAGTCGTCGTTGGCAGGGCGATATAATTGTTGAGCAAGCTCAAACTATTAGCCGAACCTATGATCTTTCCCAAGAAGAATAGTTAAAGAAATACCATTTGTGCCGATAAAGGTTCAGGAAGAACCAAAATCACAAGTGTAGTATGAAAACCAAATATAAAATTCTAGCCACCTCTGTTGCCACCACACTTTTCGCAAACGTTGCTTCGGCTGCCACTTATGCGATAGAAGCTCGTAGCGATGCGATGGGTGGCGTTGGTACGGTATCAGCAACTTATCTGACTGCTCCTTTTTTCAACCCCGCACTTACTGCAATTTATCGCCGAAACGACGATGCTGGAATGATCGTGCCAAGTTTTGGTGGTAACTACGATGATCAATATGATCTTGTCGATGAAATCGAACGCATCAGCAAATTGACTGATGTCGATGAAATCAAAAAATCGATGAATGCCATAGATGGAAAAAAAACTGACTTTGATCTTGGTGGCGTTGTCGCTATAGGTATTCCTAATAAATTTTTATCTGCAACTGCATACGGTAAGTTATACACTGAATCATTCGTGCAACCAAAAGTAGATACGTCAGGTACTAATCCGTTAGACGATAGCTACGTACAAGGTGTTTCTATTGGTGTTGCTGAAGCAGGTGTATCACTTGCTAAATACACCAACTTTATGAATCAACACCTTTCATTTGGTGTCACGCCTAAACTTCAGCGTATTTATACGTACTCTTACGCCACGAGTTTTCAGAATTTCGATACCAAAGACTTACGTGAACATGAGACAGCGGAAACGATGTTTAACTTGGATGCGGGCGCGCTTTGGTTCTTTGGCCCATATCGTCTCGGTA
The DNA here is from genome assembly GCF_054064075.1 of Vibrio sp. JZG10. Classification (NCBI taxonomy): domain Bacteria; kingdom Pseudomonadati; phylum Pseudomonadota; class Gammaproteobacteria; order Vibrionales; family Vibrionaceae; genus Vibrio; species Vibrio sp. JZG10. Next base: position 263,128 of record NZ_JBSUGE010000002.1, read on the forward strand.
TTTCAGCAAAAAACTTGATCGGAAGAGACGTTAAAACAAAATCGTTCATGTATGGCAGTGATACGATAAAATCATACGAGTACAGCATGCGTCCCGTATATACGGTCGGGGCAGGGGTTGTTGCCGATTACTTTACTATGAGTGTCGACTACGATCTTAATGAAGAAAAACGTTTTTCATCCTTCGATGATAATACACAAATGATTCGAGCTGGTATTGAATTTGATATCTTGCGTCAACTGGCATTGCGAGCGGGTTATATGAAAAACTTAGCTCGAAGTAGCGACGAAGGTACCATTACTGCAGGTATTGGACTGTCTCCACTTAAGTTGATCGAATTAGATATTGCTGCTCAGTACACGAACGAGAACGCAATGGGGGCATCCATTAATTTCCTTGCGACCTATTAATTGAATCGTTATAGTCTGCTCCTCAAAATGAGGAGCTTTTTTATGTTTGACGATTTACCCCCTCTATCTCACCAAGAGCAACAACAAGCTGTAGAGAAAATTCAAGAATTGATGGCGAAGGGCACAAGTACAGCAGAAGCCATCAAAATTGTTGCCGAACAAATTCGATCTGAGTACGCAGAAAAACAACAGCAACAAAACTAATTAATTCATATCAGGGCTTTGGCCCTGTTTTTTTTGGTCTCATATTATCCTCAAATATTTTCACACCTTAACGTAGTTACGTCGTAACGTTATTTCTATACCATTCAATTTATTCAACTCCCTCTATTCTGTACTAAGCAGTTAGTAAAATTTTACTTTTTTAAGTTAACCTTGATGCGTTCTGGCTTGAACGGATATGGGGTAAAATGCTATTTTTAAATTAAAATAAATAAATTCAGCAACTTACGTTGGTTTTTTGTCTTGTGTTTCTATTTCGGTCATGTTTTTTGTGTAATTAAATTACAAGGCGGTTATTGGGCCTGTTTTCAAGTAGAGGATTATGCTGAAAAGACAAAAAAGACACGTTGTAACAGAAAAATAAAATCTGAATATAGTTATATAATTGACCTTATAGAGACAGTAAGTGCTCGCAGACGTATGTCGGTTTTAGGTTGAACATAGGAGTGTTGGACTCTGTTTTAACTCTAAATCTTGTCTTTAATTCAGTGTTGTCTATGAAAATAGCTCTTAATCTTGATCGATGGATTACACGAAGAAATTACTTATTGCCAAGTGGTTTTACTAAACTAGGCGACGTTGTAATTAGGAATATAAAACAAGCTGCAATAGAAATTGACAGGATTTAGAAGCGTAGTGACAGTGTAGCGTGGGTTTGTTTGCGTTAGTTACATAGTTATGTACATCCTAAGGAGGGAGAACAAAATGGGCCACATATCAATAACCGGTTCCTAAGTCACTAGTTGACTTCACGAGCCTTCAATGGCTATTAGATAGCTGATCGCTCGGCTGTTTCCACATTCTTATATCAAACTCCCATATTTTCATGAAATATGAGTTTAGACATTGCATTCGCTCTTAGTGAACTAGACTTACTATAAGCACATGAAAACTAACTAGGAGAGAAAGAATGAGTTACAAGCACGTTTTAGTCGCTGTTGATTTATCTCAATCTAGCCAAGTCGTTATCGAAAAAGCAATAACTCAAGCAAAGAACTCGAACGCCAAACTTTCATTCGTTTATGTGGATGTTGATCGTGTGATCATGGAGCCGAAAGAAGAACAAAAGTTGCAAAAGGAGCTACAAGAACTCGCTGATAAATGCCTATATCCAGTACACGAGACGATGGCAGTTATCGGTGACCTTCATATCAAATTGTCGGGAATCGTAAAAAAAGAGGGAATAGACCTAGTTGTCTGCGGTCATCATCATAATTTATTGAGCCGTTTCTTTTCATCGGTACCAAAGGTAGCGAATGAGGTTGAAGCGGATTTATTGATTGTTTACTTGGATGAGTGACAGTAACGCAGGTTTGTGCCACATCTTTTGTAATCCCGTTTTTCGCATATTAAAAAGCCGAACGTTTGTGTTCGGCTTTACGTATGATTGACGACAAAATAATTAACCAGGAATGGCAGAAGCCTCTTGGGATAAAATAGATGCAGACTCTGCGTTTGACTGCAAATCAAAATGCACGTTAACTTGCACACCTTCTCGCTCAAAAGTGACATCATCAAAATCGGTCATAGCGATTTTGAATCCATTTCTAGCAAAAAAGCCAGTCACCATAGTTCGCTGCTTAATTTCTAGTGCAGACGCGAGTAGCTTATCCATGGCATTCTCCTTGGTTATTGTGGGGATATGGGTAGAAGATACACGCAGAACGGTATGAAATCAATTTAATATAAAGCTGCTTTCGATTAAATTTTTAATGTAAGTCAATCTATCGTTTAACCCACGTGATTTATTCCACGCAAAGCCTTGATAATGAAACGGTATAGCATCTCATGTTGTGATAACAAGCATAAAGATGGGGATTTTCATAAATGCCTAACGAGGCTCTTTGAAACAATACGTTACAAAGCTTCTCGCTAGACCTCATGAGTTATCAAAGGAAAATTATAAACCTGAAAAGCCATCCTAAAGTGATTCATTTTTCAATATTTTTGATAACTCAGACCTAATAAAAGTAGATATTTCAGCTAGCTTTCTTGGTAAAGGGTTTTGATAAGGGTAGGCGATATACATGGAGCGTTCTATATCAAAATTTTGTGAAATTTGGATATTGTTGTCTATATGGTTACCTTTTACAAGATAATTTGGGATGACGCCAACCCCAACCCCCTCAGAGACAAAGTTTATTAAAATAGAGGTGTTATCAACTTCGATAACGTCAGTGTACTGCTTTTTAATCGATTCCTTATTCGAGTGATTCTTGTAGATTAATAGCGTGTTATTATTGGCATTGTTAACTGTAGATATTAAAACATCGTTATAATCACCGATTTTATGTGCAATCAGAGTGTCATCAATAATGTTATTAAGCCTAATCGCTAAATCTACATTACTTTCTAATAAATTCTCAACATTGTTACTTGATGATATTTCAAAGTTCACTGCTGGATATCGTTCTTGTAAGCCTTTAAGAACAGAACCAAAAATAGAAGAGGCTATAGAATTGGGCATTGTAATTTTAAACTTTCCATTAATGCATTCACTCAACGAGCTAGCTCTGTAATTTAACTCCTGCAAGCTCTCTAACGTTTTGATGGCAAGCTCTCTAATGCTTTCGCCATGATCAGTTAAAACGAGTTTTCTTGTTGTCCTGTGGACGAGTGTTACACCAAGTTGCTTTTCTAATGCCGCTAACTGCCTGCTGACTTGAGCTTTCGACTTTCCAAGTTCTTTTGATGCCTCTGTAAGAGAGAGGTGTTTACAAATGGCTGCAAAGCAGACCAGCTCATTGTTCATCAATTCCATGATTGTTACCTTTTTGCAACTCTGAGTCACGTTGTCTTTTAACGGGAGGGAAAGTATAACTTGCATCAACGGAGGGGGACAATGATATTTAAAAGCCGTCATGAAATAATGGCAGACTACTATCTTAATAAAACTATATTGGATATTAAGTTAAACAAATATCCTGAAGAAATTAACTCAATCGACTTAAATAACGAAAATGAAAATTTAAAAATAAAAGTTCTCTCTCGTGAAATTACTAAGTTGGATTCAGGTAATTTAATTGTCGATTGCGCATCATTGATAATGACTCATTCAATATCGACAAAAGTAATAATAAAGATCGAACTTGAAAATAATTCTTTAAATTATAAAGTTAAAAATGTGAGAATATTTAAATATGAAGACTGCAATACAAAATTCGAAAAGATCTGTTTATCAGAAAGGTACATTGTATAGAATAATAAATAATATTAGTGCTTTGTATACAAAATCGTTAGTAAAATTATTTGGTGAAGAGTTGAGAATCCATCATTGCAAACATAAAATTAATGTAAGAACCACTAGTGAGTTGAGTGAACATATGAAGAAAGATCTAGGTATAGATTGAAAAGTAGAGAGTTTACGTTCCTATAAAGCTAATGTAATAATTACACTTTTGGGGATGAACAATACGTGCCCATAAGTGAGAACATTGAATTTTCTCATCCTTTCGATAACTTAAAACATAAGTTATCGAAAGGATATAATGAGATTTGAAGACAAAGGCTTTAAGCAATCGTTAGGTTGCTTATCTGATATAACTTAAACACTAGCTCATGCCCAGCAGAGTTAGTATCGAACTTCAATAACGCCAGCCAAAGATCTTGTTAACTCAGAAAGTTGGAGAGAAATAATGGAATATCCAATCCAGCTGTTCGGTTACTTGAATGAGCAAGATGCAGAACCAACGTGCATGGTGTCGAACGTAACCAAAGATACAGTGCAGGAACTTAATCGGCTACTGCAGTCTATAAAGCGAAAAGCCAAATACGGCGTCACCAAGCTATCATCTTCAATGCTAATCTTCTAACTCTAAAGTGCGTATTATGTATATTATGTTAAATGATATATGCTCGTACGCCAAATGTTGCCAAGGATCGCTCCTATTCCCCTGTGAATTTGAAATTTAAAGCCTTTAATATGAGTATTAAACATAATAGCTATTTACCATAAAATAGCTAATATCGATCTATCAATCTGCGATTGCTTGTTCTTCAATTAGCGTATTACTTACTAAAATAAAAAATGGCGTCTATTTTTAGACGCCATTCTGAGTTTTCCTGAATGCAAATTAGCCACCGGCTAATTTGACTGTCATGCCTTTCTTTTCAAGATACGCTTTGATCTTGTCTCTAGCATCACCTTGGATTTCGATATTGCCATCTTTTACCGAGCCACCACAGCCGCAGACTTTTTTGAGTTCTGCAGCTAATAATTTTAAAGGTGCATCATCCAAGTCTAAACCTGTAACGATGCATACACCTTTACCTTTACGTCCTTTCGTTTGGCGCTGAATTCGTACAATACCGTCGCCTTTGGGGCGAGATGTTTTTTCTTCTTCCGGCTTAATTCGACCGGTTTCTGTTGAATATACCAGAGTCATTCTATTGTTTCTTTTGTTGTTGAGCTTGCATCGCTTTTTGCTTTGCAACTAAATAAGCTTCGATATGACGTTGAATAGCAGTTTTACTACCCTTAATCAGTTTACCATTAAACATACAGTACCAAGAGTTGGGCTGACCTGTATCATTTTGAATCGTATAACCGTTAAAGACTTCTGATTTTGCACCACCAACTTGCTGCGCTCTTTGTCCAAGGGCGGCAAACTCTTTGGGATCAATAATTGATGCGGTGTCGCACCACCAATCAATGCTTTTCTTTACCGCCGTCAAACTGCCTTGTAAGACGTGGTTCTTGATTTTAACCTTCCAAATACTGCCATCTGGTCCGCCTGACTGCAGGTTAAAACCTCTATAGTTTGAAATCGCCATACCACTGAGTCATCTGTTTAATGCGTTGATATAATCATAATTGCTACTGAGCAATATTCAAATACGGCTTGAATAAACCTTGCTCTAGAAAACAATTTCTATCATAAAACGCGCCTCGATAACGTTAATCACTTTGCACTGTTTATACAATCTTCCAAGAACTCATGGAATTTGTGCCCGTTATTTTGAAGCATTTTAGGGAACATCGAGATAGGAGTCATACCTGGGAATGTGTTTACTTCGTTTAAGTAAATCTCATCATCTTCCGTTAAGAAAAAGTCGATACGAGACAAATGGCGAAGATTCATTTGCTTAAATACCATCTCAGATGCGTGCTGAATTGCATCTAATTGTGCTTGGGTTAGATTCTTCGCTTCAACTTCGGTGAGCGAGTGACTTGAACTGCTGTACTTTTCATCGTACGAGTAAAAAGCACCGTCAGGTGCAATAACCTCGCCTGGCTTCGTTATGTGCAGCTGGCCATTCATCTCATATGCAGCAACTTCAAGCTCTCGTGGTTTTACTGATTTTTCAACCAACACTTGGTCAGAAAACCCAAACGCATCATTTACTGCATTGGAAAGTTTATCTTTTTCTGTGACGCTGTAACATCCAACAGATGACCCTTGACGAGCGGCTTTGACAAAGACTTTTCCCCATTTTTCAAACGCTTTATGAGCTTGAGTATGAGCTTCTTCATCGTTGCGCGTTAAGAATAAGTAAGGCGTATTGGGAATGCCGATAGCGTCGTACCAAAGCTTAGATGTGATTTTATTGAAGCTATTGCTACTTGCTTCTGGCCCGCAGCCCAGGTAAGGAATGCCTGCGATTTCAAACAGAGATTGAATATCACCTGTCTCGCCTGGAAAACCATGTATACAAGGCACAATGAAATCGATGGTTTGATTAGATTCACTTGAGCACAACTGCTTGGTATTGAGATCCAAGTAAACCAACTCACCTTGGTTGGTCATCCAACCTTCGTTTTTAATTTCTACGCGTGTAACGTGAACGTCTTCAATAAGATTTAATTGTTGTTCGACAAAGTTTGCAGACAATAATGAAATCTCGTGCTCAGAAGAGCCGCCGCCGCATAGTAGAAGAATATTTTTAATCATGAATCAATCTTTCCGTGACCTACAAAAGATACTATTTATTATGATAAACCTTTGAAGTGTGACGTACAGTAATTTTAGTGTGAGGAATTTTGTTCGAGTAGGATTTGAACAAATAAATAAGGGAGCTATTCGCTCCCTTATTTGATGTGTTAGTTTAATTTGTTAAGCGTTGGGTAAGCTGAGTTTTTAATGGCGTCAATGCTTTTAACAAATGGTCTTAACTGCTGAAATTGAGCAGGCAAAGTCGAAATCGCTTGCTTGGCTTCCGCGCTTGTTGCGTAGTCTCCGTATAAAACTGAGAACCACTTAGTACCGTTGACGACTTTGTAGTTTTCCCAAATTGGCTGACCGTTCTGTGGCAGCTTATTTGCAAACTGATCGACTTTCGCTTGGCTACCCACAGCCGCGACTTGAATGGTATAGCCGAATCGTTGAATACCTGCTTGCTTTTTACTCGGTGGTACGATCTTAACTGGCTTCGCCTGCTCTTTTGGCGTTAGCTTGACTACTTTCTTCTCTTCAGGCTTTGCCGTCATTTTCACAACAGTTGGTTGTACGTCTTTTTCTACTACAGCGTTTTCAGACGCCATAATTGGCTTAGAGATACGATCTGATTTGTAGTCCTCTCGATAACTTTCAGAAGTTACGTCTGTGATGTAAGTTTCAGATGCACAAGCAGAAAGCAGGACTGACAAGCCGATGATTGCGATTTTTTTCATGAAGTAACAAATGCTCTGGATAAATATTACGATAAATCATGCCGATAGCAGGGCCGTTTATCAAGCATCAAATACAATAATCTGTGATTTTGATGTGATGAATAACACAAACTCCATAAGCATCGCCCACATTTTATGCAATGTCTGGTCTGAAGGCGTTTTATCAATAAATTATTCGTTTATGATTGATATGAAACCGATAGGCAAACGTTACTTGCAAACGGCTAGGAGTCAGCATGAATAAACTACATAAACTCTTTAAACCCAACTCTGTGGCCGTTATTGGTGCATCTCAAAAAGCATTGCGAGCAGGGCATGTCGTTATGCGTAACCTTCTACAAAGTGGATTTGGTGGCGCGATTATGCCAGTAACGCCGCGATACAAAGCGGTATCCGGAGTTATAGCCTACCCGGATGTGGCTTCCCTACCCTATACGCCAGATATTGCGATTTTATGTACGAACGTTTCACGCAACGAGCAACTGCTTAAAGAGTTAGATGAGAGAGGCACGCCGTTTGCGATTGTTATCTCTGATGACGCTCAGCCTTTAAATATTTCATCATTGAATATTCGAGTTTTAGGACCGAACAGCTTAGGTATTATCTTGCCTTGGCACAAATTTAACTGCACGTTTTCTCCTGTTGCGGCTAAGCCCGGAAAAATTGCGTTCATCTCACAATCTGCGGCAGTTTGTACCACAGTGTTAGACTGGGCAAATGATAAGAATATTGGCTTTTCTTCGTTCATTTCGATTGGACGCGGACAGGATATCGATTTTGCAGATTTGCTTGATTACTTAAGTATGGATGGGAATACGGAAGCTATTCTGCTTTATGTGGATAACATCCAGGATGCTCGACGATTTATGTCTGCTGCGCGAGCTGCTTCACGTAACCGCCGAATATTGGTATTAAAAGCGGGCCGCTCTAAAGAGATGAATACTTTCGAACAGCAAGATGGTGATACGCTTGATGTAATTTACGATTCTGCCATCCGTCGAACTGGTATGTTACGAGTCAGCAATACGCATGAGCTCTTTGCTGCGGTAGAAACACTCACGCATTCTGTGCCACTTCGTGGAGAGCGTTTAGCGATCGTCACCAATGGCGGCGGCCCTGCTGTTATGTCCGTTGATACTTTGATTGAACGTGGTGGCCAGCTCGCAACACTTGATGACGCTGCCATTGAGCAATTACAAACTGCACTCCCGTCCAACTGGCGCGCTCGAAATCCGATTGATCTGTCTGGTGACGCAACAAAAAAACGCTACATTGATACCATTAACGCACTGATGAATAACGACTGTGCAGATGCGATCTTGATTATGCATAGTCCTTCTGCGGTTTCCGACCCTCTTGAAACTGCTCAAGCTGTTATTGAGGCGATCAAGGCTCACCCTCGGCATAAGCATTTTAATATCTTGACCAACTGGTCAGGAGAACAAACGTCGAGAGAGGCACGACTGGCATTTACTCAAGCTGGCATTCCAACCTATCGAACGCCGGAAAGTGCGGTCGTTGCATACATGCACCTGGTTGAGTATCGGCGAAACCAGAAGCAATTAATGGAAACGCCAACGACGGCTGAGCCATTGCACTCTGGAAGTGTGAGTTCTGCAAAAGAATGGGTAAATGAACGACTACTGGATAAAAACACAGTTACCTTGGATACGCATCAAACCAGCCCATTATTTAAGCTGTTCGGGTTTAATGTTCTGCCAACATGGATTGCATCTGACGAAATTGAAGCCGTGCATATGGCAGAAAATATCGGATACCCTGTTGCGGTTAAGTTGCGATCTCCAGACATTCCTCATAAATCGGATGTACACGGTGTCGCCCTGAATTTAAGAAACAGTCGAGAAGTTTCCAACGCAGCGCTATCCATTCTAGATACCGTAAAGCTAAGTTACCCTTCTGCCAATGTACACGGTCTGTTGGTACAAGGTATGGCAAAGCTCGGCAGCGCTGAAGAGCTACGGATTAGTATTGCAGTAGATAAGGTCTTTGGACCTGTGATCTTGCTTGGTCAAGGCGGCTCGGAGTGGAATATCGCCCAAGATGCCGTCGCTGCACTTCCTCCTTTGAACATGACGCTTGCACGCTACCTTGTCGTTGTGGCTTTAAAGTCTGGAAAGATTCGCCTGCAGAAACACAAAGATGCGCTCGATATTAGTGAGTTGTCGAAATTCTTAGTTCGTATCTCCCAAATGGCGGTTGAGTTGCCAGAAATACAAAGGCTGGATATCCATCCAGTATTGGTGTCGGAAAGCGATTTAACTATCCTCGATGCGGACATCACACTGTGTAAATACGAGGGAGATGCGCAAAAACGTCTGGCGATTCGCCCTTTCCCGGCAGAGTTTGTCGAAACTGTAACGCTTCGAGATGGCCAACCTATCCTGCTTCGCCCTATCCTGCCTGAAGATGAGCCGCTGCATGCTCAATTCATTAATAGCGTATCGAAAGAAGATCTCTATAAGCGTTTCTTTTCTGAGGTTGGTGAGTTCAACCATGAGGCTTTGGCAAACTTCACTCAAATCGACTACGACCGCGAAATGGCGTTTGTTGCGGTAGCGTTTAATACCGACGGACCGTCTATCATAGGCGTAGCCCGCGCATTGATTACCCCAGATAATAGTGATGCTGAGTTTGCTATTTTGGTTCGTTCAGATTTGAAAGGAAAAGGCTTAGGTAAAGTGCTGATGCAGAAAATTATCAGCTATTGCAAGATTAAAGGCACAAAGCAAATGTCTGGAATGACCATGCCTACAAACAGAGGGATGTTGATGTTAGCTCAAAACCTGGGATTTGAAGTCGATGTTCAGTTTGCCGATGGTACGGCAGATATGGTGCTTCCTTTAAATTAAAAATAAAGCATTAGCGATAACTTTACTTCTTAGATTCGATAAGCAATGGGAACCTAAGAAGTAAAAGTTACGTTGTTACTTTAGTTTCCAATTCTTTTTCAAGTATTGAATACACCAGGATTTCGCCTCACCCATGGTATTTCGGCGCCATGCTAAGATAATATCCATCGGCTGCTCTTCTGTACCTTCGATTCGCTTCAATACGCCACTATCAATCAAAGGTTGTGCAATTTGGCTTGGTAACGTACCAATGCCTAAACCTGCAGTGAGCGCATCTACTTTTGCCGTAAAGTTGGTGACGGTCAAGCGAGGCTGTTTTTGAATGATATTAATTGAGAGCGCAGGTTGTTCGCGTGCAGTGTCTGCAATGGCAATGATTCGGTACTTTTCTCGCGCCGCCTCATCAAACTTACCACTACGCTTGTGAACATAGTGATCAGCTGCCGCTACCCAAAACATGCTCATTTTACCAATTTTTTCTGATTTGACTTCTTGAGGAAGTGTATCCAGTGATGGGCAAATCAGTAAATCCGCTCTACCTGTATTCAGCGATTCCCAGCTACCAGCCAAGATCTCTTCTTGCAGTCTGACTCGTGTTGAGCTTACTTCAGCCAATGCATCAACCATAGGGAAGAAATTGGATATAGGAATAATGCCATCAAAGGCAATGGTAATATCCAGTTCCCAGCCATTCGCCAATAACGTTGCATCATTCACTAACTTTTCACTGGCTTGTAAAATGGCTCGTCCTCTTTCAAGGATGAGCTTTCCTGCTTCAGTAAAATGGGCTTTGTGACCAGAGCGATCGAAGATAATGATGTCTAAGTCTTGCTCGAGTTTCTGGATCTGATAACTCAGTGATGACGGGGCTCTATCTAACTCATTCGCAGCAGCTGCAAAACTCCCTCTTCGGTCAATAGCATCCAGAATATGGAGCGCTTCTAACGTAATTGGACTCTGCACATGGCCTCTCTTAATGTGATTTCTGTCACATTGATTGTATTTGGATGATCTTATCAAGAACTAACGTTAAACAATATAACACACTGATAACTAAAGACTAGAAATGCTCATAACCTAAGAGTTCTACTCAAGATAAAACCACAAACGACAATGGTAATGATAGTAATTATTATTTAGATCTATTAGTATCCCGTTTGTTGTTACCTATTATGGATCTAAGGTATTGAAGCCAATGTATAAAAAAACCATTTTGTCAGCCTCTATTCTGATTGCACTATCCCAAGGTGTCTACGCTGAAGATCATTCAACCTTCAATGAAGTGGTCGTGACTGCGACTCGTACTAATAGCCAAATCGAAGACACTGCTGCTTCTGTTGCGGTCGTTACTGATAAGAACATCGAAGAAAGCATGGTCACTGGCTTAGATGACCTCTTTGAGTACACGCCAGGAGTCACGGTTAAGACAAACTCTCGCCAAGGTGTCCAGAGTATCAATATCCGTGGTATCGAAGGCAATCGAATTAAAGTTCTTGTGGACGGCGTATCTCAAGGTAACCAGTTCGAATCAGGGAATACGTTCATTAACTCTGCTCGCGTTAACGTGGATACCGACCTAATAAAAGCGGTTGAAATTGTAAAAGGTGCAGCATCGTCTCTACATGGTTCTGACGCAATTGGTGGCATTGTTGCATTTGAAACTAAAGATCCGGCTGATTTCCTTAAGGGTCGTAACTTTGGTGGCCATGCGAAGTTCAACTACTCTTCCGAAGACAATACATTCAGTGAATCTGTGGCATTAGCGCACAAAACTGGCGACTTGGAATCTTTACTTGCTTATACGCGTCGCGACGGCAATGAACTGGATAACTTTGGAGATCTAGCAGATGCAGATACAGAAGCGAACAACTTACTGGTTAAGCTTCAGTACCAACTCAATGATGCACATCGTGTTGAGTTCAATGGGAATTATATTCGCAACAAAGGCAACGGAAAGCAGTCTTACAACGGTTATACTAATGCAACAAGTGAAGATGTAACAGAACAATATCAAGTTGGTATAAAACATATTTGGGAGATGCAAACGGCCGTAGCGGACTCCCTTACCTGGCAACTAGATTGGCTTAGCAAAGAAGAAAACGGCATTACTGATCGTGTTAAAGGTCAGAATAACCAACGTAAAGACTACATCTACGAGGATGAAGGCTACCAGTTTGATTCTCAGTTCGACAAATATCTCATGCTTGGTAGTACAGAGCATTACTTTGTGTACGGTGCATCCTTCAGTGATAAAGACATTAAGAACGTTAACAAAGAGTACAACAGTGCAAGCGGAAACAAAGAAATTTTCTATATCCCTTCTGCGAGCGAGCGTCGTTACGGGCTCTTTTTACAAGACGAAATTACGGTAGGTAACTTTACGATTACCCCGGGCGTACGGTGGGATGCATTTGAAACCGATCCAGGTGACACAAGCAGCAACCCAAGTGGTAACGCGGCTAGCGACTACAAAAAGTTTTCTGATTCTGCATTTACAGGCCGCTTAGGTTCTGTTTATAAGCTTAATGAACAACATCGTTTATTCGCGCAAATCAGCCAAGGTTTCCGTGCTCCAGATTTCCAAGAGTTGTACTACTCCTTCGGCAACCCAATGCATGGCTATATTTTTAAGCCAAATCCTGATTTAAAAGCAGAAGACAGCATTTCGTACGAATTTGGTTGGCGACATAATAATGACATTTCTAGCAGTGAAGTGTCAGTTTTCTACAGCGATTACGACAACTTCATCGAAAGTAAAACCGTCTCTGGCACTTGGACTCCTGTGACTGACCCTGCGATTCTGCAGTACGTAAATATTGGCAAAGCGACAATTAAAGGAATTGAGTTTTCAAACCAACTTTCGTGGAACAAGTTCATGCCAATCGAAGGATTTAGCTCTCGTGTAGCAGCGGCGTATACGGAAGGTGAAGATGGAAACAATAATCCACTAAACAGTGTTAACCCTTGGAACCTTGTCGCTGGTTTTAATTACGATTCAGAACAAAACTGGGGAACCACGTTAACCATTAACTACACCGCATCTAAAGATAAAAGCGACATAAATGACGATAAAGTGTTGCCTATCTCCGCAGCTACGGTTGTAGATATCACCGCGTACTACAAACCTATTAAAGACCTTACGTTGCGAGCAGGTATGTTCAACGTAACAGATGAAGAGTACTACAATTGGAATGATGTGCGTGACCTTCAGACAGAAAACAAAGATCTGACTCAAGCTGGGCGGAACTGGTCAATTACAGCTAAATACGAGTTCTAAAGCCTCCGAAAACACAAAAGCCAGCTTAATGCTGGCTTTTTTTATGGCTTTCATTTCAAAAATGTAAAGAAAAGTATGAAAAATGAAAGTTTACTGTTTTGCCATCTCTTTTTTCACCATTACTGCTGCTGCAATGATAAAAGTGATGATCAGACCGAGTTCCATGAACTACCCCAATAGCTATGAGAAAATTTATAACCCAAATTAAGAGTCGGACATAGTTTAACAGCTCTATATAGACTTGCTACCTTTTAACCAGTAATTTACGATTTTTTCCGATTTGGATCAAAAAAGACGCAATCATGCGTCTTTTTGTTATTATTGTGTAAATCAAAATTAGGCGTCTGGGTAACCTTGAGGGTTGTTAGATTGCCAACGCCATGTATCACCAGTCATTTCTTCTAGAGTGCGAGACGCTTTCCAACCTAACTCATTCATTGCTTTTGATGGATCAGCCCAACACTCCGCAATATCGCCTGGACGACGTTCAACAAGTTGGTATGGAACATCTTTACCACTTGCAGTTTCAAATGCTTTCACCATTTCAAGCACACTGTAGCCATTGCCAGTGCCAAGGTTGTAGACATGAAGCCCAGCTTTGTTACCTACTTTTTCCAAAGCAGCGACGTGACCATCGGATAAGTCCATCACATGAATGTAGTCACGCACGCCGGTGCCATCTTTCGTTGGGTAGTCGCTACCGAATACAGAAAGGAACTCTCGGCGGCCCACCGCAACTTGAGAAACAAACGGCATTAGGTTATTTGGAATACCTTGAGGATCTTCACCTAACTCACCAGTTGGATGTGAACCTACAGGGTTAAAGTAACGAAGAAGTGTGATGCTCCAATCTGGATTCGCTTTTTGGAAGTCCGTTAAACATTCTTCCACCATTAATTTACTGCGTCCATAAGGGTTAGTTGCGCTAGTTGGAAAGTCTTCTGTGATTGGAACAGATGCAGGATCGCCATAGACAGTTGCTGAGGAGCTAAATACCAACGATTTAACTCCAGCTTCGCGCATTGCATCAACCAATACCAAAGTGCCATTCACATTGTTGTCATAATACTCTAGAGGTTTTGCTACGGACTCACCGACGGCCTTTAAACCTGCAAAATGGATAACCGCTTCTATATCGTGCGATTTTAGAACCTCTACCATTGTCGATTTATCTCTGATATCGGCTTGGATGAAGGTTGGCTTTACGCCACATACCTTTTCAATGCGCTCTAAGACCGTAGACTTACTGTTGTACAGGTTATCTAGAATCACTGGCGTCATACCAGCTTCGATCATTTGAATACATGTATGGCTACCAATATAGCCCATACCACCCGTAACAAGTACTTTCATTTTATCATTCCTTCTGACGCGAATGGGTTTAGTTTAAAGCTTTGACGTTACGATTTAAACTGTCTCCTGCAATTCGCATCCCATTAATATTGCTTGGCCTTTTCCGGCTTTTTTAGCTTGATACATTGCAGTATCTGCACTTTTTAACACTCGAGTGGCATCTCGCTCATTAACACCGACCAATTTTACGCCGATGCTAACGCCAACCTTGAGCGAGTTACCTTTGTACTCGATTGGTGTGCATACGCTTTCGAGCAGTTGTTCTGCAATGCGGGTGACGACTTTTTGGTTGGCAGGGTTAACCAACATGACAAATTCATCCCCAGAAAGTCTTGCGATTAAATCACTATGTCGAGTCGCAGATGTTAGACGCTCGGCTACTTTTTTCAGAACTTCATCACCTGCGTCATGGCCATAGGTATCATTAACCTCTTTAAAACCATCGAGATCGAGGTAAAGCACCGCAAATTCGTCACGTAAGTATCCCGACCGTTGTACTAATTCTTCCAACTCTAAATGGAACTTGGAGCGATTCGCTAACCCCGTTAGTGCATCGTGATGAGCTAAGTACTCAAGTCGTTCCATCTCTTTTGCACCAGAAAGATCGGTAAGAACAATGACTAGGTCGTAGAACCCATGGTCTTCACATTTAACGATACGATTAACCCTTGCAAACATCGGCACAAACT
Organism: Vibrio sp. JZG10; assembly: GCF_054064075.1. Lineage (NCBI taxonomy): Bacteria > Pseudomonadati > Pseudomonadota > Gammaproteobacteria > Vibrionales > Vibrionaceae > Vibrio > Vibrio sp. JZG10. The sequence goes on from NZ_JBSUGE010000002.1 coordinate 278,559, forward strand.
GGCCAAGATGGTTCTGCTCAATAACTTCCCCTTGCCATACCCCATAGTTTTCTATCGATTCAATGATGCTAGGCATCATTTCCTGCAACTTGCGCCACTTTAGTGTTTGGATAAATGACTTCCCAATAAGATGATCCATCTCTAGTCCAACTAACTTAGTGACCGCTGGGTTAGCCATTGTGATAACACCTCGATGATTAAGAACGATGAGGCCATCTTGGCTGCTCTCAAAAACACGCCCCGCAACACGCTGCCTGCTCATGGCCTCTTCAATTTCGGTGATATCTTGAATCGAAAACAATAAGTGTCCATGTGTGGACAAACGACGACTGGTTAAACTCAACTGCTGTTCGTTGTCTGCATTTTTGAGGTGAATGTCATCGCACTCTAACCCCCTACTTAGGATTTGGCTCAGCTCATTCGGTGTTTTCGTTTTAATTAGATCACGGATATTGGCATGCTCAAGTTCCTCTGACTTTTTTTGAAATATCTGCCGAGTCGCAGTATTACAGTAAATAACACGCCCGAAGTTGTCGGTAATAACTAATGCATGTTGAACAGATTCAATGACTTCTTCTGAAAACGCCCGCTTTTGTTCTAACATTTCTAATGAGTGTTGCCGCTGTTTCTCGCGTGTTGTCAACTTGTTCATCATTTGATTGAAGGAATGTGCGAGTTCTCCAATTTCATCCTTGGAGTAATAGCGAACTTGAGTATCCGTATTTTGTCCGTGTGTCACACTCTCTATCGTATGACTCAGTTCTATGACAGGTTTGAGAACAAGCCTATCGATACTTATGTAAAAGATAGTGCCACCAGCGAACAGCAACAGAAGAAGTACAGCACCATCTTGAAGTAAAGATTGGTGGGCTTCTATGATTGGACGATGGGAAAGCGTAACCCTCATACTGCCAATGACACGACCATCGTGAATAATTGGCTCTAGAACATAAAGAAATTTGGCAGATAAGGCATAACCTAGCGCGTGTAACTTGCTTCTTTCAGTTTGATTAGGGACGGGAGCTGATACCCCACTTCCTTCAAGAACAACGAAAGGCTGATCATCTTGGTCGTAAAGTTTAACCCGCGTAACATTCGGCTGGTTTAAAAAGTTGATGAGAGTAGTTTGAGCTTTTTGCTTGTTCTTTGTCGTTAGCGCATCTTTAATTGAGAAAGAAACATTGTTAATCAACTTTCTCGTTTGTTCGACCAACTCATGCTTAGACGATTGGTATGCAGTATACGAGGTATAACCTTTTGAGATAACAAAGATAGCCGTTATAAAGACCAAAATTGGCCAAATAAGCTTTGCTCGTAATGACATATGTATTCCTGTCGCAGACAACCACTAAAAATGACAGAAGCGTTGTTATGCAATCTATTACCCATTAAGGGCGACAAGATTAACACGATGACAATGCAAAATAACCTTAAATTCTCAAAAATTGGATGGAAAAGGAACGAAATACCTTAAAATTCGGATCAACTCAAATAACGGCAACATCTTTATGGACTAAAGTGATCTTTTTCGTCAGCCATCAGATCATAAACCTCGCTTTCATGATAGAAGAATGAAGTGAGTCACTGAACCTAGATGCATTTTCCTGCATCGTGAACCCATTGCTTGTGTAGAAATAAAACGTATGACATTGAATAAACAGCAACTTACATTGAACTGTGACATGGGTGAGAGCTTTGGCTCTTGGATTATGGGGGCAGACGAAGATGTTATGCCTCATGTTGATATGGCAAACATCGCGTGCGGTTTTCATGCTTCCGATCCTAATGTCATGCACGACACTATCACTCTAGCCAACGACAACGATGTTGATATTGGAGCACACCCGGGCTACGCCGACCTCCAAGGCTTCGGCAGGCGCAGTATAAACATGACGGGTGATGAAATTACTAACATGGTTATATACCAAGTAGGCGCTTTACAGGCACTTTGTCGGGCTCAATACACAGATATCAGCTATATAAAGCCTCATGGCGCGTTATACAACGACATGATGAAAAGTGATGCGATATTTAGAGCAGTCGTAAAGGCGGCAGCTTTATTCAAAGTGCCGTTAATGATTTTAGCGTCACAGGAAAACGAAAAATACTTAGAAATCGCAGATGACTATGACGTTCCCTTGCTGTTTGAAGCATTTGCAGACCGCTTGTATCAAGATGACGGATTACTTACACCTAGGACACAGCCTGATGCCGTGTTAAAGAATGAGCATGCGATACTTGAGCAAGTCCGTACGTTAGCAGATTCTGGGCGTGTCAAAACCGCTTCTGGCGGCTACATTTTACTGGAAGCCGATACGATTTGTGTTCATGGTGACAATGAAGAGTCGATCGCTCTGATCCAAAAGATCCGTCAAAGCCTATACGCGGGAGGAAATTAATGCATAAAGAGAAATTTAGTATCTCTTTGATCTCTGAGTGCAGTATTTTCATTAAGTTTGACGAGAATATCTCTGAAAATGCGGTCGGAGAACTTGCTCGAAACATCAAAGACACTCTAGCGTCAATCATTATGAACGTGGTCCCCTCCTATCAAACCATCCTCATTGATTACTTGCCTTTTCGAATCAATGAAAAAGATTTAGTGCATAAACTGCATCAAATGATCAGTCAGTTTGATACTCAATCGCTCAGTCTTGTTCAACCTAACCACATCACTATTCCCGTATACTACTCCGAAAAAACCGCGCTAGATTTGCCCCGCTTTCAAGATCGTGGACTATCATTAGACGCGCTCATTTCTTTACATACTCAGGCCGAGTATGCGGTTTCAGCGATTGGTTTTGCTCCAGGTTTTGCATTCCTCTCCGATGTCGATACTCAATTACATATGCCAAGGTTAGCTACACCAAGAACGCGAGTACCAGCCGGAAGCGTGGGAATCGCAGACTCTAAAACGGCCGTCTATCCATCAGATAGTCCTGGCGGATGGAACATTATCGGTAGAAGCCCGCTTCCCCTTTTCTCTGATACGCCACCTTTTATACCGTTTGAGGTAGGTGACAAGGTCACGTTTAATGCCATTTCCAAACAAAAGTTTATCGAGTTAGGAGGTGTTCTATGAGTTACGCTGGATTGCTGGTGGAAAAGTCAGGGCCACTTTCTTTGATTCAAGACTTTGGTCGTTTTGGCTTAGCGCATATTGGCGTGACTCAAGGTGGCCCCGTAGATGATTACGCCTACAGTTGGGCAAACCATTTACTTGGTAACGTAGTCAATTGTGCTGCGATTGAAATTACTTTGGGTAACGCTTGCTTTGTCGCACTACATAACTGCCATCTTGCAATATGTGGTGGTGATTTGAATGCAAAAGTAGATGGTGAGCCTATCTCAAATTGGTCTGACTTTACGTTGAAGAAGGGGCAGAAGTTGCAGTTCGGAGTCGCAAAAAATGGACTTCGATCCTATCTTGCGGTTAAAGGTGGATTCGATATTGCTCAGCACTTAGGAAGTGCCTCTACAGTCACGAGAGAATCTCTTGGTGGTTATGACTCAAATGGTGGCGCTTTAAAAGCAGGCGATATTCTTCCCTTTTTTCCTCATAACTTACCGAAACACAAACCAAGGCTGATGACATTTCGCTTTAAGCCGGATTACAACTTACCTATCAAGCTGAGAGTGATTGAAGGCTATCAAAATGAGGACTTTGATGAAGACGCTCGCCAAGCCTTTTATAGCAACGCATTCACCATATCCCCTGATTCAAATCGTATGGGCTATCGTCTTGAAGGAAACAAAATCAAACCGCCTTACGAAGGCGTACTGTCGGAAGGAATTGCGCTAGGATCGATTCAAGTTCCTAACGATGGTAATCCCATTGTGTTGCTCAACGACCATCAAACCATCGGTGGCTATCCTAAGTTTGGCTGTGTAGCACGTATTGACCTGCCAAGGTTGGCACAGGCGAAACCCGGGCAAAAAGTCAATTTTGTGAAAGGAGATAGACAAGGCTTGCAAGAAGTATGGTGCCAATGGGCTCAGTTTTTTGGATATTAATACAACCTCTAAGCCCATACGTAACTGTTATGCAGGCATCCCATAACGCTCTGCTAACGCTTGCGGATAATCTCGCTCTTGCGTGAGTTTAATCGCGTACTGTTCAATTTCTTGTTCAGACCAATGCACAGCAACAGGATGTTGGGATTCCACATTTTGATTAGGTTCAATATCAAACCAGAACTGAAGCATTTTTTGCGCTGCGAGTAGTGTTGATGACGCTTTTACCACTTCTATTCGTGCGTAATGGTTGTCTTCAAAGGTCACGTCGGCTGCCCTGAGTACCGGATCCGTTCCAGGAATTTGCTGGGCACCAAACAGGGCTTTTCCCCCTTTGATAGCAGAGTGATAGTTGGGAATGAACTGCGCCATGTGATTGATAGCGTTATTGGTTCGTTCTTCTAAGACTTCTTCTCGCCAACCGTTACGTATCTTTGAGAGTAAAGGAACGGGCAGTTCGGGTTGAGCTGAGGACGGTGTACTCTCAACTAAGCCATCTTCAAATAGCGTAATACCTTTCGTCATGCCGTGAAGCTGAAAATAACCGTCACCATAGGGGGTCAGTTGAGCCATTCCTTTATCAGTTCCACGCGGTCCATGGAAAATAACTTCTGGCCACAGTTGTTGGCAGTCTGCCCACTTGGTTACGTAAGCGGCTTTAAACTCAACTAACCTATCACGCTTGGCACCGATGGTATTGTCAATGGATCCTGTTTCAAAACCACATGCATTGACCAAGTAGTCACATGTCATAAGATAATCAATGCCATCTCGTTCGTAACCAAGTTGCCAGTGATTACCCATCCAGTCCGCTTGTTTGAGCGTTGCTTGTGTGCATACTGAGGCGTTTGGCAGAGCGTTCAACGTTAAGTTGGCAATTGCGGCAAGGCGAAAAACACTCCAGCCATATTCCTGAACCGCCACAACTGGGTACTTTAGCGCTTCTAGATCAGTATGTTGAGCAAAAGGAATACACCACTCATCAAAGGTTGCAGGGTGACTTGGTTGAGTACATTGTGCGAGTGCTTCTAGATCCTCTTTTGAATACAATTTGTAGTATTCGCTTGGCTCGCCGAGCACTTTGTTGCTTTGATCTTTATCAACGAGCGTTTGATACGCATTTTTCACCACCTCTAGTCGAGGAATAAGTGCGGATGGGTCTCCACCATCAGAATAAGGGACTGCAATGATCGTCGGGCGAATATTCAGTGAAAGCGGATATAGGCGAACGGTATCAATGGATTGTGCTAACAAATCTAAACATTGTTGCTCAGAAATCTCTCGATATAAGTTGCCACCTGCATGTAAATGGCAAATGGGCGGACCATTTACCAGTGATACGCCCTTCTCTATTACGGAAACTTTAAAACCCAGCTCCGCAAAATGAATTGCTGCTGTTGCACCTGCGACACCGCCACCAACAACAGCGATGTGCTTATCTTTGTAATTTGGAAACTCAGACTTCATTGCTTCACTAAAAATTTTATAAGGAAAATTCTTTACTAACGGTGGATTCTACTCGTGTTTGGGCTTGATTAAAATCACAAAAAGTTCATGGGTTTGCGAAATATCCAACTGCGCCTTTATGGTGCGTTAAAGTAGAAAAAAATTGCAAAAAAAGTACTTGACGACATGGTTAGGAAGACACTTTTTTGTGCCTATGTGAATAACAATTTCACTGTAAGACCCATGGCGTAAAGCCTGCAGAAACACCCCACTTTTTACCCCATTTAGTTATCCCAAAAGTTATCCACTGTTTTTGTGGATAACTAAAATAAAAGTGTCATGGAGTGTTCCACATTTAATAACATTTGCAGTGATTAAGTGTTTACTGGCGTTAACAATCTTTTCAACAAACTCATTACGACAAGTGCCAACGTAACAAATGTTGCTAGTGGTAAAGCTATCCACAATTCGGGGTGAATTTGTGCGTTCAGGTCGAAGCCATATGTCATTACCGCGGCCACACAAACTTCCGCAGCGAATACCGCAACACCGCTAGCTATCAACGCCATAATGCCGTATTCGGCCCACAGAGTCGTATTGATTCGTTTTTTACTTGAGCCTAATGTGCGATACAAACGGATCTCCTGCTGACGTTGGGATAAGCTTAATCTCAATAGCGTAAAGATAAGTAGCAACCCCGCAACCACGCCTAAAAGAGCAAGAATAGTGATTGCCGATACGATTTGTTGAATCAAGTCCTGAATTTTTTCGCCCATGGTACGAATATCTAAAACAGATACCGTTGGGTGAGATCGAGACATAGACGTTAATAGTGTTTCGTTCCCTTCATCAATTCTATAACTGATGAGGTAAGAACCCGGTAGATTAGCCATAACGTCGGATGAGAAAATAAAGTAAAAGTTAGGCTTCATATCACGCCATTCAACATAACGAATGGTATCTACTACCGCATCGTAGTTCTGGCTATTAATAACAAAGCGCAGTTTGTCACCAAGTTCGATGCCCAAGTCATTTGCTACATCGGCTTCTACGGAGACACTCCCCTTATTTGTCCATTCACCCGCAAGCACATCATTATACTCTGGCAGGCTGTCTCCCCACGTAAGGTTCAATTCACGACGTATTGCGTCAGAGCCTTCTCCTTCGTATTCAATCTCTTTGACGTTTTGACCATTAATTTCTGTCAATCGACCACGAATAATTGGATAAGCTTGTGACCGTGTAACCCCATTTTTATCTAAGGTTTCTAGGTAGCTATCGAGTTCGTAATCACCAATATTTAATGCGAAGACATTTGGCGCGTCTGCAGGTAAGGTTCTCTCCCAATCCGCGAGAATATCGCTGCGCACAAGCCAGATAATAGATAGCAGCATCAAAGACAACGCCAAAGCACCAAACTGCAGGCCACTAGTTACTGGCGTGCGGTTGATACGACTCAACGCAAGCTTCATGGCAGGTTGTGTTGAAATACGCGCAAACAATTTTGTGAGTGCGACGCTCACTGCAGCAAGCACAACAAAAAGTACTGCAATACCAATAAGAACAATCCAAACTAAGGTATTATCAGCATAAAGCAAAAGTAATGGGACGACGGGAACTAGAACAAGCAACATTCGCTTCCAAGAACGTTGAGCTTTGCCCTGCTGTAGCACTTCTAAGGCTGGAGTTTTAATCAAACCTAGCAATGGTATGCCAAGGGCAGGAACGGTGATCAGGACTGCTGAGATAAACGACACTAGATAAGGAGTGACGCCGTAACTAGGTAGTGGCTCTGGTAATAAGTCTTTGAGTGGAATGCGCAATAAGTACTCCAGCCCACTCCCCAACAATAACCCAACGACACTGGCGCTAATGAGCAGGATTGTGACTTGAATAAACAGCCATTTTTCAATCCATCGTCGACTTGCGCCAAGGCTTTTTAGCATCGCAATGGTTTGTGTTCGACTATTCACATAGTTTTGGCAAGTAAGAACCAATGTTGTCGCTGCCATAATGATGACAATCGCAACCGTTAGAGACAAATACTGCGTCGTTCGTTCAAAGACCTCATTGCTACGACTGGCAGTATCTTGCGTGCGCCAGCGATCACTAGGAGAAAGAACAGTATCTTCTTGCAGGCCTTTTAGCGTTTTATCATCGGCTTGTAGAAACAGACGGTATTGAACTCGACTCCCGACTTGAATCGCTCCTGTTTTCTCAACGTCTTTTTGATGGATGTATGCAGAAGGCATTTGCTGAAATGGGTTAAAGCTTAACCCAGGTTCCATCAGCACTGCACCTGAAACCGTAAAATCGGCATCGCCTATAGTGACGCTGTCACCCGACTTGACGTCTAGTTGAGCCATAATCCGCTCATCAAGCCAGAGTTGGTTCTCTTTAACGCGACCGGATGGGTTGTTGTCTAGTACCAGTTCTCCCATTAAAGGGTAATTGTCGTCCACTGCCCTTACGGAAATCAACTGCATACCATTGTCGCTAAATGCCATCGTGGCAAATCGTGTCATCGTCGAACGTTCTAGGTTTTCAGTCGAGGCTAACAACGTGTCAGGTATAGGATTAGCAGACACAAACACCGCATCCGCTGTCAATGCATCCTTCCCCTGTTTGACGATCACCTGCTCCATTCGCTCCGCTAATGCAGAAAGCGCAAAGATGCTCGCAATCACAAGAATAAGAGCAACGCTAATAGGCCAAAGGTTCCCCTGTCTTATTTCGCCGAAACTCCAACGTATTAGGCTTTTGTTTGACGAGTGTTTTATTGCACTGCTTCTTTCTGTCGATGTTGCTTCGCTTGATGATACTGCAGACATTACACCTCCTCCTTAAGCTCACCCGCCTCCATACGATAAATACGGTCACATCGACTTGCTAGATGACTATCGTGTGTAACTAATATCAGCGTTGTTCCATGCTGCTCATTAAGATCGAATAGCAGCTCAATCACTTTGTCTGCGGTTTGATGGTCAAGATTGCCGGTAGGCTCGTCTGCGAACAACAGTTCAGGCTGTGTCATAAAGGCACGTGCTAGCGCGACACGTTGTTGTTCACCACCAGATAATTGACTTGGAAGATGATCGACACGTTTTTCCAATCCAACAGCGGTTAATAATTCGGCGGCTCTTGCTTCATCTTCGGCTTCACCACGTAAAAGACAAGGAAGCGTGACATTGCGTAATGCACTCAAGCTCGGGATTAATAAGAAACTTTGGAAAACAAAACCCAGAGAGTCAGCGCGAATTTTTGCGCGAGCTTCATCGTCAAGTTTTGATAACTCATGACCTAACAAGGTAATTTCACCTGATGTTGGTGTATCAAGGCCAGCTAACAACGTCATCAACGTTGACTTACCCGCACCGGAAGTACCGACGATGGCGATTTTTTCTCCTTTCCTGATGTCAACATTTACATCTTTGAGGATTGTTAATTGCTCTTGATTAGTAGAGACTTGTTTAGAAACCAAATTGGCTTGAACAATAGGTGCATTAAGTACAGGTGTTTGCATGATTCGTATACTTTCCTTAGTTCTATTTTTTTGTTTTTCCGCTACTGCACATGCGAGCGAAAAGCTACTTGTCTTAGGTGATAGCCTGAGCGCGGGCTATCAGATGCCGATCGAAAAGAGTTGGCCTAGCTTACTCCCTGATGCCTTGTCAGAACATGGTCAAGATGTAACAGTTATTAATGCCAGCATTTCTGGCGATACCACAGGCAACGGCTTAGCTCGATTACCACAGCTGCTAACCCAGCACAGCCCTGATATGGTGCTCATTGAGTTAGGTGCCAACGATGGCCTAAGAGGTTTCCCTCCTAAACTTATTACGTCGAATCTCTCAAAAATGATTACCATGATAAAAGATTCAGGTGCGGACGTTGTCATGATGCAAATTCGAGTGCCACCTAATTATGGTAAGCGCTATAGCGATATGTTTTACGATATCTACCCTAAGCTCGCACAACATCAACAAGTTACCTTGATGCCATTCTTCTTGGAGCATGTGGTCATCAAACCCGAGTGGATGATGGATGATGGCCTTCACCCAAAGCCTGATGCACAGCCTTGGATTGCTGACTTTGTTGCTCAAGAATTAATTAAACATCTCTAATTTTAATGGTCTAGCTCAATAAGTTTTACTTAACTTTACGTTAATCTATTTTCAATTCCACTCATCGAGGATAGATAACAACATGCGAATAGACCCTTTAATTCAAGGTGTTGTTGCTCGCTCTGCTCACCCTCACGGGTGTCATGCATCCATTAAAGAGCAAATTGAATACGTAAAACACGCCCCGCAGATCAAAAGCGGTCCAAAACGGGTTTTGATTATTGGTGCTTCCTCTGGTTTCGGGTTAGCGGCTCGTATTGCCCTCACCTTCGGAGGTGCTAAAGCTGATACCATTGGTGTCTCCTTCGAGCGCGGGCCTTCAGACAAAGGCGTTGGAAGTGCGGGTTGGTATAACAACATCTTTTTTAAACAAGAAGCAAATCACGCGGGGCGTACCGCCATCAATATTGTTGGTGACGCATTCTCTGACTCTGTCCGCAATCAAGTGATTGAAGCCATTGAAACGTACTTTGAAGGTGAAGTTGATTTAGTCATCTATAGCTTAGCGACGGGTGTTCGACCTAAACCAGAGTCTGATGAGTTTTGGCGCAGCGTCATTAAGCCTATTGGTGAGCCTGTCACTGGCGCTTCAATTATGCTGGAGAACGATCAGTGGGTAGAAACCACTTTAACTCCCGCAACAGAGCAAGAGGCCGAAGCCACTATCAAAGTGATGGGCGGTGAAGACTGGGAAAGCTGGATTGATACACTGATTAATAACGACTCAATTGCACAAGGCTGCAAAACCATCGCGTTTTCTTACATGGGACCAGACGTTACGCACCCTATCTATCTCGATGGTACTTTAGGTCGAGCGAAAATAGATTTACACCAAACAAGTCACTCGCTGAATCTAAAACTGGCCAACTTTGAAGGCGGTGCTTACGCAACAGTGTGTAAGGCGTTGGTGACGAAAGCCAGTGTGTTCATTCCTGCGCTAAGTCCCTACCTATTAGCGCTTTATCGAGTGATGAAGGAAAAAGGTACTCACGAACGTTGTATTGAACAAATGCAGCGACTGTTTACCACTAAATTGTACGATCAAGATAAAGTGCCTGTTGACGGCGAACGCTTAATCCGAATAGACGACTTAGAGCTTGACCCGCAAGTACAACAAGAAGTCCATGCTCTTTTAGAGCAAATGAACGCCAATAACTTTAAAGAGATTGGTGATTACCAAGGCTTTAAAGATGAGTTTATGAAGCTAAATGGCTTTAACTTTGAAGACGTCGACTATTCGCAAGACATTTCTATTGAGTCGCTAAAATCGCTTAAACCTTAATGCTTGTTATCTGTTTCAAGTATGAGATATGTGATAACTATTCCTAGTCCTGAACACTTTTCAGGACTTTTTTTTGTTTCAAGCCCCAGCCACCCTATACTTAATTAAAAACCGAGAACAAGATAGAGCAGTCTACATTTTAAATTCACAGGAAGTGAAACCACGTAAAGGATGACCTATATGGGGAGATTGCAAACATTAGATTATGAAATCCCTGAGTCTATGCAAAAAAGTTGGCAGGAAATCGTCAACTTACTGGCTCAAATAACGCACGTACCCACCACATTAATCATGCGTATCCATCCAGATCGTATTGAAGTCAACACATCCAGTGAAACTCAAGGTAACCCCTATCGTACCGGCGATGCTGAACTACTCGGCAACGGTTTGTACTGTGAGCATGTCATTGAGCATAAGAGCGAACTCATGGTTCCTAATGCGCTCGAGGATGAAGAATGGTGCAATAACCCTGACATCAAACTAGGCATGATATCTTATTGTGGTTTACCGTTATTCTGGCCAAACGGAGAGACGTTTGGAACCATCTGCATGCTTGATTCCAAGAAGAATGAATACAGCGACACTTACCGCCAATTGCTCGGAACTTTCAAAGACTCAATCGAAGCGCAGCTCTCCGTCGTGTATCAGCAACACAAACTCCAGCGTCTTAATAATGAACTCAAAAATAGAGTTGAGAACCGTACTACGGACCTAGCGCAGTTGAGTTACTCCCTAACAAAAGAGATTGATCGCCGTAAGGCCGCAGAAAAACAAGTGAGCTACCAAAAAACACACGATCAGGGAACCGGATTCTTAAACCGCGCAGCACTGGAAAGTGTTGTCGGAGAAACGCTCGGAACGTTGGATCATAGCCAGCAATCACTGCTTGTGATAAACATTGGCTTTAGTAATGCTCGCAGTATCCAAACCCGTTATGGCTTTGAGGCCTTTGACGAGATATTAAAAGAATTTCGGTATCGCCTTGGTAAACGAGAATCGAGTTATTTCGTTACCGGAAGGCCAAGCTCGAATGACCTTGTATTACTCATTTGGGGCAACGATATTGATATGAAATTGCGTAAGCTATTGGATGATATCACCAATATTGGCTTGGGAAGCTTTTATATTAAAGACACAGAGGTTCACCTCAACTCTTATATTGGTGTTGTACAAGCCCACCAAACCAGCAATGCCAAACAACTTCTTCAAAATGCATGCTATGCCATGCTGCTGTGTAAAGAGTCTGGCGAAGCGTATAGTTATTTTTGTGAAAGTCATTCGAATGAGCTAAACAACCACAATCAATTGGAAAGCTACTTATTGCAAGCGGTAAGAAATGACGACCTGATGCTGTACTTTCAGCCCAAAGTTCATCCCCATACTCACAAATGGATTGGCGCAGAAGCATTGCTGCGCTGGAGACACCCAATACTGGGAGACGTCTCTAACGAAGCATTAATACATATGGCTGAACAAAACGGACTTATTTTTGAAGTTGGCTCTTTTGTTCTTCGTACCGCGATAGACAAAGCTAAACAGTGGTCGGAGTTAATTGATAATTTCAAAATTGCCGTTAACGTCTCTCCAATTCAATTACAAAACGTGAACTTTGCGGAGCAAGTGCAACACCTACTCGAATCCTTCCATTTACCAGCACATTTTCTCGAACTCGAGGTGACCGAGAGCGCTTTAATTGCCGATGAAATAGTAGCACGCACAACGCTAAACAAATTGCATGAACTGGGCGTGACATTGTCACTTGATGACTTTGGTACAGGGTACGCCTCTTTCAGCTATTTGAAGAAATACCCATTTGATGCCATCAAGATTGATAAGAGCTTTGTCCAGCAAATGGAAAAGTCGGACGATGATCGTGCGATCATTTGCTCTATCATACACATAGCTAAAAAACTGGACCTCCAAGTGGTTATTGAGGGCATTGAATCCCCCCAACAAGAGCAGTTTCTTATTGGTGAGGGTTGTGATATTGGGCAAGGCTTTCTCTATGGTAAACCGATGCCTTGTAATGAATTTGAGCAAAGTTTGTTTAATCAGCGTCTTTCAGGCGGACAATACGCCTACTCTTCCTAAGCATTCTCTTTACTAAGGTGGCGGTGGTTTCTATAATCGCCGCCCGCTTCTATTAAAAGGCCAATATCTTCATGGATCAGTTGACTGCCACGCTTAAGAAAATTGAAAAGCAGAACTACCGCGCTTATCAGCAAATCAAAGGTCAATACGACTTCACTGATTTCACTTTGTTCATCGATCACGTACAAGGAGATCCGTATGCTTCCGCGTCACGTTTTCGTGCAACTCGCGCCTGGTCCTTGACTGGTCTGGAATGGTTAAAAGACGAGTCCCCTGCTTTTCAACGAGCAGCACGTGATTTTATTGCGCGCAGTTTTGAGCAGTTTGCTAAACAAGAAAACTCCGTATCCATTTCATTGAATGGCCAAACTGTGTTGGATAGCACCGCAGTATTGTTTACCGAGGAAGGTATTGAACTGCGTTTTCGAGTTAACTTGCCTGCTGAAGGTCGTTCAGTGTTGGGGAAAAAAGCCAATAACATACTGACTTTCCATTTGCCTAAGTTTATCCGTCGAGCGACCTTAGAACGTGAACTCGACAAAGCAGCATTGATTGAGCATTGCCAAGTTGTTGAAGACCAAGATGCCCTGCGTGCACAGTTGGAAGCCAATAACCTAGTTGCGTTTGTCGCAAATGGCAGCATTCTCCCTCGAATTGCCGGTAACTGTGATCTCCCAATGAAAGAGGCGGTTGAATTCAAAGCCCCTGAATCGCTGCAAGTGACTTTACATGCGCCAAACAAAGGCCATGTCACGGGATTAGGGATTCCAAAGGGCATTACACTTATCGTAGGTGGCGGTTTCCACGGTAAATCTACCTTACTGAATGCGATTGAGCGTTCGATTTACGATCATATTCCAGGAGATGGTCGTGAATACATCGTAGCTGATGACAAAGCAATGAAGATCCGTGCCGAAGATGGTCGATGTGTGCATCATTTGAACCTGTCGAATTACATCAACCATTTGCCAATGGGTAAAGATACAGCGGACTTTTCGACTCAAGATGCATCAGGCTCAACATCACAAGCCGCTTGGCTTCAAGAGTCTATTGAAGCGGGTGCGAGCACGTTATTGATTGATGAAGACACCTCTGCGACGAACTTCATGATTCGAGATGAACGTATGCAGGCATTGGTGGCAAAAGGTGATGAACCAATTACCCCTCTTGTCGATCGCATTGGTCAATTGCGAGATGATCTCGATATCTCTACCATTATCGTTATGGGTGGTTCAGGCGACTACTTAGACGTTGCCGACACAGTCATTCAGATGCACGACTACCAAGCGGTTGATGTGACAGAAAAAGCGAAAGAAGTGATCGCTCAGCACCCTACTCAACGTCATAACGAATCGGAAGAACGTTTACAAACCTTCCCGCCTCGCGCCCTGAATCGCGTTGCTTTGATGAATATTCTCACTGACGGTAAATTCCGTGTGAATGCGAAAGGCAAAGAGTCACTTCGGTTTGGCAAAGAGTTTACTGACCTTAGCGCTTTGGAACAGATTGAGTCCGCTGATGAAGTCAACACGATTGGCTGGTTATGGTTTCAAATTGCTCAGCTTCCAGGCTGGTGTAATCATCCAGCGAAGGAAATTGAAGAAATGCTGTCTGGTGAGTGGCATGCATCGCTTCCTAAGCAAGGAGACTTAGCCAAACCACGCACACTAGACGTAATGGCTGCGCTTAATCGCATGAGAAAATCTCAGTTTAAGCCTTCATGCTAGTTTTGATACGCTGATTGAGATAATCCAATGAAAAAAGGCAGCTAATAGTTAGCTGCCTTCCTTTATCTTTATTCATACCGAATCATTCGTTTCTCAGTACATTCCACGCTTCACAAAGAATTCTAAACCTTTCTGCATCACCATTCTCTCTATCTGGGTGCCAACGAAGCGCGAGTTTTCGCCACTGCTTTCTAATTTCTGCGGGTGTTGCATCAGGGTTAAGCTCAAACAGTGACAGTGCCTTTGTCTTATCTACACTTGCAACAGACGAACCACCAATGAATTTTTGATAAGTGGTCCAAAACTCATTCAACAATCGACGCACTTCATCTTCGTCCGCTTCGTAGTTGCGCCAATCCAGGTAATATTCACGCAAAGGATCGTTAATATCAACGATATGCCTCGAAGCTTCTAACGAAGACATCAGCTGGATATTCATCGCTTCAACTTGCAGCCAGGCATCTGGGTAAAGCGTTTCTTGCAGTTGGTATAGCGCGTTCATGATTAAGAAATTTCGTTTGAATAAATCCTTATCAGGAGAATCATCCAATTTCGAAATGTAGCCCTGTTCACTCAACTTGCTGGCTAAGGTGTGAACTTTCCAATCGGAAGGCTGCTTTCTAAGAATTTCTAGCATTGGCCAAAGCAACGGGTTTTCTATTGCATGAGTCTCAATACTACTGACCGTGCGTTGTCCTTCCATTCATCCTCTCTGTTTAATATTGAAGCATCACACTAATCTCAGAGAAAGCTGCTCATCTGTACTGGTAAAAATGCTTGCTGACGCGTATTTCAGGCCTAATTTCTGTGGCACCGAATGAAGCGTGGGTATCATTTTGTACCATAAACAACAAAAGGCCGATAGTCATCAACCATCGGCCTTTGTAAGGAGATCACGTAAAGGTTAAATAACCCCTAGTTCACGTAAACGTTCCATAAGGTAGCTATGTGCGGTGTAGCGCTCAGACAAAACCACTTCTGGCTTTGGATGCAAGAACAACGGCAATGAAATACGCGACTTTTCTTGACGGCCACCCGTTGGGTTGATTACACGGTGAGTCGTTGAAGGAAAGTAACCGCCCGACGCTTCTTGAAGCATATCACCAATGTTGATGATTAAGTTTCCGAAGTCACAGGGTACATCTATCCAATCACCTTCTTTGCTCTTTACTTGTAGTCCAGGCTCATTAGCAGCAGGCAAAACCGTTAACAGGTTAATGTCTTCATGCGCAGCAGCACGAATAGCGCCTGGCTCTTCTTCCCCTGTCATTGGTGGGTAGTGAAGAACGCGTAGTAATGTTTTGTCGCTGTTATTGATCATTTCTGACAACGCGATAGAAAACTTCTCTTGAACGTCCTTAGGTGCGTACGCTTCAACCCAGCCTAATAGCTCCTGAGCAAATGCATTCGCCCGCTCATAGTACTCTAAGATTTCAGCTTTAAGTTGCTCTGGGATCTGGCCCCAAGGGTAAACATGAAAGTACTCTTTGATGTCTTTCACTTTGTGCCCTTTCGCTACTTCAGACACAGAAGGTGGGAAGTAGCCATCTTGGGTGTCTACGTTAAAGTGAAAATCATTCTTTTGATCTGAACAGAAAAACTCATGCCAGTTTTTGTAAATTGACTCTACAAGCTCTTGTGGAATCGGGTGGTTTTTCAACACACCGAACCCTGTTTCGCGCAGAGAGGTAACGAACTGTTGAGCAGCATCGTCAGCAAGATAATCGACAGTTTCCAGTTTCATGGCTTTACTTCTTTTTTTATTAGACTGAATCACGGATTCTATGGATGGGCATGTTGTAAATCAAACTTTAATGAAAAGTGCACGCGCAAACGTTTTAATGTTGAGCAGTTTGGCAATAAATCAACATTTTCAGTGATCAAAAACACCATCAAAATAACAATTGCACACCGTTCAATTAAGTGTAATCATTACCCAAGTCTATGGAGTCCCACTGTAAGATAAATTGAAGGATCAAGTAACTCTATGAAAAGCACCTCGACACTCTTAGGATTGACGATTTTTTATGCCATCGTGTTTTTATTTTCTGCGTTAGAACCTAACTCACGTGCCGTTTGGTTTGCAGAGATTATCCCAGCAATTGGTATTCTTGTTGCTATTTGGGTAATCTCGATTCGCTATCAATTCAGTAATACGGCTTACCTTTTAATGTTCATCTGGCTCTGTTTGCACACTATCGGAGCGAAATATACGTTTTCCGAAGTACCATTTGACTGGTTTAACGACATGATTGGTTCAGATAGAAACAACTTTGATCGCGTTGCGCACTTTTCGATTGGCCTTTATGCGTATCCGATAGCTGAATACTTGATACACAAGAACAAGTTCAACAAAACGTTCTCTTGCTGGTTTGCTTTGTTTGCGATCATGTCGCTTGCAGCAGGCTATGAGATTATCGAATGGTGGTATGCAGAATTGGCTGGCGGCGATGAAGGAATCGCCTTTCTGGGCTCGCAAGGTGACATATGGGACGCCCAGAAAGATATGTTGTGCGACACCGTAGGTGCAGCGTTGTCGCTATTTTTAATGTCGGCTCAGCGTCGATTTTCTCAGCCACTCTAAATAAGGGTTAAACCCATCAACAATTGGAACCTGTACGATCTGTGCTACTTCATATTCGTGCAGGTTTTCTATTTTCTCTTCCACCAATTCATAGAGCTCTCGGCGAGTTTTGATCACCAGCAACCATTCGTTGTCAGTACAAATCTCCCCTTTCCACACATAGTGACTTTCAATAGGCATCGTTTGAATACACGCGGCTAATTGGGCATCTAGCAAACCTTTAATGATCTGATCTCGATTTTTTTCGTTGCTGGTTGTGCTTAACACCATGCAGTAGTCATGTTTTATACTCATTTTCTAGCCCTTCATTATTTCATTGTCACTTTGCCGCCAATCATTTTGTAAGCGGGCGTTCCTCTCACTAGGGTATCTCTTGCAAACTCTTGCCCGCAACTGGGACAGTTGCATGGGGTTTGTGTGAAATCGTCAACAATGCGCTCTTTGAAGCACTTGACCAGTGCGCCTTTTCCGCCTTTACGGTACTTGAATAGTTGAGTTTTACACTTTGAGCAATAGATATCGACGGTTTTCGTCGGCTGTTTCTTATTCGGTTTCGCCATGATTCATTTCTATATCAGGTTTTACCCATACGTTATTAAAGTCAAACCAACCTAAGGCATTACACTTTGCATTTTGTAAGGCGCCGCTGTGGTCTTTATTGACACCCAACCAGCAGTGAAACATCGGAATCACCTGACAACTTTTTACCAACTGACGTCCTAACTCACGTGCAGGGAAGTCTGGATAAACACCAGCACGCCACTGATCAACGAGCTTCGCCCATTCGCTAAAATCGTAACCAGAACTGAATTTTTCAATATCACTGTAATCCAGAAGCCAGCCAGCCAAAGCATCATTTCGATTCGTTGCAATGCCCATGGCTTTCACCCAAATATCCACTTCCTCCGGTGCGGGCGGTTGAGAATCATAACGAATAAACTCGACCTCTATACCGTGCGGTTTTAAGAGTGTCTTGATGGCCTTGGCAACTACTGGAAACATCGGATGCTTTTTCTGATACGCTACGGAAATCACCTTATCAGCCTGCGGCACGCTGCCCGCCTCTGCTGGCCTAAGATCAATCCAACCTGGCTTAAGGCCAAAGGCTTGCAATACACCCAATTCCATCACTTTATCTTGAGGAACATGCGCGTAAATCTGGTGACTGTTGAGAGTTTGTGATAGAAATTCTGCCCAGCGTGGGTCTTTTGCAATCCCGGTGTTTTTGTTTAGTAATAGAAATGTACAGCCAGGATCAAGCTCGACCTCATCAGATGAACCTTGTTTATCCATCTTTGGCTTAGACAAGCTTGGATAGACCATTGAAGAGTACGCTTCATCAATTACCCACACCTCAACTTGGTCCAGCAAGGGACGAAAGCCAAAGTAGCCATCAAAAGCAGTCAAAATGAGACGCTTATCATCATTCATTTTAACTTGGAACGGCCCAGTCCCTATTGGTTGTCTATCGAAGTTTTCTGAACGCAAAGCGCTTGGTAGCAAAATTTTTGCTTGCGACTCACTCAGCGCCAAAGGCAGGTAGCGGTCAGGACGGACGAGTTCAATATCGACGGTCCATTCCTGTGGTGAAGATACCTTTTTTATATGAGAAAACAGGTTCAGGCTACTTAGTGCAAGCACACTTTCAAGTACACAACTGGTTGATAACGGTTCACCATTATGAAAACGCACCCCACGACGAAGATAAAAACGCCAGTGTGTATCAGAAATGGCTTCCCATGTGTGGGCTAAATCTGGCTGAAGTTGTTCATTTTCATCAAGACGAGTGAGCCCGCTAAAAATTTGTCGGGCGATGTGCTGTTCAGAACGCCGCATCGGTTTCTGTGGGTTTAACATCGCCAATGGTCGATAATATGGCAAACGTACCACCTGTTCGCCCTGCCGATGCTGAAGCCCTAAATAACCCTGAATAACCTGCGTTAATCGAGCCGCGTCGTTATCAAGCGCATCTAGAGCCTGGCCAATTTTCCCTTCGTCGAGATAACGTCTGGCGAGGTTTTCACTGACATCGCTACGGTTACGTTTGAAAACGAGTTTTGAGAGCTTTCCTCGACCCGCCGCTGGATGCCATTCAATCCAGCCCTCCTCTTCTAATTTATTGAGAACAATACGGGCATTGCGACGTGTACAAAACAGCGCTTCGGTAATGTCTTCTAGCTGAACGTCCGTATCGTGACCGGCGAATTTTTCAAACAGTGTTTCGAACTGAACACGTAAACGAGGGCTACTCATAAAGAGGAAATTCTTATCTTATTGTTGATAAGCTAAGTTTCCTCATTTTTACCAAAAAGTGCAAACGTCACGCAGTAAATTATTGAATATCGATGCCAATTTCTCGTGCAAGACCGACAAGTTGTTCCTCATTATCCAGCTTGATAGACCATTTACACTCTGCACCATGAGATAAAACAACGTTCGCTCCTCTACCCAGTAACTGGATAGAATCGGTTTGCGCTTGTAAGGTTACCATTGCACTGCCGGAGAGCTTAATCACGATTTCACGCTGGGTAGCAATGATTTTTCCTAATGAAAACTCAATCACCATCTTGCTTTATACCGACTTCGTTTTATGTTGCTTCACTGCGATAGTTAAGCGACTGGTACACACTAATCGGCCTCGTTCATCAGTTATGTCGATTTGCCACACTTGTGTTGAAACGCCAAGGTGTACGGGTTTTGCCGTACCAATCACATGACCACTTCGCATTGCACGTACATGGTTCGCGTTGATATCCAAACCGACACAGTAACTCCCCTCATCAACAGAGAAATTTGCAGCTAAAGAGCCTAATGTTTCTGCGAGTACAACAGAAGCGCCACCATGAAGCATTCCTAAAGGTTGATGAGTAAAACTACATACAGGCATGGTCGCTGTAAGGGAGTCATCCGTGAAATCTGTGTATTCAATTTGTAGATGCTCGATCAGGGTATTTTTTGATGTAGCATTCAGAATCTCTATGCTAACGGGCTTTTTCCATATATTCATTGTTTTACTCTTAATTTCACAAATTGGTTTGTCGGATTGTAACGATTTATTAGAGAGCTAGCATAGACTTTACTTAAGTCTAACTTCAAGATGTAACATCTTGGCCTCTTTGACAGTTGATGAATAATTTGATCCATGCATCATGTTACTATTTGGGTATATACTATTGCTTCAAAACAAAAATAATTTAGATGGAGCCTATTATGAAGGTATGGATGAAAGCCTCTGCTCTTTTAACTATCGCGGGCTTAACGGCATGTAGCGCATCACCGACGGGTCGCAACCAGATCCTGATGTTTTCAGATCAGGAAATGTCATCGCTTGGCGCTAAATCTTTCGAACAAATGAAGAAAGATATCCCAATCAGCAAAGATCGCAAAACGAATGCCTATGTTCAATGCGTTGCCAAACACATCACTGACACCATTCCCGCTCAATCTGGATTTAAAGACTGGGAAATCGTTGTTTTTGATAGTGAACAAGTCAATGCGTTTGCTCTACCTGGTGGGAAGATCGGCGTTTACACCGGGCTTTTAGGTGTCGCGAAAAACCAAGATCAGTTGGCAACAGTCATTGGTCACGAAGTGGCTCACGTCCTTGCTGACCACAGTAATGAACGCCTTTCACAAAGCCAGTTAGCAAATGCGGGATTGTCTCTGGCAAACGTTGCTATAGGAGCTTCCGAGTACAAACAGTATCAGCAAATGACGATGGCGGCACTTGGTGTCGGTGTCCAATACGGTGTTATTTTACCATACGGTCGTACACAGGAATCCGAGGCTGATATTGTCGGGCTTGAGTTTATGGCAAAAGCAGGCTTCGACCCACGTCAAAGTGTCGATTTATGGAAAAATATGAGTGCTGCATCCGGTGGCTCTCAACCGCCTGAATTCTTCTCAACTCACCCATCGCACAGTACGCGTATTAAAGATTTACAAGCAACCATAAATAAGTTGCCTGCGTATAACGCGAAAGCGCCAAAATGTGGCTAAACTTCTGCTACCAGTGTCTATTTTTCGCAAAAAAGCTCCCTAGGGAGCTTTTTTAATGGGTATAAGGAATAGTTTAAGTACCCAGTATCTGTAGTGGCAAGCTCAACAGGCTATCTCCAAGGGTAGCAAAATACCAAATGATAGCGACAAAACCACCGACAGAAACCAAGTACCAAGCAAGTGAGAAGAGTTGTCCGTAACGGGTTAACGGCAATAAATGACTATGATGTCGACCTCTCCATTCCATGACCACTTCTAGCATCCCCATTAACAATAAAAAACCTAGCAACGTCAGCCCGAAAGAATAGCTGATAAAAATACCCAACAAGGCAGCAGCTATACTGCCGACTAATCCAACCCAAGTGTTCATCGAGAAGGTAATGCTTTTGAGTACATGACCACCATCTAGTGGCAGAATAGGCAACAGATTAAACAGGTTTAGTAACGCGTTAAACACTGCTAGGCCAGCGAAGAGCACCTCTCCAGTCATCCAATAAAGCAAAGTAAACGCGATGCTAAGAACTAAACCAAAAAATGGTCCCATAATCGAGATAACCACATCTTGCCAGCGTGTGTTGATCTTTTCATCACTCAGCGCTAAGCCGCCAAGAAATGGAATCAAATAGATGCCCTTGGTCTTCATTCCAAAGTACTTCATCGCTCTAATATGGCCATACTCATGGAAAACTAAACAGGCGATCAAAGCTAACGCGAACTCGATAGAAAATAGCCAAGAATATGCAGCAAGACTTGCAGATGCTAGCGCCACTTTGATTACTTTCGCACTCTTGAGTGCTTTCATTCCAAGTGATACTAGCCCTATCACACTTAAACGCTTTTCCGTTGGCGGCTCAACTTCTGGTACTTGGCGTTCGATGTCTTTTTCATTTCGGCAACCTTCGCTAATAAGCTCATCGTTAATTGTGACCTTGTAACTCAATTCAAACGGTTGCCATGTTAATGAACACTCCAAATGGCATACCAGGACTTCCTCCCCTGCAGAGAGTCTAAACTGGTGAAGGCAAGTGTCTGCAACATTATCACTGGCATCTATTTGGGACACCAAGGTGTTATCCCAATATAACTGCTGCCAACCAGCCATCGATCCTTCGAGCCTTAACGAACGACCTAAAAATTCAACATTCAGTAATTCCAACACGATTCCTATTGCGTCTATTGAATAACAACAAAGCGAGGCGCGAATTATGCCTGCTAAGTACAGAAACGGCAAAGCCCGCTATCTCTTGGTTTGAATGCCATTTAATCATAAAGCCCGTAAAACAATTCTGGTCGTACCATTCTCTTAAAAAATATAACGATAATACATGCCCTTACGAATCACCGTTTGACCTATGCATCATATTTAAAACGCAAAATACGCTCAAACTTTGACAAGTTATTAAACATACAATTAACATTACATTTACATCACAGTTGTATTTCACGTATTAACAACTGGTGTAAGTATCACACAACAATTACAAGGACTTCGGTCCAACACTATGACACCCTAGGAGGGTCAAGGATGAACAAGAAGCACTGCTCTCTGCTTACAATTTCGATATTGTTTGCGTGTAATGCCCATTCAGCGGGCTTCCAGGTAGCTGAGCATTCAGCATCTGGTCTTGGTCGAGCATTTTCAGGTGAAGGAGCGGTCGCAGACAATGCCAGCGTTCTTGCACGAAACCCAGCAGCGATGACGCTTTTCAAAGAAGCTCAATTCTCGGGCGCGTTATCTATCATCGATCCTGAAGTCGATGTGTATGACACAGTTAACAAAGAACATGCGAAAGATGTTGCCCCTTTACAAGTCGTGCCAGCGGGTTATTACATCAGCCCTATCAACGATAACTGGGCTTGGGGTATCGGTATGTTCACAACATACGGTGTTGCTACTGATTATCCAGATGATATTTCTGCGGGTGACATGGCGGGTGACACTTCCCTACTTTCAGTAAACATTAATCCTAATGTCGCTTACCGTATTAACGAGTCTTTCAGTGTCGGTGGCGGTATCAACCTAGTGTACGCGGAAGCGGAGCTGACTCGTCACAAAGGCGCACTCGCCCGTATTTTAGGTGGTAATAAGTCCGATAACCTTGTCGGCATGGAAGGCGAAACTTTTGCTTGGGGTTGGAATATTGGCGCTTTGTACGAGCTAAATGAAAACAACCGTTTTGGCTTTGGTTACCGTTCTAAAGTTGATCTAGATTTTGACGACGGTGAGTTTAGTAGTTACGACTCAGGCCGAGCTCCATCACCAAAAGTGGATGGCCGTTTAAAAATCTCTCTCCCTTCAATTATCGAATTATCGGCTTTCCATCAACTGAATGAACAATGGGCAGTACATTACGGCTGGCAACAGACCGATTGGAGCACATTTAAAGAACTGAAAGCGACGAGTCCTCAATGTAATGATGGAACTGCTGGTCAATGTTTCTACAAACCAGAGAAATACGAAGACAACAACCGTTATTCTATTGGTGCAACTTACACCCTCAATGCGGATTGGACATTCCGTGCAGGCTTTGCATACGACGAACAAGCAGGTGAAGCCACATTGAGCATCCCTGACAGTGACCGTTTTTGGTACAGCGCGGGCCTAACTTACGCAATGAATGAGAATTTAACTTTCGATGCAGGCTTTGCACTTGTTAAGAGTAAATCAGGCTCTTTCACCGAGACAAATGCTCAGGATGAAGAGATCAAGTTCGACTCTGAAGGTACTGCTTACATCAGCGCGGTACAGATGAACTACACCTTCAAATAATGGGATTACGGAGTAAACCAATGAAACACACGTTTAAATTATCAATGCTTTGTTCTGCAATCCTTCTTGCTGGTTGTGGTGACAATACATCAAGCTCTGGTACTTCCGACAAAGTTCAATTTGAAGATGAAGTCCAAGCACTGCTCGACCGTGGAACATCTATCAGCTTTACGCTTCAAGGGGCGAATGCGGATGTACCTGCGCCCTCTTACTTATTAATGGACACAACAGATGGCACGCTTGGTCTGCCAACTGACGGTGATGATGCCTTAACCAACCCTAGAGCCTCGATGAATACGATGGATGGATGGTCAACGTCTATGCCAATCGTTCTGAACTTTAAAGGCGATGGTTTTGCAACGGGTATGCTGCCGTCTGGTATTAAAGTCATCAAGATTAATCAACGTTTAACCGAGTGGGATGGTAAGTCTAATCCAATCGAAGACGTTCTCGTTCAGAACCAAGACTACGTTGTTCAAGCAAAAGGCAACTCTCTATATATCCAGTTCATGGATGCGCTTGATGAGTCAAGCGAGTACATTTTTGCAGTAACACAAGATGTTACTGACGTGAATGGTGAGCCAATCGGTACATCAGCCAGTTACGCGACAGGTAAATCGAAAGAAATCGTTTATGAAACTGGTGCTCTTGCTTCTATTCAAGCGGTGACACAAGCGGTAGAAGGCATTTTTGGTATCGCCAAAGTAAACCCTGACGACATCGTTTACTCCTCATGGTTCAGCACTCAGTCTGTAGGTGACACTTTGGCGGCGGTTAAAGGTGTAACGGCAACCGGTTTCTCAACGGGTGCAAATACACTAAACGCCGTTTACAAAAACGATGCGAACGAAGGTTCAGTAGATTTATCAACAGCCTACACAATGACACTTGGTGCAACCCAAGACTTTAGCACTGCGCTAGACGCTGACGATGACTTTAGTAAGTACGTTAGTGACCTAGACGCGGCAAAAACGGCAATTAAAGGCCTTTATGCGAAGTCAGGTTCCGATGTAAATGTGACTCAAGGTGTGGTCAGACTGCCTCATTATCTAGAAAAAGGGGCAAACTGGAACATGCAGCCAATGGTATCTGCGATGCCAAGCCTAGCGAAGCTAAGTGCAGCACTGGCGGATCCGAACGAGCAAGCGAACATGGTTCAGCAGCTATCAACTGGCGTTTTCGCAAATAACCCTGTTGACGTGACAAAGCTCGCAACCGATCCTACAGAGCAGCTAAAACTGGTGGGTGCTAAACTCACATTAAGCGATGGTACCCAACTCGACAGTGAACGTATTGTGACTCGCTACTCCCCAGTTCCAGTCGTTAAATCGGTAGAAGATGTCGAAGTACTGGTCTTCACACCTAAATCTGGCGTCGCGACAGACGTTGTGATTTATCAACACGGCATCACTTCAGCGAAAGAGAATGCGTACGCGTTCGCGTTCAATATGGTAAAAGCAGGTGTGGCTGTTATTGCTATTGACTTACCTATTCACGGTACGCGCAGCTTAGATGAACAACGTTCCGCAAATGCGAATGTACTGGCTTATCTAAATCTTTCCAACTTAGCCGTTGCGCGTGACAATCTACGTCAAAGTGTTCTGGATGTGTTAGGTTTGCGCGCTAGCTTGGTAGTATCGGCGCAAGGCGGTCTTTTAGCTGGAGGTCCTCTGCAAGGCTTCAACCCAATGACGGGTTCAAAAGTCAAAATGCTAGGTCATTCACTTGGCGGTATTGTAGCTACATCTGCCGTCGCAGCAGCAAACAATACATTGGGCAGCCCTACTGCGGATGCGCTGTACACCTTTAGCTCTGCATCAGTACAGAACTCTGGTGGACAAATTGGTAATTTGTTACTAGGTTCAGACAATTACGGTCCTCAGATCAAACATAACCTCGCTTATGCAGCATCAAAAGACTATGCGAATTACGCTGATGCATCATGTGCGGATCTAGAAGATAAAACATGTTACGAAGCATTTGAGGCTGCGGCAACGGAAGCTCAAGTCGCAGCTTTAGAAGCTGGTTTCTCACAATTTATCTATGCAGCACAAACAACGCTAGATACAGTCGACCCGTTCACAAACGCCTCAGATTTGGTCGCTTCTGGTTCACTAACGACACCATTCTTGATGACCGAGGTTGAGGGTGATAGCACAGTGCCAAACAGCGTTCCAAATGCACCGTTTGCCGGGACTGAGCCTCTAGCAGCTAAGCTAGGTCTAACGACCGTAAACAGTGCTAATACAGCCTTGTCTCCAATGGCAAGCTTTGTTCAGTTTAATGCAACTGCATCACACAGTACCTTTGCTTCACCAAATGGCATTCTGTCTGATATTGACCATCACGTTGAGATGCAAATGGAAAACACAGACTTCTTAATGGATGACACTTTAACGAGTGTGACTAATACTTCCGTTCTGAAGTAATCGTATTACCTCTCTTACCAAAGCCCAGTTTCGACTGGGCTTTTTCGTTCTCTATCATAAAAAACCGTCCCGTATATCCTTTGCTATAGTTAAATCGGTGTCGTACCTAACTTACTTGTTTGAAAGGAAAACTCTATGCGCATATTCACTATAATGGCCACTGCTTTACTTCTTGCTGCATGCGGAAGTAGCCAATATCTTATGTCGACAAATGAAGGGAAAATTATTACTTCTTACGGTAAACCAGACCTTAACGAAGAAACGGGTATGTACGAGTATGAAGACATGGATGGGAAAGAAATGAGCATTTCAAAAGATCAAATTGTGCAGATTATTGAACGCTAGCAACATGCCCTCTATGTATTTAGAGGGCTCTCCCCATACTTCTGAGCGCAGTTAATACTCCCAACGAACCTCTAACTTCCTCAAGAAATGAAGCAACCAATTCATCACCCAAAGCAATCAATGCATTTTCTTATATACAGGTATTATTTGTTTAGCGAATATTTTACATATTCACCCTAATCAGGTTGGAATATTGTAAAATCTCGGCTTTAATTCGCTAACACCCTTTTATTTCTCAGGATAAAGTGGATAATACCGCCACAAAATAACATTACTAAGGTGAGTCCTTATGTCTATTGAAGCTACTCTGCTTGCGCGCTGCGAGTCAAAATGTGAACTGTGTTCTTCTGAATCTCAACTAACAGCATACGCTGTCCCACCTCACGGTAACGTGACCGTTGATACTGCTATCATGGTTTGTGATAAGTGTCTGGGTGAGATCGATGAGCCAAAAGACATTAACCACTGGCGTTGTCTAAACGAAAGCATGTGGAGCCAGGTTCCTGCAGTACAAGTGACAGCATGGCGCCAACTCACTCGCCTAAACTCTGAAAGCTGGGCTCAAGATGCTCTTGACATGATGTA
This sequence comes from Vibrio sp. JZG10, assembly GCF_054064075.1. Taxonomy (NCBI): domain Bacteria; kingdom Pseudomonadati; phylum Pseudomonadota; class Gammaproteobacteria; order Vibrionales; family Vibrionaceae; genus Vibrio; species Vibrio sp. JZG10. Next base: position 305,955 of record NZ_JBSUGE010000002.1, read on the forward strand.
CATGGAAGAAGAGCAAATGAACTGGGCGATGAAGGGTATGTCTGATGATGACAAAACGCTGGATTGCAACGGCACTGAACTTAAGAAAGGTGACGATGTAACGGTAATCAAAGACCTACCTGTTAAAGGCACTAACCAAGTAATCAAACAAGGCACAGTGATCCGTGGTATCAGCCTTGGTGATGATCCGAAACTAGTTTCGGGCAAGGCAAATGGCGGTCAGTCAATGTACGTGATCGCAGAATACTGCCGTAAGAAGTAATATCGTATTACTCTACAAGTCAAAACGGGGCACTATTAGTGCCCCGTTTTCATTTCTAATGAACACCAATTTGGAATAAGCTCCTCTACTCCGGTATTGACTCCGTATAGAGTTCTAGCTCCGTTATTCGCGTTTGAGCAGCTAAAAAAATACCGGCTTATAAGCCGGTATTTTCATTCATTATTTCAAGATTAACGGTACATACCGATATCTTTTTGAATGTGAGCTGACAAATCTTCCGCATAGTAACTGCGTGGTGCAGTATTATCTACGAATAGAATGTCTAGTAAGTGAGCAATCAGTCCTTTGAAGTTAACCGCGTAGGTTTTCTTATCCATAGAGGTTGGTAAAGCTACATTTGTCATTTGCATTGCTTGTGCCATGATTGCCTCTCTTTAAAGCAGTAGTCTGTTTTGTTGGTTGTATATTAGTCAGTTTCTTATTGTTTAAGAAATGACAAATTTTACCCATTCGGATTAGATTATCTAATAAAACAAGTCCATTACAAACATCAAAAATACAAATGAATAATAACAGCATAAATAGTCATAAACTGTCTAATTATGTTGAATAACTTAACGTTACCTGCATAAAGCCATCTCGACCAACAACATATTTTTAACATTAAGTTTCGTTATTTATTTTATTTTTAGCGCTTTACTTATATTTTTTGATTAGTAATTTTAACGCTAGAGCGACTGTTCGACTTATTTTTGAGGAGCGATGCCACAACCGCTGATGTCATCACAACGATTAAGAATGTGAGTGACCACGTTGTCGGAATCTCATACTCTGTTCCCACCAATAACATCTTTACACCGATAAACATCATGATCACCGATAATGCTGGTTTTAAGTACACAAACTTGTCTAACATCGCTTGCAGAACAAAGTACAAAGATCGCAAACCCAACAGTGCAAACACGTTCGCGGCTAAGACTAAAAATGGCTCTCGTGTTACCGCGAATATGGCTGGTATAGAATCCAGTGCAAACATTACGTCCATCACTGCAATTACACCGACTACGATCAGCATTGGTGTTGCCACCCACTTACCAGCTTGCTTTAAGATTAAGTGATTTCCTTGGTAATCATCCGTAACTTGCAATATTTTGCGAATAAACTGCTCAGGGTATGGGTTAACTTCTTCTGCTTCACCTTTGTCGCGAGCAAGCTTAATACCTGTCCAAATAAGGAATGCGGCAAAGAGGTACAACACCCAGTGGTACTGCGCAAGTAACTGAGCACCAACCGCAATCATGATAGCCCGTAGAACTAACGCACCAATCACGCCCCAAAGCAGCGCTCGCGGACGCAAATGCTCCGGCACACTGTATTGTGCAAAGATGATGGCAAACACAAACAAGTTATCCACGCTTAGCGACTTCTCTAGTAAGTAGCCTGTTAAGAATGAAACCGTTGCTTTATCGTTCGTATAAGTGCTGTGCGGTGCGTAAAGGTCCCAGAATAAATAGATAGAACCTGCAAAAACAAAGGCAAGTAAGAACCAAAAAACACTCCAAAGGATGGCTTTTTTCATCGTTATTACGCCACCACGCGTTTGATAGATATCAAGCGCAACAAGAACAAGCGTAAAAAGACCAAAAGCGCCATACATCGCTAATGACTCTTGAAGTGGTGCCGATTGGCTCAATTGGGTGGTACTTTCGATAAGAGACATGCTTCCTCCCATGGCGGAAGGACATGAGTTTGGTGACCTTCCGCAGACAATAACAACAAGCAGTCACATAGTAATCATGTGCTGCCAGTCAATGAATGCGTTGGTCTCGTTGAAGTGTCGGCGTGGATGAATCACGCAACACCTTTACTTACCGGATAAGCTGATGCTTAACGAGATGACGATAAGTAAACTTGCGCTAACTACTCCCCAAACGCCGCAATGATAACGCCGAATGTCACGCTTTCCAACAAAAAAAACTTTGTCCAATCGAAATAAAATTCCTATTAAAAATCAGAAAGAAATATAAAAAGAAAGGAATTGATTCAACCACGTGAACTTTTGTTATGAGGTGTAAAGAGCAGCAAGTGACTCAAGATGATACATTTAGGAGTCAGAGCGTTGTCTTTGAGAACATCGACACAAAAAAGGAGCATAACTGCTCCTTTTCTAACTTCCGTGTTATTAGCAATTCAAAAGCCGCTCAAAGGTACAAAGTAAACTAACGTTGACCAAATTGCGACCCAAGCAACCACCACTGCCGTATCTGTCCAATCTTTATTCCACATACTACCACCCTCATCATCGCATGTAGCAATTGAAGGACAGCAAAATCGATACCAATATCTACTATCTGTGTTGCTGTGTATAAAGTTTGTGACTTTGATTCAAGCAGTTTGGCTCATCGGTCAGAAGTTCAATAAAACAGTCTGCCATGGATAAGTTGGTTACAAGCCCCTCGCCTTTCATCTCCAGTAGAGCATCGTAACCTTCTTTCCCTTTCATGGTATAAGCGGAGGAAGTGCCTCGATACCAGGTGTCGTCTTGAACGTCGACCCATTGTTGACCATCAAAAATTGCTAATGACTGAATTCTTTCACCTTTAGGGGCATCAGCTCGGTACTCAAAGTTTAAATTGTAAGTGTATGGATAACTGCCAGAGCCAGTACCTTCCACATCATTGTTGAGTGCATTGTTTATGGCGCCTTCAAGTGCTCGGCGAATAGCACTGCCTTTTACGTCGTAAAAGCCGATCGGAACGGCAAAAGGCAACAACCGTCCGGCAATATCTGCCACTGTGATATTGCCAGGATTCAATGATGTTCGCACGCCACCCGCATTATGAATCGCAAATTGAACCTCATGCCCGCGTTTATTTAGGCTGTACAAAAATGAACGCGCAACAGAAGAAGCCAGCTCGCTCTCACCAAACTCATCTGGGATTCGCACATGACGCTTTTTGGTGTCAATACTAGCAATGACTTGTGACTGTAACTGTCTTACCCGAGGGATGTATTTATCACTTAGGATCGCTTGAGTCTCTGGGTGTTTCTTACAGACCACCACATTAGGTTGACCATGGATAAAGTCACATGCGGTTTCGAATACGCCTTGGTCAAGCTGTTGATTTAGTGTCGAGTCCCAAAAAATACGTCGGCCAAGTAAAAGTTCATTTTGACCACTCAGCATGGTTGCTTTGCCGTTTTCATCAAATTCAATGACGCAGTGCCCCATGGTCAAAGCATGAAAGCCCGCTTGCACAACGTAGGTATCTTTTACTTTGACACCATAAGGGTCATCTTGCCCTAAACCTATTGATGAGAAATCGCCTTGCAGTCGGTGGCTATGTCCACCAACAATAATACCAATCCCCTCAACTTGTTCAGCCAACTCTAAATCACCTTCATAACCTAAGTGGCTCAGAAGAATGATATTTTTAATACCAGAGGAGTGAATTTGTTTTACGGTCGCCTTAGCGGTTTCAATTGCAGACTTAAATGGCGTATCTGCATCTGGGTTCGCGATATCGCTCATTTTATCAATGGATAATCCGAAAATCGCAACCTGCTCACCATGAAACTCTTTGACGATGTATTGTGCGCTTTGTGTCTCCGTTTGATAACTATACACATTGTTGCTATCGCTCACTCGGTGAGGCTTTTGAAGCGATTCATTTGATAGATCCCAGTTACCAGCAAGCAATGGAAACTGAGTGCGTTGACAGAATAAGGCAACAGGTTCATTACCCATATCCAGTTCATGGTTGCCTAACGCCATCGCATCAATCTTTAACGCATTCAACAAATCGGCGTTGGCTTTACCTTTAAATAATGAGAAATAAAGTGTGCCTTGGAAACAGTCTCCAGCATGGAGAAATAACATCCCATGCCCTTGACGTTGCGCGTCGTCTCGTAGCTGCTCTACTCGGGTTGCGATGCGAGAAAACCCGCCAGCACTCACGTATGGCTCTAGCGTGAGTTCATTGTTGATCTTAAGCTTTAACTGTAATGACGTTGGCTCAAAGTAGGAATGTGTGTCATTGATGTGTGCCAGTTTGATTCTCACTGGCTTATGATTGTTATTCATCTTCATCTTCTCTCTTTTCATTCCTTATAATAATAAGAAGTGAATCATGACAGAATCATGAATTTTATGAAACTGTGATTTTTTGATTTCATGTTTAAGTGATCACGATGCTATCTACACTACTTTTGAAAGCAAGCGTCGCTTGTTGCGGTCTCTATTCAGTAAGGGGCTCTCGTAATTTTGTGAACTGAGCTTAACTCCAATATTTCGAATTAATATATGCTTAGGAGTAGCAAAATAACTCTCTATAATTCAAATAATTGCAAGGAGGATTGAGATGAGACTAGAACGCATCGAAATCTCCGGGTTTAGAGGCATCAAACGCCTTTCACTCTCTTTTGACGAACTCACTACGCTCATCGGTGAGAACACGTGGGGCAAATCATCATTGCTCGATGCCCTTTCTATCGCGCTACCTGCTAATGGCTCATTATATCAATTCGAACTAAAAGATTTTCACGTTGATTACTCAATTTCTCATCCACAAACCCAACACTTGCAGATCATTGTTTGCTTTAAAGCACAAGACAAGAACGAAGTAAAAGCTGGGCGTTATCGACGGATAAAACCTGCATGGTGCACAAACGAGGATGGTGAGCAGGTCATTTACTATCGAATTAGTGCGTCTCGCGACGAGTATGATATTAAAACTGAATACGCATTTTTGGATCATAACGGCAAGCCGAAGAAACTGCACCACTCTGAGAAGCTCGCTGTAGAGTTGATGACTCTTCACCCTGTTATCCGCCTACGAGACTCCCGACGCTTCCCAGATTTAAACCACGTCAACGGCGACAGCAAAAATGCTCGGATTGAAAAACGAATCAACAACACCTGCCGACGGCTATTGGCGATGCCTGGGCACGTAAACAAGGGTGAGATTCGCAGTAGTCTCGATTCAATGCAAACACTTGTCGAACACTATTTTGCGTTCCGCAGCGTCAGCAAAGGTAACCCACGAAAACCTCGTGATGGTCTTTTTTATACAAGCCCTTCCTCTGATAAAGGATTAAGTCAATTCCTTAAGGAAACAAATGATAAACAGAGCCGCTTGCTTTTAATGGGGCTTCTCAATGCTTACCTTCAAGCAAAAGGCCCTACCGATTTAAGACGCTGCGCAAGACCGATATTGATTATCGAGGACCCAGAAGGCCGACTACACCCAACTCATCTCGCTAGAGCGTGGTCATTATTGCAGTTGTTGCCAATGCAAAAGATTTTAACTACCAACAGCGGTACGTTACTTGGCTCGGTTCCACTTTATTCAATCCGGCGTTTGATTCGCTTGTCAGACCGAACCATTGCCAAGAGCTTAAACTCTGCCAAGTTTGGTAGAGATGAGTTACGCCGAATTGGTTTCCACATTCGTTTTCATCGCTCAGGGGCGTTGTTTGCACGGTGTTGGTTACTCGTAGAGGGCGAAACTGAAGTTTGGTTATTTCATGAACTGGCTCGTCAATGCGGATATGACTTAGCTGCGGAAGGAGTTCAAATCGTTGAATTTGCACAATCAGGACTGAAGTCACTGATCAAAGTAGCAAAAGAGTTCGGTATCGACTGGCATGTTGTTACCGATGGTGACCCGGCAGGTAAAAAGTACGCGCATGCCGTGAGAGCGCAACTCGATCATGATCAGGAAAGGCATAGACTTACAGAGTTACCTGATCGAGATATCGAACATTTTCTATATAATCATGGGTTTGAACTTTTCTTTAAGGACATCATCAAAGTTCCTCATGATCACCCTATCCCAGCTAAAAAAGTCGTAAACCGTGTTTTGAAAAAGCATGCAAAACCGGACTTAGCTTTGGCCATTGTATCTCACTGTGAAGAGAGAGGTATGGAGTGCATTCCTGTACTTCTGCGTTGGACACTTAAGCGCGTTGTCACCATGGCAAACGGCAATACATGAGTTAGAGTATTTCACACTCACACCTTGCCTTGTAATACAAAAAAAGCACACCAAATTGGTGTGCTTGTATCAAACATCATTAATTTTGATTAAAGGTATTGAGAGGGATAAAACTCAATACACAGTGGATACAAATAAGATCGGGGGTTCACTACTGTGCTTGCTCAGCAAGCGTAGAAGAAGTAGTGCTTGATTTCGTATGCAACCAAAGTCCAGTCGCTTTCATTAGATAACCAAACACACCACCTAGCAGCAAAGATGGAATGACAAGTTGCCAGTTTCCATCAGCGGCAAATGTTGCGCAGGAACCAATAAAAGTGCCTGGAATGTACGCGAGCCAAGCCTGTTTCGCTTGAATACACATGAAAAATGCCACAATAGCGGTAATCACATAACCGATAATTTCCAAACCAACGTAAGTTGAACCGTGGATAATTACCATTGCCCAGAATACACCCGTCATATTAGTGATTAAGCTGATACCAAGTCCTTTCAATCCGCTAGTTGGCGCAGCAAAGTAGCTCGTGCAACCTAAAAAACCAGCCCAAGAAAGCAAACCTAAAGAAATGGCGATCCAACCCCATACGCCAGATAAAATTCCAGTAGTGATAGAGATAGCTAAAAGTGTCGTCATGGTAGTCGTACCTGCTTGGCTATTGTCGTACTCATATGGCTCAATAACTGCCTTCATACATTGAAATCAAGGACACATGTTAGATACATCACTCTTGTTTATCGGTGACAATGATCACAATAAGGTTATAACAATTTCATGACTTGCACTAAAAGTTTGACGCAACCGATAAATCAACAGATTTAGGGAATGAGTATTTCTAGTGCTAGGTAAAAAGGATGTGTGTTGGATAGTTCCAATAGGTCACTCCAGCAAGCTTTAACGAGACTAGGAAGCTAATATCGGCGTGCAGAATCATGGATCACCAAGTGAGTGCATAAAAGCTCCTGAATCACGCTTGTTCTTCGAAGTTCAGTATACTGTACATAGAAATATGCCACTCCCAATTAAGCGAGTGGCATTGCTGTACTTCTAGAGCTTATTTGAGTGGTAACTTACAATACCGAAGGCTTACCTTTCATCATTCGCAGACCTTCTCGTTTAATGCAGTCGACTAGTGGGTTTTCTGCCATATCAGCTCGCCATATAAATGACAGTGTCCTTTCCATTTTTAGCTCGGGCACATTTAACGCAACAAGATGACCCGCTTCTATATATCGCTCTACATCTAAATACGGTAAACAAGTAAGGTACTGGCCGTTAGCAACTAAGCTGCGTAACACCGGAACGTGCTCGTACTCTCGCCACACATCCAAATCTTCAATTAGATGATGAATAGAGCTATCAAATGTTTTTCGTGTGCCAGAGCCATGCTCTCTCAACACCCACTTCGCTTGTTCTAACTGCGCGAGGCTTACAGATTGATTGCGAGCAAAAGGATGATGAGATGCAGCGACAACAGTAAGATGGTCTCGGCACCAGACTTCTTGGTGCAAACGGTTATCGTCACAACGCCCCTCGATGATCCCTAAGTCATATTTATAATCTAATACGCCATCAATAACCCCTTTTGTACTCTGCACACCAAGGGAAATACGCATTTCTGGAAAGTCATTATCAATGATACTGATAAGGTCTGGAACCAGATGCTCTGCCGGAGTTTGACTCGCGCCCATGCGAATCTCACCGCTTAACAAATGTTGCTCATAAAAGCCCATTTCAATCTGCAGTGCGTCTTGTAATAAGCGTTTTGCTTTTGGTCGTAACCACATACCCCAATGGGTTAACGCCATTTGCTTGCCCTGCCTCTCAAATAAAGGCCTGCCAAGCATTTTTTCTAATTGCGCAAGCGACATACTTGTCGCTGATTGTGTCAAAGCCAGTTTCTCTGCGGCCTGGCTTACACTGCCGGTATCTGCAACTGCGTCAAAAACCGCTAATTGCTTAAGTGAGTAGCGCAAAGTGTCCTCCATTATTGGTGAGTATTTTTCATACCCTCACAATCGTTAAAAACATGCCCCAATAAGCAATAGAGTTCATTTTACCTAGCCGCATAAAGTTATCAATTAATTTGATGAGGTTTCTAAATATTATCAATTTTACCTACCAAACCCTTCTCCTTATTCTGACTGTGCGGTTCGGGAACACCGCAAGCCTCAATGACTTTGAGACTGAAGTCATTGAGGCTTCTAAATAAAAACAACAATTTCATTTTTGAGTTAATAACCAAGGAATTTTTATGCGATTACAAATTAAGGAGTCAATATGGCGGTGACCAGCTCTCAAAATCACCAGTACTTTTCTCCAAAAGAAATGATGGCTGAAGCGGAAAAATTTGCGTTAAGTAAAGCAAACAAAACCAGCAGTATGACACTGAGTCTTGCCATCATGGCGGGCGCGTTCATTGGATTGGCGTTCTTGTTTTACATCACGGTGACTACTGGCAGCGCTGGCGCTGGTTGGGGCTTAAGCCGTCTTGCTGGCGGATTAGCATTTAGTATGGGCTTGATCCTCATCGTGATCTGCGGTGGTGAACTATTTACCAGCTCAGTTCTTTCCAGTATCTCATGGGCCAATAAGCAAATCTCGTTCGGAAAAATGCTTTCTATTTGGGGCAAGGTTTACGTTGGCAATTTCATTGGTGCAATGTTCCTACTTGCGCTAGTTACTGCAGCTGGTCTTTATCAAATGGATAGCGGTCAATGGGGGTTAAATGCGCTTAACATCGCGCAGCACAAGCTTCATCACACTCTCATTCAGGCGTTTGCGCTCGGTATCCTTTGTAACCTATTGGTCTGCCTCGCGATTTGGTTAACGTTTAGCTCTGCAAATGCAATGACAAAAGCAGCAATGACAATCATGCCTGTGGCCATGTTTGTCAGCAGTGGCTTTGAACACTGTGTCGCGAACATGTTTATGGTTCCACTTGGCATTGTTATCGCGAACTTTGCACCTGAGTCTTTTTGGGCCTCCGTCGGTGTGCCCGCTTCACAGTACGCAGACTTAAATATTGGGCACTTTATTACCGCTAACTTAATTCCTGTCACGCTTGGCAACATCGTCGGCGGAGCGGTTTTAGTTGGTCTTGCAAACTGGTGTATTTTTCGCCGACCAGAACTAAAAGCAGCGAATATATCTTCTATCACAACGACTACAACACTCTCGTCAGTTAAGGATTTCACCATGAAAAACGCATCTTTTGTTAAAGATATTATGAACCCAAAACCAGTTACCATCAGTGCAGAAACACCGATAGCAATCGCACTGGATGTGCTACTTGATAACAACGTAACTAGCGCACCTGTTGTAGACGTACAAAATCGATTGGTTGGTTTCTTCTCTGCTCACGATGTGATGGTAGAACTATGGTGTGAGGACTACATTCCGGTGAAAGACCAAAAAGTCGTCGACATCATGAGCCGCGATGTGGTCGCAATTGATGCTGGTGATCGTCTCGTTGATGTTGTCGAATTCCTATGTATCGATAAAGAGCAGTTGTACCCAACGAGCAGCATGGGCATCGCCACTCGCATGACGTCTCTATCTTTAGAAGAACGCGCAAAAAGCATCAAAGTGAGCAAGCCACAAGTACTTCCTGTACTTGAAAATGGCCAGATGGTCGGTGTTGTTACTCGTACTGAAGTATTAAAAGCACTACGCCCGATTTTTGGTGAGCGTTTAAACCTAGTAGAAAAAAACGAGTTAGAAACAGCGTAATTCATTAAACGCTTGCAACGTCTGTTGGCTTTCAATCGCTGTCACTGACTGGCTTGCCAATGTTGTCGATTGTGATTGAGGTAATAAAAAAGCGCTCTTCCGTTGAAGAGCGCTTTTACTGTATCTAAAAGAAGTTCGTTACTTCTTAACGCCTTCGATATGAAGTTCCATATCAACATAGCTTGAAGCACCCATTACTGGGATATCAAAGTCAGCAAGCTCGAGGCGAGTGTTACCAACGAAGCCAGCGCGCTCACCACCCCATGGGTCACTACCTGCGCCAACAAATTCAGCTTCGATAGTAATAGGCTTAGTAACACCGTGTAGCGTTAGATCACCAGTTACATCTAGCTTGCCATTGCCTTTATCAACCACTTTTGTGCTTTTAAAGGTCGCTTCGCTGTATTTACCAGCATCAATGAAGTCACCACTACGAATGTGCTTGTCACGTTCAGCGTGGTTGGAGTCTAAGCTAGTTGTATCAACAACAACATTCACTTTTGAATCAGCAATGTTGTTCTCATCAAAAGAAAAGTCACCAGAAAATGTATTGAAACGACCTTTGATGAAGCTGTAACCCAAGTGACTAACTTTAAAGTTAATTGAAGCGTGAGCACCTTTGGTATCGATGACATAATCTGCAGCTTGCGCACCAAATGGTAGTGCCATAGCGATAGCTAATCCTGTAGCGAAGAGTGACTTTTTCATTTTGAAGCTCCTAACATTTTTCTTAATGTGTTGTCTTTATCGATAAAGTGGTGTTTTAGCGCAGCAATAGCGTGCAAACCTGCTATCAGGATGACGGCCCAAGCTGCGTAGAAGTGAATTTCACCCGCTATGTCTGATTGTCCTGGGAATAACTCTCCCGCTCCTGGCACGGTAAACCAATTAAACACTTCGATACCGCGTCCATCAGACGTTGAAATGAGGTAACCTGAAACAAAGATGGTGACCAATAGTAGGTACATAACACCATGAGCTGCTTTAGCAGCAAGCACTTCGTAAGGTTTGCCTTCTACCTTTGGTGACGCCGTAACATGTTTCCATACAATGCGTGCCAAAGTTAAAATAGCGAGTAAAATACCGACAGAGCGATGGTAATGTGGCGCAGTTCGATACCATTCGCTGTAATAGCTAAGGTCGACCATCCACAAACCCACTGCAAATAGACCAATAATGCACAGCGCAGATAACCAGTGCATCACGCGTGCAGTAAGGTTGTAATTCTTTACCAGTGTATCCATCTCAAGTTCCTAGATATATTCCTAAGTTAATGTTGAGCAAGAAACACTACATTAACCTATTTACGTCATATGAAACAGATTATTTACCATCATTTACATCCAGCCAATGGCACCGTATCTATCAAGTTGTTCGAATTTTTTGAAGGAACTTTAAATCGTTTATAAAACTGAAACTTACAGCTTAACTTCTTGTTCTATCTCATACAGCTCTTCGGACACTTCTAACATTCTACGTTCAACCAGTGATTTTGCATCTTCCACCCCCTTGTTGTAATAAATTGGCCCTAGTTTTTCTGTAATGAAATCAATAAGAAATTCACTATCGAACTGGCCAATCTCAACATCTAGCTCGTCCTGCATATAATCTTGAATGGCGGTTGCCAGCGTTTCTTTTTGTGCACGTTCTAACTTTATCATCTTTGCCCTTTTTCAGAATTTTGTTCTATGTGTGCTTCTATCGTCTTGCTCTCTTAAAGAGTAGGCGCGATCATTTGTGAGAAATTTGGTGTTTAGATCAAGAAGTTGCCGAAGTAAATTAGTCTATTCTCAAAAGACTATGCTAACCTTTTGCAGTTCGTTTTGTTAATTATTAAGGGATATTCTTTGCTACTCGACCTAGTGATTCAAAGTGTTAATGATTTTCAAGACGACTGTCTTAAGCTGTGTGAAAAGCATTACCCTGCGGTACATAACCAAGGCATGAGTGAGCATCATCTTGGTCTCGCGTTTTCAAGAAGAATGGAACACACTTTCCGTCACTTCGGATACAACAGCGTGGTAAAACCAATTGAAGTTTTAAATACTCCGGACCTGCCTCATCACTACCGTATTTCATCTGAAATAGGCACGGTTTGGGTCCTGAGTCACCATATGGTCAGTGCGGGAAAATCTTGTCGAGAGAACTTACTCTCATCAATTACGGAATGGCAAAGCGAATACGGTTATGCGCTGCAACCGAATGATCTACTCTTTTTAGTTTGTGATCACTGGATCAGTCGCAGCAAAACGAGCCGAGAGTTGCTTCATTGGTGGATGGGAGAACTGCCCGATCAGATCAACGAATACACGGAGCAAGGCATCACGCTGTACACCAGCGAATCGCAGCTCACGCAATCGTTAGACACTCGATTTGGCATTAGCCCTTGTTACATTAAGTTTGGTCATCCTTTGCGTCGCTCGAACAAACAACAGTTGGTCAGAAAATACTTACAACTGTATGCAGTACTACAATGGTAACATCAAATTGCAATAGGAAGATTGTCAGTCATTTCATCAATTTGTTTGATATCACTCGACAAATCTAATCATGTCTTACCATCGTTCTTGCTTGAGTTCATGAGCCCACTTAGATTCACTGCCAATGAAATAAAAAGTTAGCGCGATAGCGCTGATGTAGAAGCATTGACTTAGGTTGTTGTAACAATGATGAGCACCTCGCAACTCCTTAGTTGCATCCGCAAACAAGCCGACGGGCAATACATTGCGAAATACACAAAGCTCACTCTTCGAAGTGTCTTTCAACCTATATATAAAAAAGATATTTCTATCGTTGGACTTGAGGCACTAGTAAGAATTACCAATGCTAATGGTACCATGATCAGGCCAGATCAGTTTTTCCAATCAAAAACCATTGCCGCTCAAGACCTACTCAATGTCGAACGCTTAAGTCGCCTAATTCATATCAAAAACTTTGCCCAATCTCACTTTCACAATAAACAACTGTTTCTTAATGTATTACCAGAAGCAGCAAAAATACTAGCCAGAGACATCACGTACAATAGGCTGCTAAAACAAACCATTTATCAATCTCATTTAGTAAATGAACAAATCGTCATGGAGTTGCTTGAGTTGAACGTAGAAGACGAGTTCTCTTTGTCGCAAGCAGCTCGTGAATTAAGCCAAGGCGGGTTTAAATTGGCGATCGACGATTATGGCGTCAATGCATCGACAATTGAACGAGTGAAAGGCGTTCGTCCGGACATAATAAAAATGGATCGCTCGTTAATGCTGAGATACGAAAATGGTGACTGGAAAGCTCTAGTCGATGCATTATCACTAGCAAGAACGTTGCATTCTAAAACCGTTATCGAAGGAATTGAAACCGAGCATCAACTTAACTTAATGAAAAAACTCGGTTTCGATATGTATCAAGGATACCTACTCGCTATCCCGCAAACGTTAGACGTTTATGAAGAGGCAAAAACAGCCTGACTATGTAAGAACAAAAGTTTGTGCGGTTTAGCGAGAGTTACGTGATTTACCACGGTTCTTATGAATCGCTAATTTTGCTTTTAGCTTACGCTTCTCTGATGAACGGCTTCGACGGCGTCCATTACCATTTTTCTCAGGCTCGACTTCTTCTATAAGGCTTGGCTCGAAGCCTGCCAACCATTCTTGCGGTAGGCGTTGATCAAGCAAATTCTCGATAGCATGCAATAAATATTCTTCTTCCCGACTCATTAGAGAGATAGCTAAACCTGACTTTCCTGCACGGCCAGTACGGCCTATACGGTGGACATAATCTTCGGCTTTAAATGGCATATCAAAGTTCACCACTTGCTCTAACTCTTGAATATCCAGTCCTCGTGCAGCTACATCTGTCGCAATCAACGCACGCACCTTACCTTGTTTGAACTCATCCAACGCTCTTTGACGCGCACCCTGTGACTTATCCCCGTTAATTGAAACCGCTTTTATGCCATCTAACTTAAGCTCTTTTGCTAGCTCATCGCTACCTTGCTTAGTTTTTGTAAATACAAGCACTTGCTGCCAATTGCGCGAGCCAATCAAGTACGCCAATAATTCACGTTTACGCTTTTTGTCTACTGGATAAACCATCTGTTTTACCGTTTCAGCCGTCGTGTTTGCTGGTGACACTTCAACTTCAACCGGCGATTCCATGAGTTTGTACGCAATAGTCTTGATTCGCTTTTCAAATGTCGCAGAGAACAACAGGATCTGTTTTTCGGCGGGTAAACGTCGGAAGATGCGTTGCAAGTCAGGCCAGAATCCCATATCTAACATACGGTCGGCTTCGTCTAGAACGAGCATACTGGTTTTGGAGATGTTTACGTTGCCATTAAACAGATGATCCAAAAGGCGGCCTGGTGTTACAATCAAAATATCAACGCCCTCTTCTAACTTCCTCTTTTGTACGCCAATGCTTGTACCACCATAAACACACACAATGCGAAGTTCGGTTTGTGCAGAGTACTGATTCAAATTATCAAATACCTGCTGCGCAAGCTCGCGTGTTGGAACCAAAACCAATGCTTGAGGCGTACCGTTGAGTTTCTTTTGCTGAACGGTTTGTATAATAGGTAAACCAAACGCAGCTGTTTTCCCCGTACCAGTTTGTGCAGCAGCAAGTAAGTTCTTTCCTTCAAGGACATGTGGAATAGACTTTTCTTGCACTGGTGTTGGTGTCACGATATTTAGATTGCTTAGCGTCTCGATTAGCTTTTGTTCAATGCCTAAGTCAGCAAAATTAACAGACATGTGTAACCTCATTATTTTTGGAGCGCAGAGTTTACCAGAGCCCCAATAGCCATACTACTTTTCTATCTCATTGGGCTGAATCAATAAGATGTTGCTGAAAATCATACGACTGGCGTAAAACGTCTCGATAGAGTGTCGAGAACTTCTCTTCCAATTCTGTGTAATCACTCTCAATCACTTTAAATGTTGTAGTAAGGTCAGCCATTCTCGGGCTTCTTTGCGACATTCGATGTAATGCAAATTCGATATTATCCAGGTCTTGGTATGACTGAAGCCATCGACCGTGCCACATCCGGCTGTGGAGCACCAAAAAACGCGATGGCAAATGTTCATCAACGTCACGGTTTACCCGCTCGTATGCCGAGTCGACAAAGTGTTCGAGAGATACGGCATAAAAGTCGTTCCAGTGTTTTGCGAGACAATGGTCCCAGAACATATCGAGAGCGATAGGGGCAAAGCGCCGCGCAGTACCTTTGAAGTGAGGTTTGCATTCGTTAACAATAGGATGGTGATCGGTAATGCGGTCAACAAATCTATGTAATTTAATGCCGTTCGAGATATCACGTTCATACAGCTTGCTTGGATCTCCTTTTACGAAGTCTCCAAGCAAGTTTCCCAATAAATGGCTGTTACAGTGGTCTGCGATATGCAGGTGGGCTAGAAAGTTCATCCGACGCCAGTTTTGGCCTTTAAGGCTTGGTGTGACATGAACTTAGTATAACGTCAATTACGACGAGATGAGAGTGTTCCGCTATTCGGCTTCGTTGTCTGAGCCAACGTATTCCGACAAGATAATGCCAATTTCAAGCGCATCTAGCAGCTCTAGGCTCTCATCGTTTTGGTATTGGTCGCTCATTGTGACCTCCTTTATTTTAAGCTCTCTTGCTTGTACTTGCTGACGGCTTGGCCTTGCCATATCCACGTCAACAACTCCTTTTTATAGTCTTTATATGACACATTCATGACAGCGAGAAGTAAAGATTTAAAAACCTATGAGCAGAATCAAAAGTAAACGTTTGCAACCAGATTTCATATCTACTTAGCACTACAGAGAAATAGCTCTTTATCAATATTTATGTCAATTTAAAGATATAACATACCGTTATAGGCGTCCTTAGATCTCATTTCTTAAACTAAATTTAGTTTTCGTTACATATTTTGCTGATTAACTTCGCATATTTTGTTTCGATATAGCAATAGATTTGGTCAATATCTTTTATCTCTAATGGAGCTTTAAATGAGAGAAGTTGAGTTTAGAACGATAGACAGGCTGTTTATCAAGATGTCTATCAACGACAAAATATGGGTTATATTCCTGCTGTTTTTAGTAGCCCTCACTTCTGTGGCTGGAAGCCGCTACTTCAATGAAATACAACAATTTAAACAACAAGCGATTTCTGCTAGCGAAGCGAAACTTTCTGGTATTGTTGACGCTCAACCAGGTCATGTTCCACAAATTGACGGCGTATCGAAATCAAGTCGCGTAAGCGAGAGCTCTTTTGTTGATGGCTCTGTCACCGCTTATGCAAAGTTGCATTCTGGCGAAGTGATTAAGTTGACTCAAAACGTATCCGCGCAATACGAATCTGCAAAGTCGTCAGCCTTAACCTCTCTGTTACTCAGCTTTTTATGGGTTGTTCCTTTTGCCCTTTTCTCTTACTGGGTTGCGACCTTTATAGGAGGCGCCCTGTGGGTTTTATATACGACAACCGAAAAAATTGGTGAAGGTGATTTAACCTCTCGCCTTGGTTTTCATCCTGGCCGAGACGAGTTTGGCACCATTGGTTGCGCGTTAGATAAATCTATGGACACCTTAAGTGAACTGGTTAACAGTGTGAAAAATAATGCGGCTACATTGAGTGAGACATCTTCTGCATTCGAAAAAGATATGCAGTTGAGCGAAACGCAGATATCTCATCAATATCAAACACTCGATTCCGTCGCGACAGCAATGGAAGAAATGACAGCCTCTGCAAAAGAAGTATCCAGCATTTCCCAACAAGCGACGATGCAATCCGATCAGGATGCTCAAAAGATCGAGCTAAGCAGAAATCGCGTGCAAAATGTGATTGGAGAAATTGAGACGTTATCCAGCTATATTGAACAGGCTTCCACATCAGTAACCAATTTAAATGAAAACACGACGCAGATTAATGACGTTATCACAACGATCAATGCCATTTCAGAACAAACCAACCTATTGGCTCTGAATGCGGCAATTGAAGCGGCTCGCGCCGGGGAGCAAGGTCGTGGATTTGCTGTGGTTGCTGATGAAGTGCGTACATTGGCAAGCCGAACTCAACAGGCAACAGTAGAAATTCAAGCCATGATTGAGAAACTACAAGCCGAAAGCCAGAACATTGCTTCAATCACTGATCGAACCGTTCAACAAGCGCAAACCAGTAGCCAGCTTATTGATGAAATTGGTCATGATGTGACGTCCATTGCTGAATCCGCACGCTCATTGATGGACATGAGTATCCAAATTTCCACCTCAGCAGAAGAACAAAGCGCAGTCGCCAACGATATTGCATCTGAGCTTTCAGAAATTCGCAGCCAGTCGAGTACAATCAGAGAAGTTGCAGAGCAATCTACCGTAGGGGTAGCTAATCTCACTCAGGCGTCAGTGTCTCTTGGTGAGGTATTACAACGCTACCGCACAGCATAACTTTGCAGCATTTATGATCAACAAGGGCTCCTGAGGAGCCCTTTCTTTAAACCGTTTTCAGCCGTTATCGTCGATATTTTCTACTACACACAAGTGGATATTTGAAGTGAATCTCAAGTTCTCGCTGTACCTGATGAAATAATGTTCATAAACAAAGCGTTCCGCTATGCTTAATCCTGCCAATTCCAATTTGCTGCTGGAAAACAATATGAATAATTACAAAGATACAAAAGACATCGAAAACCTAAGTTGCCCTCTCTGCCAGGGGGATGAATATCTCATTTCATCGGATGGAGAGAAATTCACATGCGCTGCTTGCGGATTTCATACAAAAAGCTTCTCATCCATCCAATGCCTACATCAAACCCCTTACCTACAGTCCAAACTTAAACATATCCATAGCTTAAGTACGATGTGCCATTAAGAGATTAAACAGAGCAGCTAAATAACTGCTCTTTTAATTCATCTAAATGTTGAATGCGAATTACGCGCTCATCATCAACACGATTGATTGCCTCACCATTAAATAGCTGTACGGTTTTAATGCCAGCGTTTAATCCCGCTTCTACGCCTTTAGGTGTGTCATCAATATAAAGACAGTCGCTCGGTAAAAAGCCCATGCTCATTGCACTGTACATAATTAAGTCAGGTTCAGGCTTCCAACTATTCGCATCGAATGCAGAGAACACTTTCCCTTGGAAAGCATCGAGCAATCCTGTTAGCTCCAATGCGTATTCTATTTTATCTTTCGGCCCATTGGACGCGACACAATATTCGATATTATGCGAATCCAAAAACTGAATTAAACGCTTTGCGCCATCCATCGGCTGTAAGTTGCGAACAAAAAGAGACTGGACTTCTTCACGGTATTGCGGCTCTAAGACATCAATAGGGACTTTGATATCTTTCAGCTCTTTAGTATCTAAAAGGATGTCAGCGAGCTTTCCTCCTTTAAAATGAGAAACGCACTCTTCCATCGTTAATTCTGCGCCATGCAGGTTAAATACATTGACGAGAGCTTGGCAACACAATCGTTCACTATCGACCAACGTACCATCACAATCAAATATCACGCACTTAATATTGGTAATTGCCATAGCCATCTCCAGACATCTTAAAGGCTAATGCCCTAGCTGATTTTAAAAATGTTGGCTTAATCTTATTTAAGTTTGGGATTGTTGAAACGACGAGCTTGGCATTTCATGGAAATAGAGGGGAGCAATTACAGTTTTTCTAAGCAAGATCACCTATCGTCATCTTGCTTTGCTTTTTATGCATTTGAGTGCGCAAATTAGCTTTCAATAATCACCGAATCTAAAAGCTTATGTTCGGTACTTAGTCTTTTAGCAAGATCCGCCACAAACGAACTCTTGTATTTTGATTCAGAAACCGCGACATCAGAGATAAGCGTGTTTCCTTCAAGGTGGCTAATAATAGCGGCACCAATTGGAGCTCCAGATTTAAAACCAACATATAATTCAAAATCTGGCGTTAGAATTATCTGAGTAAGATATTCCACAATCATATCTTTATCGTACTGTTGATCCCAACGCTGAGACTGCAGGACAGAAAACATGATAGTAAGTCGGTGAAAATCGACCAGAAAAATATCGTCAGAGCTAAATTCAGAATTACTCTCAAGTAGCGTGTCTTTGTCGACCACTTGATAGGTTGCTTGTTCTAGTGCTTTGAAATAGACATCACGCCCTTTCAGACTCTCTGGTGTTGGAAATTCAACTTCAACCAGATCATACAGCCATGTATTTTTACGCTCGATACTGGCTAACTGTTGTTCATTCATTTTGATACCTTAGTTGCAAAACGAAATGTGCAGAGTGTTTCATTCTCACATAGAGTGAAGCTTAGACAGAGCGACAAGCGATATAAAGTCAAACATATTGGGAGAAAGTATGGTCACTCTAACTCATCATTTCGTTTAGAGCTGTACATTAGCATGAAGCCCACAACAAACCTAGCGTGCGTAGACCTTTCCTTGGCTAAATTTTGTTTTAGTTGCAAACCTCTGATAGATTTCATCAATATCTTTCCTAGTTAAGGACAAAAATAATGAAAAAGATGCTGTTAAGTGCATTGCTTGCTACTACGCTGGTTGGTTGTTCAGATAACGATGTTGCTGATGTAGGACTCGGTTGGTTTACTTTGAAAGACATCAAAGTAGGTGAATTAAAAGACGAGGTAGTCACGGGGGTAACGTGTCATATAGCTTCTATCGAAGCCGATTTTAGCTTAGCGGATCCAAGTGACAGCTCAATATCATGTCGTCAGACTGGCGAAATCACGCCGGAAATGATTGCAAAAATAGATAAAAGTAAGTCTGGCGAAATTGTATTTAAGAAGTCAAAAAGTATTTTCTTCAAAACAATGAAGGTTCGCCGAATTTATGATGCAGACAACCAAACCTTACTCTACCTGTCTTACACAACAAAAGAGACAGACGGTAGCTTTAAGCACAGCCTATCGACGGTTCCACTTTGGGGCACCAAGGCTTACGTTGAGCCAACTGAAGTGAAAAAGTAACGCAGCTAATTTTGAGTAGCTCCAAGCTCGTTGTTAAAGAGAATAACCGATCAACAATCTGAAAAGCGACCAATTGCAGTACTATAAGCATCAGTAATTTAGGCTATCTTGGTCGCAATTTCTCCAGCTCGCTGATTTTTTCAGCGGGCAAACTTCTTTGTAATAAAACGCCACGATTTTCATTTTTTTGTGATACAATCCCGCCTCTTTTTTTTTCTCACTCAAGAACAAGCATGAAGTTTCCTGGTCAGCGTAAATCTAAACACTACTTCCCAACTCACGCTCGAGATCCATTAGTAAACCAAATCCGACAAGCGCCTAAGCTATATCGCCCAACTATTGTTGGTGTCGGTCAAACCATCGTAGATATCGAAGCGCGTGTAGATGATGCGTTTTTAGAAAAATACAACCTAAGTAAAGGACATTCACTCGTTCTTGAAGAAAGCAAAGCAGATGCACTTTACGAAGAACTGGTTGAGCAAGGCCTAATCACACACCAATACCCAGGTGACACGATTGGCAACACGCTCCACAATTACTCAGTATTGGCGGATAGCAAATCCGTTTTGCTCGGTGTGATGTCCAAGAACATTCAAGTTGGTTCTTTTGCTTACCGTTACCTTTGCCGCACCTCTTCACGCATGAACCTCAACCACCTACAAACGGTAGATGGTCCTATTGGTCGTTGTTATACCCTGATTTCTCAAGATGGCGAACGCACATTTGCTATCAATGAAGGTCACATGAACCAACTACTTCCGGAAAGCATTCCTGAAGAGATCTTTGAGAAAGCATCAGCTCTGGTTGTTTCTTCTTACCTAATGCGCGGTAAAGAAGAGGATCCAATGCCGAAAGCGGTCCAAAAAGCGATCGACTTTGCCAAGAAGCACGATGTCCCTGTTGTACTGACTTTAGGCACAAAGTACGTTATCGAAGGTAACGCGCAGTGGTGGCAAGAGTACATTCGCGAGAACATATCTGTTGTTGCAATGAATGAAGAAGAAGGCGCCGCATTAACAGGCGAGACAGAACCGCTAGCGGCTGCTGATAAAGCACTTGAGTGGGTCGATCTTGTTCTATGTACTGCAGGGCCAAATGGCCTATACATGGCAGGTTACACCGACGAAAAAGTAAAACGAGAAACCACACACGACATTCTTGAAGGCTCAATTGAAGCCTTTAACCAATACGAATTTAGTCGTGCGATGCGTAAAGGAGATTGTGAGAAGCCAATGAAGGTATACTCTTACATTGGTCCTTACCTAGGTGGTCCACTAGAGATTAAGAACACCAACGGCGCAGGTGATGCGGCGCTTTCTGCTTTACTGCATGATATGGCTGCAAACTCTTTCCATCAAAAAGAAGTGCCTAACTCAGAAAAGCACGAAGTACGCTGTTTGACTTACTCATCACTTTCTCAGATCTGTAAATATGCAAACCGAGTAAGCTATGAAGTGTTGACGCAACACTCTCCTCGCCTATCGCGAGCACTTCCTGAACGAGAAGATAGCTTAGAAGAAACTTACTGGGATCGTTAAGATCACAGCTTTAAAGCTAAAAATACATCAAGGTCACCATTTGGTGGCCTTTTTGTTTTGATCTGGCGCAGTAAATAGTAGATTTTGTTAGTATGTAGCACAGTATAGAGCAGTAAACTCTTTACATACCGAATCGAAACCGTACCATCACCGAGCAAACGTTTGCCCAACAATAATACTTGCTCCAACTCAGATTGTTTTTCAACACTACCTGCGAGTCACTTTAGGGATTATCCATGCAGTCAGATATTGAAATTTGCCGAAACACACCACTTTCTTCTATTGATGTTATTGCGGAAAAAGTAGGGTTACTACCCGAAGAATATGACACTCACGGGAAGCACAAAGCCAAAGTCCATCCAAAATGTTTGGAGCGGCTCAAAGAGAATGATAACGGTAAGCTTGTGCTTGTTACTGCGATCACTCCTACCCCACTTGGCGAAGGAAAAACCGTTACAACTGTCGGACTGGCACAAGGTTTAGCTAAGCTTAGACAATCCGTTATCGCATGTATTAGACAACCTTCTATGGGGCCTGTATTCGGTATTAAAGGCGGTGCTGCTGGCGGTGGTTATTCCCAAGTTGCTCCAATGGAAGAACTGAACTTACACCTTACTGGTGATATCCATGCGGTGACGGCAGCGCATAATCTAGCTTCAGCCGCTCTTGATGCTCGCTTGTATCATGAACAGCGTGAAGGCTATGATGCCTTTGAAGCACGTACTGGATTAAAGGCACTTAGAATCGATACGGCAAGCATTACTTGGAAACGAGTAATGGACCATAATGATCGTGCACTACGTAACGTCAAAATTGGGTTAAATGAGCCAGGAAAAATCATCAATGGATACGAACGCGACGAAGGGTTCGATATTTCTGCCGCGTCTGAGTTAATGGCTATCATTGCACTGGCTAAAGATTTGAAAGATTTACGTCAGCGTATCGGGAAAATTGTCGTAGCGTACGATTTGAACGGAAACCCCGTAACCACGGAGGATCTGCAAGTTGCAGGAGCAATGGCAGTGACATTAAAAGAGGCCATTGCACCGACACTGATGCAAACTCTGGAAGGTGTTCCTACGTTGATTCACGCAGGCCCGTTTGCGAACATCGCCCATGGAAATTCATCCATTATTGCCGACGACATCGCGCTAAAGCTATCAAGTTACACCGTAACAGAGGCGGGGTTTGGTTCGGACATGGGATTTGAGAAAGCGTGTAACATTAAAGCTGCCGCCGCCAGCAAGGTGCCAGATTGTGTAGTGATAGTAGCGACATTACGCGGCCTCAAAGCAAATTCTGGACACTACGATTTACGACCAGGTATGGCCATTCCAGATTCCATTTTTAATCCAGACCAAGCAGCATTGGAAGCGGGATTTGAAAACTTAAAATGGCACATTAATAACGTCCATAAATATGGCATTCCAGCTGTTGTCGCTATTAACCAGTTTCCGCAAGATTGTGAGAAAGAGCTTAAAATACTTGAAGAGCTGGTTCAGAAATTTAATCCGGAAGTTAAAGTCGCTATCAGCACCGCTTTTGCGCAAGGCGGGCAAGGCACTACTCAGTTAGCTCAACATGTTATTGACGCTTGTACCCAGCCTACAGAGTTTCGTCCTTTATACAGTAAAGAACAATCGTTACACGAAAAACTTATGGCTGTGTGTGAAGCTGGCTATGGTGCCGCCAATATAGAAATGAGTTCTCTTGCTACTGAACAGCTCAACCATTTTGAAAATCTAGGTTTTAACAACTTAGCGGTTTGCATAGCGAAAACTCCACTATCGATAACAACAGATTCCGCTGTCAAAGGTGCGCCGACAGGTTTTACCGTCCCTATCCGCGAGTTACGTCTGTGTGCTGGCGCTGGGTTTGTGTATGCGTTATCAGGCACGGTGATGACGATGCCAGGTTTGCCTGATAAACCTGCATTTATGAATTTAGACCTTGATGATGAAGGAAATATCGTCGGTCTCTCTTAGTGTAACGTCAACGTATAGTTGACTATAAAGGAAGCACGTTTAAAGAGTGAGTGGTTTACTTCTATATCCACTCACTTTGAACAGACGAAGAGGCGTGCTTGATTATCTTTATCTTACTGTTTTATCGTCACTTTACATTGTAAATCCATACTTATTTTCTCCCCTTCCCTATAATTTTGCGCCAATTTGATGCACGGCCTACTTAGCACTTCACCAATGTGGTGCAATTGCCTTGCGATGAACTTTTAACTCCTTTGATTTTTAAAGAGATATTCTATGGCTCGAATCTTGTACTAAAGTTTGCAGTAGTAAACACATCAGCACATGCACTTTCAAAACCTCTGCGCTGTACACCACTTCCTCCTGGTTAGCACCGTTTTGATGCATGCAAAAAAGGGAAAGGGAACAATATGGAAGACGCACTCGCCGTAATTTTAGCAGGAGGGATGGGGTCTAGACTCAGCCCACTCACCGATGATAGAACCAAGCCAGCAGTACCTTTTGGCGGAAAGTATAGAATTATAGATTTCACACTAACCAACTGTTTACACTCAGGTTTACGTAAAATCCTTGTTTTGACCCAATACAAATCTCATTCACTTCAAAAACACTTGCGAGATGGTTGGTCGATATTCAATCCAGAGCTTGGCGAGTACATTACTGCGGTTCCACCTCAAATGCGCAAAGGTGGTGCATGGTATGAAGGAACCGCTGATGCGATTTATCACAACATGTGGTTACTATCGCGCAATGACGCGAAGTATGTGGTTGTGTTATCCGGCGATCATATCTATCGAATGGACTACGCCGCAATGCTTGAAGAGCATAAAGAGAAAGGTGCTAAGCTCACCGTTGCCTGTATGGATGTTCCCGTAGAGGATGCTTCAGCATTCGGCGTAATGGGCACCGCAGAAAACGGTCTAGTTACTTCATTTATAGAAAAACCAGAATGCCCACCTACCCTTCCAGGAAGCAAAACCAGAAGCCTCGTTTCCATGGGGATCTATATCTTTGATATGGATGTTTTAAAAGAAGCACTCGAAGACGACTCAAAACTCGATTCATCAAGTCATGACTTCGGAAAAGACATTATACCTAAGCTGATTGATACGGAATCCGTTTATGCTTATCAATTTTGTGGCAGTAAAGGGCGCGTTGATAAGGATTGCTACTGGCGCGACGTGGGTACCATTGATTCCTTTTATGAAGCGAATATGGATCTGCTAGAGCCAGTACCACCAATGAACCTATATCAATCCAATTGGGCGATTCGTACTTACGAGCCGCAGTTTCCACCAGCTCGTACCGTATCGTCAGCCACGGGTAATGAAGGTATTTTTATTAACTCCATCATTGCTACCGGTGTCATCAATTCTGGAGGCTCAGTACAGCATTCCATTATTTCCTCTAACGTACGCATTCAAGACAGTGCAACGGTTGTCGATTCCATCATTTTTGATGACGTAGAGGTCGGTGAAGGAAGTCAGTTGGTCAACTGTATTGTGGATAAACATGTTCGTATTCCGCCACATACTCAAATTGGCATAAACAAACTAGAAGATGCGAAGCGATTTAAAATCTCAGACAAAGGTATTGTCGTCATACCCGAAAGTTATCAATTCGATTAAACGACAAACCATCGCAACAAAAAAGCGCACGATCATCATCATGCGCTTTTGTTTAAATGCCTATTAACGTTAGGCTATAACAGTTAATCAAAAACGATTAGATGTTACATACCGTTGACCAGCTACCATCTGTGCCCGGCTCAGCCGCTGTCCACCAGTTCGCTTGGTAAACCACACCGTTGTGGATGATCTTATCGCCTTGGTTAGCGTGGCTTGGGTTACCAGCCCAATCCGTTTGTGGTAGAGCTGGGTATGTCACTAAACCTGTCGTATCACACGTACCTGGTTCAGTAGTACCACCATCACCCGAGCCTGCATTTAGGTCACCAATTGGCAGTTCTGGCTGTTCAAACTTGAACGCAAACTCTTTACCACCAGAAATCACTGAGTAGTTAGCCGGACCAGAGATTGGTAGGTAGTAAACCATATCAAGCTCGTAAGTACCGCCCGCTGGTAAATCTTTCCAAGCAGGTAGAGAGAACGATACGCGGTGCATTACGCCATCTAAGCCACCGATGTTGTTTGCTCGAGTATGTCCAGAAGCAATGACTTTCAAACCGCCACCAGATTGATCTTTCGCGTTATCAGGAGCTGATACTGGGATATCAAACTGGAATTCAGTACCACCAGGGATCGCTTGACCAGTGTTGTTCGTAAACGTGATCTTCGGATTAATTGGGTAGTTTTGGTCGCCAACCTTAAAGCCGCCAACGCTGACTGTAATGTCTACCGCTTCTGTTGGTGTTGGACCCGTCGCAACTTTATTGCCGTAAGGTGTTGCAGACTTAAACTTGTCGTAGATAGCTTTGGTCATAGTGTTACCCATGTGGTACTCACCATTACCAGCTGCACAAGCTTGTTCAGTTGCATCTACTGCCGTACGATTACCATTTGCATCCAGTACGTAACAGTTGTAGTCACCTGCCAGTTCCCAGAACATAATACCGCCGATTTCTTTATCGATAACGTAATCAGCTTTCACTTCGATAGAAGCTTTATCTTCCGTAGATAGGAACACGCTCTTCTCTGCGTTCCACAACCAAGGCGCTACAGCAACGCTATCGTAATGACGAGTATATGTACCAACAAACTTATCCGAAGGATCGTTAACTGGATCAAGACCGTACGCGGCTGCGTAAGAGCCCCAAATACCATTTTCTAGGTTCTTCGCATGCCACATTGGGTTAGAACCAGCGCCCATTTCGTTGCCTTTAGGGTCGGTATCGTGCCACATGTTGTCGATACCAATAGCGCCGTGACCACAGTTGTTCTTCTCCCCTTCACCGGTACCTGGTTGACACTCAGCTTGGTTCGGCAGTGCTGCTCGGCCCCATAGGCCATTTTCACCACCAGTAACACCTTGCCAACCACGGGTGTAGTAAGGAACACCAATGTTGATACGACCTGCAGGCATAGAACCACGGAAGTAATGGTAAGCCCAGTCTGTGTTCAAGTAACCGATACCACCGTATGCAGCAGTGCCGTATACGTTCCACTGCGCTAGCTCCGAGTCTTTACCTGTATCGAATAATGCTGCGTTGTGACCAACGTGATCATTCCAAGCCCCATGCAAGTCGTAAGACATGATGTTTACGTAGTCTAGGTACTTAGTTACATCGAAGGTTTCCATACCACGCAGTAGGTAACCTGAAGATGGTGCTGCGATAGTCAGCATATAATGAATGCCATCTTGCGCGGATGCCGCATCAAGTTTCTCACGCAATACTTTCATCAGCTCTTGGTAAGACGCCCATAGATACTGACGACGTGGTTCCATGAAGTCTTTGTCGTAAGGGTTACCAGCACCAGCCATTGATGTTGGGTATTCATAGTCAATATCCAGACCGTCGAACTTGTACTGACGCATCATTTCAACGGCTGAAGTTGCGAACTTCTCGATGCCAGCATGGTTAATAGAACCGTCTGCATTCGTAGTCATGGTGTAGAAACCACCGTCAGCCACACGATCGCCATTCGTATCGAAGTGACCGCCCGTTTCAGCCCAACCACCGATAGAGATTAGCGTTTTAACATCATGTTTTTGCTTGTAAGTCGCTAGCGCACCAAAGTGACCTTTAAAGCCAAGAGCAGGATCTACCTCAACGCCAGGCCAAGTTTTACCCGTAGCAGGGTTGTTAGGGTCATTAACGTCACCAACGTTTACTTTACCATCAGAACCAATGCTCACAAACGCGTAGTTAATGTGAGTAAGTTGCTCCCAAGGAATATCTTTAACAAGGTAAGTCGATTGAGGGTCCTCACCTGCGCGCCAACTAGTAAAGTAACCAATCACACGACGTGGGTGATCGGCGCCCATTTTCTCGCGACCTTCTTCGTCATAAATAGAACAGTAAGGAACGTCTACACCCGTTGTTTGATACAAGCCATCAGGGCGACAGTTAGATGTCACCGCACCACCGTTTACCGTTAACGTCGCAAGTGCAGAATCTGCAGTTGCTCCGGCATCATCGGTTGCTCTCGCATAAACACTTAGCGAACCAGCTTGTGAAGGCGTTACATCAAGCGTGTATGGTGCAGTTGTTGCGGTGCCAGCAAGGACACCCGCCACATAGAAATCAACTTTAGCAACGGTGCCATCCGCATCTGCGGCATTCGCAGTCAGTGTGACGGAGCCACCCAAGTCAATAGAAGTCGCAGAAAGTGCAACATCCACTGTCGGCGCTTCGTTACCAGATTGTGCTGGTGCCACAGTTAACGTCACAGCGCTTGCTGTGCTTACTGCACCTGTATCGTCATACGCCTTAGTAGAGAATTCGTGCTGGCCTTCAGTCGCTGTCCATGACGCAGCATAAGGCGCAGACGTTGCCTGACCAACTAATACGCCATCAACAAAGAATTCTACTTTGCTAACAGTACCATCGGTATCAGCTGCATCTGCAGCTAGGTTAACAACATCCCCTGCAGTCACAGAAGCCGACGCAGAAGGCGATGTTAGAGTAACAGTCGGAACTTCATTCTGAGGTGGATCAATCGGTCCAGTGCCATCACATGCGCCAAGTGTTTCCCACTCGCCCCACTCACCAGATTGCGCTGGGTTACTGTTTTGCGTCCAGTAGCGTGCTTTGTAAGCATTACCTTCATGTTGAACTTGGTCACCACCGTTATAAACTTTTGATGATTGCCAAGTTTCTAGAGGGGCACAGTCAACCGCTGCGTAGCTATTGAAGGCCATAAGACAAGAAGCGGTGAGAGTGCTTAGTGTGAACACGCTTTTCACTGCGTTGCCGTTTTTAAGGTGCATAATCGCTCTTCCTTAAGTTATTGTTAAAACAATACTAAATGCGCTAAACAAAGCGCACTTATACTTTTATTTCGACGTAAAATAACTTAAGTACAAGTTGGTGATTTCACACTATCTATTTACGAGTTTTCCACACCGCCTCGCAACAATCCACTAAATGCTTGCAACAACGTACCTATTATTTGGCACCAGTAACTAATTTTATAAATCAAATAAATATGTCACTCGCAAATTAATAAAAAAGGCAAAAAAAGTCGTTATTTTGAAATAAAGATCACTAAGCCTTTGTTGACCTTGGCGTTTCATTAAAATGGCGCTTGTACTCACGACTAAACTGTGATGGGCTTGTGTACCCAACCAGTCTCGCGGCATCGTTGACTCGTCTCCCCTCCAGTTGGATCAACTCGCGCGCTTTATTAAGTCGAACTTTCTTAATGTATTGCAACGGAGATTCAAGCGTGACATTGCGAAAAGCTTGATGGAAAGCAGACACACTCATATTGGCTTCTTCTGCCAATGTTTGTACGCTCAACTGTTCATGGTACGCTTGATGAACACGATTCAGTGCTTTGGCCACTCTAGCGTAAGAGCCTTCTTGGTGTGCTAAGTCAAATAAAACATACCCTTCTTTGCTTACCAAAGTGCGATAAACAATTTCCTCAAGAAGTAGATCACCGAGCATGACAACATCTAGCTCATTACACAACGCGCTCATTAGTCGCTTGCATGCATCCAGCATACCTTCGCTCATGCGTACCGATTTAAGGCCGCAACGGGTAGCGTCCAGACACTTATTACTGAATTTCTCAGCCTCAAGTTTTTTAACGAGCTTATGAAGAAGCGTTGGCGAAATATCTATCGAGATGCCAAGTAAAGGCTCATTGTTTGTCGCAAACGCTTCGCACTCCAGGGGCATGGGAACTCCTACGACAAGGTAATCATCGGGCCCATATTGGACAGGTGTATCACCGATATGAATGTTCTTATGTCCTTGCCCTAAAACAATAATTCCAGACTGATAGACAAACGGCTGGCGATGATTTCCTTTGCTACTGCGATAAAACCATACGCCATCTATTGCGGTTTTCTTCATACCTTCTAAGTCATGCAGTCCCTGCTTTTCAACATATTGCTGCATGATATCTGCGAGAGTGTGCATTCGAGCGCTCCATCAATGACCAACGAGTTTGGTCTCTATTATCATTTCGTGCACTATACTTCCTCTCGACTTTAACTTTCTAGCTCAAGAGCATCAATTTTGTAGAAATAGGCAGATTATTTGCAGAAATCGACCTATTAACGAACGTTAATCAGGACTAATATGCACGCATTCAATCTCCTTTACTGGAAGCAAGAGGGCTAATAATGAACTTTTCTTATGTAAACCCAACCAAGATTTTCTTTGGTCAAAAACAAATCGCTGCAATCAAAGAAGCTATCCCATCCGACCAAAAAGTTTTAGTGGTATACGGCGGTGGCTCAATTAAAAAAAATGGCGTGTACGACCAAGTCTCAGAAGCACTAGAGGGACATGAATGGCTAGAGTTTTCTGGTGTTGAACCCAACCCAACCAAAGAAACGCTCGATAAAGCGGTCGCAATGGTAAAAGAACATGGTGTTGACTTTATTCTTGCTGTAGGTGGTGGTTCAGTCATTGATGGCTCTAAATACGTAGCAGCAGCATCTAAGTATGATGGTGATGGTTGGGATATCATGATTGGTAAACACCAAGTCACTGAAGCGACGCCTCTAGCTGCAATTTTGACACTGCCAGCAACAGGCTCAGAGTCAAACATGGGCGCAGTTATCACTAAAAAAGAAACTCAAGACAAACTTCCGTTCATGTCTCCAGCAGTACAGCCTAAATTTGCGGTGTTAGACCCGGATGTAATGAAAACATTGCCAGAACGCCAGTTGATCAACGGCATTGTTGACGCATGGGTGCACGTATGTGAGCAATACTTGACGCTTCCTACCGGCGCAATGGTTCAAGATGGCTATGCAGAAACACTGCTGAAAACCTTAAAAACACTCGGAGAACAGTTTGCCGAGCGAGACGACGATATGTGGCGCGCAAACTTAATGTGGTCTGCTAACCAAGCATTGAACGGGTTAATTGGTAGTGGCGTTCCACAAGACTGGGCGACACATATGATCGGCCATGAATTAACGGCTCTATGGGGCGTCGATCATGCACGTTCTCTTGCAATCGTCCAACCATCGCTACTTCGCAACCAAATGCAATTTAAACGTCCTAAGCTAGAGCAAATGGGTCGCAACGTATTTGGACTTGAAGCTGGAGACGATCTTGCTGAACGTACCATCGAAGCGATCGAAGCGTTTTATCATCAACTTGATGTCGCAACTAAGCTAGAAAACTATGGTGAAAGTCGTGAACAAGCGATCGATGCCATCATCGAACAACTCAACAAACACGGAATGACCGTTCTCGGTGAAAACCAAGCGATTACTCTTGAACGTAGTCGTGAAATTTTAGAACTCGCTGTTGCCTAACAGCAAAAACAGTTCACTGCCCTTTCTAGGGTTTAACGGTATTGTGACTTAACGGTCACAATACCGTTTTTTTATGCTATTTTGTAAGCTTCATCACGTTCAAGTTCGGGAACTCCTCAAAATAACCATTAATCCCTACAAACTCATTGATCGTGTAGGTCAGTAAAGAGACAACTGTCCAGCTTTACACAAACAAAAATAAAATTGAATTCAAAGGTCTAACTTACTCATTTAATGGACCTTTTATTTGTTGTAGTTATCCACTACATTAGCTTGTCTGTTCGAGAATCCATTTTATGTGGCTAGTTGTTGTCGTATTAGCATTCATACATATCATCAGTATCCGTAAAGGTCCTAAGTGGCTTTTCTACGTATCCAAACCATTACCAGTGCTCTGTATGTTAGGAATTTTAATCCAGTCTCCTGCCTATCATATGCCATATACGCATTGGATTTTGATTGGCTTATCGCTCTCGTTGCTTGGTGAACTACTATTAATGCTCCCTAGAGATAAGTTTATTACCGGATTAGTGCTCTTCTGCTCTGCCCATCTTTCCTATAGCTACGGTTTTACCATCATGTCCGCTTGGCATTTTACGCCTTGGCTCCCTATTGCTTTATTTGGACTCGGTGTATGTTTCTATTGGTTGTTTCGACCGGACCTTGGTCAAGAAAAGCTCCCGGTTGCCAGCTACATATTGGTATTGATGACCATGTGTTGGGCTGCTATCGAGTATTATTTGAGTGGAAAAACACAATCGTCCTCATTTGCAGTGCTCGGAAGCTTTATCTTCATCGTTTCTGGTACCGTCTTAGCTTTTGAACGCTTCGGGGGACGATCCGTATTTTCGCGACAAGTCGTCATGGTGACCTACTATTCCGCACAAACATTGATGGTGATGTCTGTTGTTGCCATCGTTGTTCGTTATCCGTATCTCACAGTGATCAATTAATTTTCTATGCCTTAGATTGTTGCTCATCACTCTGAATTATGATGAAAAAGCGTTTAAGCCTACTGATGTAAACCTCAAACGCTTTTTGTTATCGCGACTTGTAATTGCCTTTTTCAATTCCGTGCTTTTTCATTCTCAAATACAGCTTTTTACGCGGTATTTGCAGATGGTTTGCCGCATCGGTAATTCGCCCGGAGTGCAAAAATAGCGCATCTTCTATGAGCTGCTTTTCAAAATCGTCAACCAAATCATCCAATGGAAGCTGAATCTCATTTTGTGAGTAGATGCGCTCTTTACCCGTTAACTTAACAATTCCGATTGCGTATAACTCAGCGATGTTTCTTAGCTCACGGATGTTGCCCGGCCACGGGTATCCTCTCAGTAGCGCAAGATAGCTAGAGTCGACATTTGGCAATGTTTTGCCTAATTTCTTACAACTCAGTTTTAAGAAGTAATGAAATATCGTCACGATGTCGTCAGGGCGCTGACGCAATGGCGGTACGTGAACCACGCCTTGATTGAGCAGATAGTACAGCTCCGGCAGCAATTGATTTTTGGCGATGTACTCTTCCGGCTCTGAGTCAAAAATCGTTACAACACGCAGATTCTTTTTGCCACAACGTTCTCGCGCCAGTAATAATTGAGCCAGATGCCGCTGCCCCTCTTCAGGCAGTTCAGGTAAGTTCTCTAACACAAGTATACACAACTGCTGTTTGTCGAGGGCGTCATCAATACTATCCATTGCTGTGCTTGCACTGAGAACAAAAGAACCATACTCCGTTTCTTCACTCTTAGACATCATGTCTTTAATTAGCCCCGCAACGCTGTGACGCCCAGTGCCCGACTCACCATAAACCACCACGTGCGTGTCCAGTAACGCGTATTGGGCAACAAGCTTGCGGATCTGCTCCATATGCGCAGACTTACCAATTAATGAGCGCGAAATAGATTTCTCCGCCTGTAGCTGCAATTCCACCTGGCAGCTTCGGGTTTCAAGCTGCTGTTTTACTAGTGTTAAAAGCTCCGCAGGATTGATCGGTTTTTCTAAAAACTCACACGCGCCCTGCTTTACTGCATCAACCGCCATTGGAATATCGCCGTGCCCAGTGATCACAATGACAGGGATTCGCTCATCGACGTGTTTGATCATCCGAAGCAGTTCTAATCCATGCATTTGCGGCATGTACATATCGAGAATTACAACGCCCGCCCACTCTGGAGAGACGTATTGCAGTGCTTGTGTTGGGTCGTTAATGGCCTTTGACTTGATTGATGATATGTTCATCAAGTACGAATAAGAGTCCAAAACATCCTGATCATCATCGACCAATAATACTGAATATGGGTTATTGCTCATTAGGTAACTCCAACACAACCATCGCACCTTTTTCTAATGAGGAAGCGAGGTAGATACTTCCTTGATGCTTTTCTATTAATGACTTACAAATGTTCATTCCCAACCCCAGACCGACCTCTTTTGTCGAGACAAAAGGCTGGAAAATTCGTTGCACGATCTCTTCACCAAAGCCAATACCGTTATCACTGATCGCAATCATTGTGGTTTGACTGGTACGATCCACTAGCTCAATTTGAATCCTTTTTTGCTCGTCCCTTGCGCTCTCCATTAACGCATCACAACTGTTTACTAAGACGTTAATGAAAACCTGCTCCAGCGCCAGCATGTCACTTTGCACTTTCACATCATCGGGTAACAGATTTTCTATCGTGATCTGTTGACGTTTCGCGCGCGTGTTCACAATGGTGGATGCTTGCTCCGCCACCTCATGAACGCTTACAGACTTCACTTCTCTTTCACCTTCTGGCTTGCGAGCGAACTGGCGCAAACTGTTGATGATCTTACTCATCCGAGTCGCCAAACCTTCGATGTGGGTAATGGATTCACCAACCTTTTCTGGAGATTCCTGTTCAAGGAACATTCTCGCGCTGTATAAATACGTCGACATCGCATTTAATGGCTGATTAAGCTCATGCGCCAAACTGGTCATGGTTTGCCCTACAACCGCCATTTTTGCAGCTTGAATCAACTCATCTTGCGTCTTTTTAAGATTGTCTTCGGTTCGAATACGCTCTTCGATTTCGTTTTCTAACTGCTGGTTTTTCAGCAGCAAATCTTGCGTTTTTTCTAACACTCGACTTTCCAAGGTACGCGTAGTCATTTCTTGATGAGTGACATCCGTAATGGTCATGATCAGTTTGTATTCAGCACCATGAGCGAAAGGACGAATATCGAAACGCACATACTTTGGCTTCTCGTCTCCAAGTGACAATGTCACATGAATTTTACCAAGTTCAATCCACAAATGAGAACCATTGAATACCTTTTTCAGTTGTTCTCGACAGCTCTCTGGGAAGTACTCCCAAATCGGATAACTTTCGTTAACCTCACCAAGTTTCAATAATTTACGCGCACTTAAGTTTGCTGATTCCACAACACCATTGAGATCACTGGTAATCAAACTCGCCGTGGTGTTGTTGATTAGGCTCAAGGCGTTAGTCCGCTGAATTTCCTGAACCTTGTCACCATACTCGATGAGCTTTTCACTCAAGCGCCCGATCTCATCGTTGCCGTCTACCACAACCGGATGGCTCAGGTCGTTTTTGATGATGGCATCAATACTGTCACCTAACCCTATCAAACGTGCCACAATGCGGCGGTTGATGAAGTAATACGTCAAGAACATGCTTGTCATGATCGACAAACTAAAGCAGACGATCAAAACGTGGTTGCCATAAGACACACGCTCGGCGGTTTCACTCTTCACCTGTTTGAACGTTTGGTCCGCAGTGGAAACCAGTTCACCGATTTGTTGATGAATTGCATCCATGCTGAGCGCGATTTGCTCTTGTATTTTCTGAATATCGCCGTTCAGCGTCACTAATGACATCAATTGTTTATCGAACGCGCCTTCTGGACTCAACACAACCACAAGTTCTTGCAATAACTGTTTGTAAGCGATTGAGGTTGGCTGATTCATTAAGGTTGTGCTGCTTTCTTGCAGATCCATCAAGCGAAAGTGAATCACCTTCATCCCATTGTCGACCTGCTCAGGCATTGATGCGCCAGCAACATCAATTGCCATGTCGTACACCGCTGATTCAATATCGATGACCCGTTGCAAAGTACTCAGTTGCACCAGCAAGTTTTGAATTTCTTTCGAATCGTTTACCCGCTCAATCTGCCAATGCACTTCTTGTCGAACCGGTTTGAGCTCAGAGCGAATATCTTGGTGAAGCCAGTTAATCTGCTCCATCAGTTGGTCGACGCGGCGAGTTTGATCGATGCGAGTTGAAATCATATCCACGTACTTTTCCAGTAGAGAGGCAAGGCCAGCTTCCGATTCGAGCAATTGATAAAACTCCGAGCTCATCTTATTGCTTTTCAGAACTGTCGAGATCGAAGCCAATTGCTCGTTGACCTGCATGGCTTGTTCAGTCAGCTG
Organism: Vibrio sp. JZG10; assembly: GCF_054064075.1. NCBI lineage: Bacteria > Pseudomonadati > Pseudomonadota > Gammaproteobacteria > Vibrionales > Vibrionaceae > Vibrio > Vibrio sp. JZG10. The sequence goes on from NZ_JBSUGE010000002.1 coordinate 341,193, forward strand.
TACTTTGTTGTCTACCGCTTGCAGCGCTTCTACGCGGCGGTTAATTTCACTGGTTTTACTTTCGAGAAAATAGCTGGCGTTATATTTAGGCACGCTATCTTCCAACAAAAGGCGCACCTGATTATCCAAGCTGTTCCATGTCGCCCAAGCGACCAAACACACCACGGTGAGCAAGAGCGTGCTGCAAGCAAAAGCGGCAATTAGGCGGGCACCAATGGTTTTGTATTTCGGGTATAACACTACTTCTCTTTCCCTCGCCATTGAGCCAATTGCTGATTTACGTTGTCCAATTTTTCCGACATCGCCCGCCCCAATTCATGGGAAAACTCTGCCAATAACGCTTGGTAGTGCGTCATGCCAACTTCGGAATCTTTATCCATGGTCGACAGCTTTTGCGCAATTTCGGTTACTTGCGCTTTGCTCAGTGGCAATTCAAACAGTTGTTTTTCAATAACTTGTAGCGAACGTTGTTTCTCTGGTTTTCCGTCGGCAAGTCGATTCAATTTAATGAGCGAGAGCCAAGCATCTTGAAGCTCCGGTAAGCGCTTGGTGATCGCGGTATCAAAAATCAAGTTGATTAACGCTTCGCGTGGCATTACCTGTTCTAGGTCGAGAACGGGATTTTCTCCACCGTATCGAGCCGTATCGTCAAGCGCTGTTTTGGAGAAGGTGCTGCTTTCCATCTGCTCTTGTACTTCTTTCGAAAGCAAATGAGCAATAAAGGACTCTGCCAACTTATCACTCTTGCCCCGATTGATTTGTGCAATATAGGTAGGCATCAGCGTAAAGTCTTGGTCATAAGCAAAGCCAACGTAGTCGAACTTGCGTTGCGCAATCAGTGCGTAGCTGTCGATCGTTGGTCCAATACCAAACTTACCTTTGGCGATGTAATCCGCCACTCCAAAGCTGCGAGAAGAGATCGTCGCGAGGTTCGCACCCACATTGAGTAAAATCCGCCAGCCCTCTTGCCAACCATATTGACTAAGCACACTCTCGACCATCAATTGCGTGGTTCCGGAGCGGCTTGGTGTACTCATGGTGACGTGACCAAAGTACAGTGGGTTGGTCAGATCTTGAAAACGCGTCGGTTCTGGTAAATGGTTCGCGGCCAAATAATCTTTGTTCCAAACAATCCCGGCGCCGGAGTATCCAAACGCTACAACTTGATCGTTATTGGGTAATAGATAAGGGGACAACCATTTCGGCACTTGCACACGCGACGACATATCAGCCAAACGATGTTCATTAGACAGCTCTTGCATCAGAAACGGTGACGAGCTCAACACCAAGTCGATATCCTTCATGTAGCTTTTGCTGAGCAATTGCAGGCTTGATTGAGTGCGTCGGTGAACCACTCGGACTTCAGCATCAGGATAGTGCTGCGTAAAGTCATCCACCAAAGCAGTGATTGGTGCTTGAGAGAAGGTCGTGAGTATCACCAACTCTTTTTCTGCTGCCATTGTGAGTGGTGCATAAAGCGCCGCACCAAGAAGTAAACGACGCCCAAATTGCTTGAAATAAGCCATCAAATTAACCAAAAACCTTAAATAGTGTGCGGTAACTCAAATCTATGAAAGATTGTCAAAAAATCTTACAGAGTATGTTTGAGTCACTATTGACGCACTTCAACCAGAACTAAGCATATTCTATCAGTAACAAGTGTCAGCCTAACGTTCTAAATTCCCGTTTTTGACTCAACCTAAATATCAATATGGGTCAATTCTGTCTCAAATTCATGCCTTTGTACTGTGCAATCTGTCACTTCAAGATAGCCCTGCAACAAAACATTTGTGATTAAAACTTGGAGTGCAAGATGTTTAATTTCTTTAAAACACGCCCAGACCTCCCTCTTTCAGATGGCTCGAAAGAGGAAATGCAAGCGCGTTTCAAACGCTACCAATGGCATGTATTTTTAGGCTTGGTTTTCGGTTACGCCGTCTTCTACGTAGTTCGTATGAGTTTAGGTGTTGTTAAAAAACCAATGCTGGATGCAGGCATCGTAACCATCGAAGAACTCGGTATCATGGGTTCAGCTTTCTTCTTCACTTACGCTTTTGGTAAGTTCTCGAACGGCTTCCTTTCTGACTATGCCAACATTGGCCGATTTATGTCGTTCTCTCTACTACTGTCTGGTATCACCGCAGTATTCATGGGTTTGAACACCACGGCATTCTTCTTTGTTCTGCTTTGGGGTCTAAACGGTTGGTTCCAATCTGTTGGTTCAGCACCGTCTTGTGTGTCTCTGTTCCAATGGTTCTCACCAAAACAACGTGGTAGCCGTTACTCTATCTGGGGTGGCTCACGTAACATCGGTGAAGGTATCACTTGGATCCTAACGGCGTCTCTAGTGAGCTACTTCGGTTGGCGTGCAGGTTTCATCGGTGCGGGTATTGCAGCGATTGCAGCAGCGATTTGCATGTTCTTCATCCTAAAAGACCGTCCACAAACTTACGGTTTGCCAGATTCAGCAACAGCATTCGACGAAGAACCTGAGATCAAGAAAAAGAACGATCCGCAAGCAACTCGTCGTGCTCAAATGTTCATCCTGAAGCAACCAACCGTTTGGCTAATTGCAGCAGCGTGTGCAGCGATGTACATCTCTCGCTACGCGATGTCTTCTTGGGCAGTGCTTTACCTACAAGAAGCAAAAGGTTACTCACTGATTGACGCTGGCTTCGCAATGTCTACATACCCTATCGCGGGTCTAGCAGGTGCAATCCTATCAGGCATCATCTCTGACAAGGTGTTTAACTCCAACCGCCATATTCCGACTTTACTTTACGGATTGGCGAACATCGGTGGTATGTGCTTGATGTTCTTCGGCCCAGATAACCGCATCGTTGACGCAGTAGCACTAGGTATGATCGGTTTCGCTATCGGTGGTCTGGTTGTGTTCCTTGCAGGTCTAACTGCTTGTGACTTGATGCCTAAGAACGCAGTTGGCGCAGTGAAAGGCTTCATCGGTCTGTTCTCTTACATCGCTGCTTCTGGTCAAGAGTTAGCGTCAGCTTCTCTAATCAAAATCACAGAGGTTGATGGCGTAACTAAATACGACTTCTCTCAAGCGCAATATTTCTGGCTGGCTGCTGGTGTGATTTCTCTACTTCTTGCTCTAACAGTTTGGAATGCGAAGAAAGTGGTTGATATCGACCCAGTTGAAGAAAAAGAGCTAGAAGCTCGCCCTAGTCACTAATCCTGACTAAAGCGGGAGGCAACTCCCGCTTACTTCCCCCAATGTCTTAAGTTCTTTTGCAAAGAGTGCTTACGAGATTGATAGAAAATCCCCCCTATTTCTATTTTCCTTTTTAAGTGTCGATTGAGGTGACAAATGTGTAAAACCAAAATTGTGGCTACGTTAGGCCCAGCAAGTGAAAGCCGCGAAACACTAACTAAATTGATTCGAGCAGGCGCGAACGTAGTCAGACTCAATTTTTCTCACGGAACGGCGCAAGAACACATTGCCCGCGCGAATTTAGTTCGTGAAATTGCGGCCGAACTCGACACTTATGTTGGTGTGTTAGTCGATTTACAAGGCCCTAAGATTCGTATTTCTTGCTTCGAAAATGGCGCAGTTCTACTCAATCAAGGCGACGTATTCACGCTGAGCGGCACACTTGACGCACAATCTGGAACCCAAGAAATGGTTGGGCTTGATTACCCAGAGCTGATTCAAGACGTGAACGAAGGCGATATTTTGTTGCTAGATGATGGCCGCATTCAGCTAAAAGTAAGCCAAGTACACCGTGACGAGCAGTGGATTAAAACCACAGTATTGAACAGCGGTAAATTGTCTAACCGTAAAGGCATTAACTTGTTAGGTGGCGGTCTTTCCGCTCCGGCTCTTACCGCGAAAGACATTCAAGACATCGACACCGCAGCTAAACTTCGAGCCGACTTCCTTGCCATTTCTTTCCCGCGCAATGCACAAGATATCGAATACGCTCGCAGCTTGGCGCAAAAAGCAGGTTGTCACGCCAAGATTGTCGCGAAGGTAGAACGCGCAGAAGTGGTTGAAACCAAAGAAGCGATGGATGATGTCATTAAAGCATCAGACATCATTATGGTTGCTCGCGGCGATTTAGGCGTAGAGATTGGCGACGCACGACTGCCAATGGTGCAAAAATCATTGATCAATCGTTCTAAACATTGGGGTAAGCCAGTCATTACCGCGACCCAAATGTTGGAATCGATGACCGAGAATCCTCTCCCAACTCGCGCTGAAGTGTTAGACGTGGCAAACGCGATTATCGACGGAACAGACGCCGTGATGCTGTCGGCAGAATCGGCGGCGGGCAAATACCCAATCGAAGCGGTCGAAGCCATGGTTCGCATCGCACAAGGTGCAGAGCACGAGCTGGAATGTAACCATGACTGCTGGGATACTCTGCAACACTTATGTTCTAACCCAGGCAAAAGTTTCGCGCTTTCATCAATGATTTCGGCTTCTCGCGTTCATCAAGACCTTGGCGTTGCGATTTTAACCCAACATGGTGAAACACCCCTGTTGATGTCTCGCTGCCAAAGTAAAACTAAGATTTGGGCTCTGAGCGACAACCCAGCTTTACTTGCACAAATGACCATTCTACGCGGTGTTGAACCTTTGTATTTCAAAGCAGCAGAAAGCCACGTCGATCTCGCGCCGCAGTTAGTGGAATGCTTACGTCAAAAGGCCAACGAAGCACATATTTCCTCCATTTTGATGACCCAGCTCGATTCCATCGAAGGCATGGGTGAAATCAACGCGTGTCGCTTGCTTAGCTTGAATGTGTCTTCTCACATGAAGCAAGCGGAAGAAATCGCAGCTTAGGTTTACCTCCCCCTTATTCAAGTTCGACCTTGAATTTCTCCCCCATAACTTGCTCCACAGGGACTTGACCTGCCAAATGGCAGGTCTTTTTTATTGCGCACGATATAACCAACCATTCGCTGACTCTTGGAATATGAGCGTTAACTTAATGAAATCGCATTCACAACTTGTTATTGTAGAGCGATTGTTATCCCTAAAAGCGTGCCCCTTTGAAAGAGAACACTCCCGTCGTCGAATTTAGCAACGTAAACAAGTGGTATGGCGATTACCACGCTCTAAAAGATATCAACTTCTCCGTACATTATGGCGAGATCGTCGTTGTGTGTGGCCCTTCTGGTTCAGGAAAATCAACGCTCATTCGTTGCATCAACCATCTTGAATCGATTCAAGACGGCAAACTTTATGTGTTTGACCAGCCTTCTCATGCAAAATCCCTCAAGCCCGGTAAAATCGGCATGGTGTTCCAGCACTTCCACCTTTTTCCTCATTTGACTGTACTGGAAAACCTTACCTTAGCGCCGATTCGCACACTCAAATTGTCAAAACAAGAAGCTGAAAAACGCGCACGGCATTACCTCAAGCGCGTCAATATTGAAGAACAAGCGAGCAAATACCCCATCCAGCTTTCCGGCGGTCAGCAGCAGCGCGTCGCGATTGCCCGTTCCTTATGTATGGAACCGGACTTACTCCTTTTTGACGAACCGACTTCGGCGCTTGATCCGGAAATGATCAACGAAGTGTTGGATGTCATGGTTGAACTGGCACAAAGCGGAATGACGATGATTTGCGTCACGCACGAAATGGGATTTGCCAAAAAAGTAGCGAACCGCGTGGTATTTATGGATGAAGGCAAAATTGTGGAAATGAACTCACCGACCGCCTTATTTGAAACACCAAAGCATCCACGAACCCAAGCATTTTTGAACCAAATTTTAAGTTACTGATGATAGTTCGCGTAATCAAACCCGTCCTTCAAGCTTTGCTGCAAATGATGCTCCTCTTCATCGCGATTGTGTGGGTGTTGGACTCTGGTGCCGATGCTATGGGCTATCAATGGCAATGGGAACGCGTACCTGATTACATCGCTTTTTATGAAGATGGCGAATGGTGGCCAGCAGAACTTATCGATGGGTTATTGGTCACGCTTAACATCTCGGCTATTAGTCTATTCTTCACCTTAGTGTTGGGGTTGGTCACCGCGTTACTAAGGCTTAGCGATTCGAAAATCGGCAATGTTATTGGCACCACTTATGTCGAGGTAATACGTAACACGCCGTTGTTGGTGCAAATCTATTTACTCTACTTCGTGTTTGGCCCCGTGATTGGTTTGGACCGATTCAACACCGCCGTTTTGGCATTGTCCCTTTTCCAAGGTGCCTACACTGCGGAAATATTCCGCGCAGGTTTAAACAGTATTCCTAAAGGGCAATTCGAAGCTGCACAAACACTCGGGTTATCACCGTTTTACACTTACAAAGACGTGATTTTGCCTCAGGTTTTACAGCGCACATTACCGCCTTTGACCAATGAAGTGGTTTCTTTGATCAAAAACTCTTCCATTGTAAGTGTGATGGCGATTTTTGATTTAACAACACAGGCACGCAACATCGTCTCTGAGACGGCGATGCCGTTTGAAATTTGGTTTACCGTGGCAGCAATTTATCTTGCTCTCACTCTATCACTTTCTGGCTTGTCTGCATGGCTAGAACACAAACTCGGAGCCAGTTGGCGCAAATTATAAGGAGATAACATGAAGTTATTCAAAGCGACCATTACTGCATTATTAGGGCTAGCCATCGCTATGCCTACAATCGCGAAAGAAGATGTTGCCACACCCAATGTAGATCAAATCAAAGAACGAGGCACTTTGCGCGTTGGTATGTCAACATTTGTCCCTTGGGCAATGCGCAACAAGCAAGGTGAGTTAATCGGTTTTGAAATCGATGTTGCCAAACGCTTAGCAGAAGATTCAGGTTTGAAAGTGGAATTTGTACCGACCGCGTGGGATGGCATTATTCCCGCACTACTGGCGAAAAAGTTCGACGTGATCATCGGTGGCATGTCGGTCACGCCCGAGCGTTCCAAAAGCGTGTTGTTTACTGAACCCTATTCACACTCCGGTGTTCAAGTAGCAGCAAATAAAGAGCTGGCTTCTGGTTTTAGCGAATTCTCGGATTTTGACTCACGACGCGTAAAAATAGCGGCTCGTCGCGGCGCATTCACCGTTCAAGTCGCCAGAGAAACCTTCCCGAAAGCGAAGATTCTGCAATTTGATGACGATGCGCAAGCGTTCCAAGAGGTGCTGAATGGTAACGCCCATGCGGTCATTGCTTCTAGCCCAAAACCAGAACATGAGACAGTGAAACACAGCGACAAACTATTCCTTCCATTCTCTGAGCGATTATCAAAAGGTAACGAAGCCTTTGCAGTTCGCTTGGGGGAAGAAGATAAAAAAGCCTTTTTCAATAAATGGATTGAAGCAAGAACCCAAGATGGATGGTTAAAACAACGTTATGAATACTGGTTCTCGACATTAGATTGGCAAGATCAAGTCGCGCAAGGTCAGTAATCTGAGTGGCTCGTGGTCTTCGCGAGCCTATACTTTCCAATCATCCATTTTACTTTTTCATCATCTATCGGAGTCAAATTTTTGGGCGAACAAACCACCACTCGCACAGTACCCACTAATTCCAACACAGGTTCCTTTCTATCGCGGTTAAACACGCTAGATTGGGTACTGCTTATTATCTGTGGTATTGGTGGCGTTTGGCTGTACCATCGCTCCACTGTTGGTGTACATTATTTGTGGCAGTGGAAAGAGGCGTTTGAACTACTTTTTACGCCAAGATCCGATGGTGGTTTGCCCTACTTCTTCCAAGGTTTGATTTCGACGTTAAGGCTCAGTATTTGGGGCATCAGCTTCGCGTTAGTACTTGGCACGTTGCTAGGCTTAGCTCGCTTCTCTCGCTCCGTTTGGTTGCGCACACCTGCAAACACATTTATCCAGTTGGTAAGAAACATCCCACCGTTGGTTTTTGTTTTTATTTTCTACTTTTTCATTTCTAACCAGTTGATCCCGTTACTCGGTTTGGAAGATATTCTACGAAACTATAACAGCGAACCAAATGCGCTACAGAGCTTTCTTTTTGGGCCTTATAACCTTTGGGAAAATCTTGCCTCTGGCGTGTTATGCGTCGGCCTACTATCTTCTGCCTACGTTGCAGAAGTGGTGCGTGCAGGTTTACAAAGTATCGACCAAGGACAGTGGGAAGCGGCAGATTCATTGGGCTTGTCTCGGTGGGTGAAATACCGATTCGTTATCGCGCCGCAAGTGCTCAAAGTCATCACCCCAGCACTTGCAGGTCAAACCATCTCTCTAGTGAAAGACACCTCTATCGTTTCACTGATCTCGATACAAGAAATGACGTTTGTTGGTACCGAAATGGCAAATTCATCAGGGTATATCTTTGAAATTTGGCTCATTGTCGGCCTTGCTTACTTTTTGATTTGTTTCGGGTTGTCACTTATTTTTCGCTACATTGAAGCAAAATCGGAATCCATTTCAAATTAACTCAACCGTATATGTAATTAGACACATTTGAATCTTCAAATCAGAATTGCATCCTGTTACATTGAAAAGATGCTAAATTTTCGGCGTTTTTCATGGAGTTAAAGAATCAATCGGACTACGAGCGATACATTAAGCAAGATAATCTTGGTGAATATTACGTAGTTCTCAATCAATTCACTTTTCACAGTGTTTATCAGCCGATTTTTGATAAGCACCAGCGTATTATTGGAATGGAAGCTCTACTGCGAATTCGTGGCATTGATGGTTCGTTAATTCGTCCTGATGTATTTCTGGCCAACAATGGCCTCGATCCCTACTTTCGATTGTGTGTTGAGTTTTTATCCAGAGCAATGCACATTCGAAATTTTGCACGCTGTTTCGCAGGAACGCCTATCAAACTGTTTCTCAATGTCATGCCTCAAACCCTACTCACCCTAACCAAAGACATGGGCTTTAAAGACAACGGCCTGCTTTACAAGCGCCTTTCCGAACTTGGTATGAGCCCATCAGACGTGGTGTTTGAAGTAGTCGAAGAGTCATGCGGTGATACTGATTTACTGATCAAAGCCGTGCAGTTAATGAGAGCGAATGGCTTTATCTTTGCTATCGATGATTTTGGCGCTCAACATTCTGATATCGCACGTGTTCAGCAGCTCTGCCCTGACATCATAAAAATCGATCGCTCCTATCTACTTGATTACTGCGCCGGAGAAACCTTTTCCATACATAGCGCCGTTGAGCTCGCGGCTCATATGGGAGCAAAAGTGATCATAGAAGGGGTAGAAGAAGACGTGCAGCTGCAAGCGATGTATCAACTTGATTTGGATTATTACCAAGGCTTTTACTTAGGTAAGCCTTGCGCCATTCATCACTGGACCGATAGCCTAAACATTGAGACGACAGTGCATTGACACTACCCCTTACGATACAGTAAAACCAAAAAAGCGCCGATATATACTCGGCGCTTTTGGGTTTTGCTTGGCGATGATCTGCCTAGCTAGGTATTAATTTGCTTAGAAAAAGTCAATAGAGTTACGTCCGCTCTTCGGATCACGAGTCGCTTGCGGCTTTTCAGCTTTCTTACCTTTCTTCGCCGATTGCGACAGCGCGTTTTGTTGTGCTTTGCGCTCTTTATGCGCTGCTTTTCGGCCTGTTGACTTAGGTCCAGAGCCTTTAGCTGACTTGCTTTGGCGAGATTTTTCTTTACGTGCAGATTGCGCTTCTTTCTTCGCTTTCTTTTCCGCTTTTTGCTCTGCCGTTTCAGGTTCGGTTACTGGCGCATCGCAAACCACAACATAATATTCCTGGTTAAACTCAAAAAAGTCGCCATCATACATCTTGCGGCGCTTACGTGTTTCTAGCTCACCATTCACCGCGACGTAACCTTCTTCGATGATATGCTTTGCTTCGCCGCCACCGCTGACCAAGTTCGCGATTTTAAAAAGCTTGTACAGTTCGATCGGATGCGCATCAACGTCGATGCCAATCGCTTCGATCTCAATCTCTTCGCCTTCTAAATACTCTTCGTGGTCGTAATCTTGGGTCATGTTACTTACTCTTACTATTTGATGCCCTGAAGTTTAAACGCAATGCTTAAAAATAGAAACCTCTGCCGATGCTCAATCACCGATTAGCCTTGGCATTTGAGTACCTCTTAACCCATTTAACTTGCTGCTCGTTAGCTTGTATGTCGAGGCTTGGTTCAAACGAAGCTGCAATTACGCAGTCTGAAGGTATATACTCTTCAAGTTATTGTTGAAAAGAGCGAATACTTTGTCTCAACCAAGCAGAATTACCTTTGTCACGGCTAACTTGTTTAATTTTGTCGCACCTCCTGATGCCTACTATGATTTCGAAAACATCTACTCGTTAGAGCAATGGCAAGACAAACTTGCTTGGACGCAACGCCAAATTGAAAAGCTCGAAGCTGACGTGATTGGCTTACAAGAGGTGTTCAGTATTGAGCAAACTCGCGCATTCTTTTCAACCTTCGGCTACCCCTACTTTGCGACCGTTGACACCCCACATGTTGAGGATGAGTACATTTACTCAAGCCCTGTTGTGGCAATCGCATCTCGGTTTCCAATAGAAAAAGTACAAGCGGTAGAGTTTGACTTAGCAACGCTTGAGCCTTTTGGAGTAAGTGTTGCTCCAGAGTTCAGTCGCAAACCTATCTATGCCCAAGTCATACATCCTGTACTCGGTCATGTCGCCGTTTACGTGACGCACCTAAAATCTCAACGCCCAGCCGACTCAGAACAACCAGAAACGTCTAGCACGATTATTGGGCGCTGGTTATCCACCCAGCAAAGAGGTTGGGAAGCTGCGATGTTAAGAGACGCGATGCAAAAAAGGTATAGAAAGGAGCCAATGCCAACGGTGTTAATGGGTGATATGAATCAACCTATCACACCAACCAGTGTTAATAGCGCATTGGTATCCAATGCTGGTGACAGCGTCACTGAACTGCAACTCAAAGATGGATGGTCATTACAAAGTGACGTTCTGAAGGATGAACGCCCCGCTACGCATTATCATTTTTCCACTGGGAATGTGCTCGACTATATCTTGCTCTCTCAAGAGTTTGACACCTTATCAGATATATCGGTTGCCGAGGTTGTTGACTATCAGGTGTCTAACCAACATCTGATCAACCCGATTTATGACAGAGATAAAAACGCCAGCGACCACGCATTTGTGGCGCTGACGGCTGAAGTAAAGCTTTGAGTAACCTGTTTAGTGACGTTTAACAATTTTACGTGGAATCAACTCAACACCCGGTTTATAACGTTTAGCGGAAGCGTTGAGCGCTAACTCCATTGCGCTGTCCGCGATCAACTCAAATTGTTGAGGTAAAGAGTTGATTTTCACTGGCAAGAAGTCCAGCAGTCGATTATCACCAAACGTCGCTAGGCGAACTTTGCTCATGAGTTCTGGCTTTTCGAGCATCACATCCAACACACCTTCTAACAGTGTGTATGACGTTGTGACAATGGCATCTGGCAGCTCGTTCTCTGCTAGCCATCTCTCTAAGACTTTCTTACCTTCTTCTCGGGAGAAGTGCTGCCCATAACCGACTGTTGCCGTTTTGCCACCTTGTTGAGAAGCGGATCGAAAACCGAGCTCACGCTCTTTTGAAACTTGAAGATCTTGCAATGCGCCGATTAAGCCAATGGACTTTATATCCTCGGACAGTACTGACTGAGTGAGTTCAAGTGCGGCGTCAAAATCTTCGCTGATGACACAACAAAAGTGCTCATCATCCATTGGGCGGTCTAGCGCGATAACTGGCGTACCAGAATTTTGCAACTTAAGATAATACTCGTTTGCAGTGGGCATACCACTTGCCACAAATAACGCATCAATGCGACGACTGACTAACGCTTCCGCCACCTTTTGCTCTGTATCAGGATCATCATCAGAGCAGCCAATTAAAATTTGGTACCCCGCTTTACGCGAGTTTTGCTCAATCAGTTTTGCAAGACGCGCATAACTGGTGTTTTCTAAGTCTGGGATGATAAGCCCAAATGAGCGTGAATTACCTGCTCGCAAAGAAGACGCCGCATGATCTGGCTTATAATTGTATTCTTCTACAACGGCCATCACTTTCTTCTGAGTCTTCTCGCTGATGCGGTATTTCTGCGCTTTTCCGTTAATCACATAGCTTGCAGTTGTCTTAGAAACGCCTGCTAATTTGGCTATTTCATCCAGTGTCATATTCTAAACCTTATTCTGTGCGCGCGATCATATTAATACATCAGCGATCTTTCGATAAGTTGAATTATAAGCTGAACCGATTCAGTATAAAAGCTGAAAGGATTCAGCAAAACTTAAAAATTGACGTAAATCACCTGAATACACAACAAACTAATTTGTAGGCTAGGCTATAGGACAGCAACAAAGACTCGTTTGTTAACGTCAGTTTTTAAAATAGTTTTTCTGAGTCTTTTAAAAAATTTACCAATAAGCTGAATCGATTTAGCTTAAAAGATAAGAAGGTTTGAGGAGTGATAAGCGCTCAGCAGAAGCAGCGTTCAACTTCTCACACAGAATACATTTTTAAATTGATACCTTAAGGCTGGAGAAGCACCATGCTTAAGCTAAATAAGAACGACATTACCCTCTCGCAATCAGCGACAGATAAGTTTGCAGCAATCAAGAATATTGCGCAAAGCCTGACAGACAAGGGCCTTGTTGAACAAGGTTATGTGGAAGGCATGCTAAACCGTGAAAACCAAAACTCTACGTTTTTGGGGAACGGTATTGCCATCCCGCACGGCACGACTGACACTCGCTCAATGGTGAAAACAACGGGTGTTGCTGTGCACCACTTTCCACAAGGTGTCGACTGGGGTGATGGTAACACGGTATTCGTCGCTATCGGCATTGCAGCTAAATCTGATGAGCACCTTGGCATTCTTAAACAGCTAACGAAAGTGCTAGGCGCTGACGGCGTAGAAGAACGCCTACGTAATGCAAAAAATGAAGACGAGATTATTGCCCTGCTCCACGGTGATGTTCAGCTTGAAGCAGACTTTGACGCTTCTTTAATTCAACTTATGTTCCCTGCGAGCGATATGCTACAAATGAGTGCTGTCGCTGGTGGTCTTTTGAAAAACACGGGCTGTGCTGATAACGAGTTCGTCGCAGATCTCGTTACCAAAACACCAACTCACTTAGGTAATGGCCTTTGGTTAATTGGCAGTGACAAACATGTAACTCGCACAGGCGTGTCATTTGTCTCGACGGCAAACGACTGCGAATATGAAGGTCAAAAAGTGCGTGCACTTGTCGCGTTTGCGGCATGTAACAATGCTCACCAGCCTATCCTAAAAACGCTTTCTAATATCGTGTTTAACAATGAGCACGGCAAGCTTTTAGATGCATCAGTAGAACAGATTCTTGCTTTGTTTAAAGGTGAAGAAGTCACAGCCGCATCCTCAGAAGAAGGCAATACCGCTGTATTTAAAATCAAAAACTCTCATGGTTTACATGCTCGTCCGGGTGCAATGTTAGTGGCGGAAGCGAAAAAATTTGAATCCACTATTCGCGTTGCCAACCTAGACGGTGATGGCAAAACAGTAAACGCGAAGAGCCTAATGAAAGTCATTGCGCTTGGCGTTAAGCACGGTCATCAACTTCAATTTACTGCGGAAGGCCCTGATGCACCGCAAGCCTTGGAGTCTATCGGGAATGCTATCGCTTCTGGCCTTGGTGAAGGTTAAGGAGCCGATATGACGAACAAAACAAGTAAAGTTGTCACTATTACGCTCAACCCGGCATTAGATTTAACAGGTTCAGTAAATGAGCTAAACGTTGGTTCCGTGAGCCTAGTGCAGCAAAGCAATCTCCATGCTGCAGGTAAAGGTGTCAACGTAGCAAAAGTGTTGAGCGATTTAGGCGCAGATGTCACGGTTACCGGCTTTCTTGGTAAAGATAACCCTGAGCTATTCCATCAGCTTTTCAATGACATCGGCGTTAAGAATGAGTTTGTAGAAGTACAAGGTGCCACTCGTATCAACGTCAAGCTCGTTGAGGCTAGTGGCAACGTTAGTGACATTAACTTCCCTGGTGTTCAAGTAACGGCTGACGAAATTGCTCGCTTTGAGGAGACGCTATTCCGTCTCGCAGAGACTCACGATTACTTTGTGCTTGCGGGTAGCTTACCTGGAGGCGTAACCGCCGAACAATGTGCTGCGTGGATAAAAGCACTGCATCAACAAGGCAAAAAGGTGTTGTTCGACAGCAGTAAAGCCGCATTGAAATCAGGTATTGAGGCTCACCCATGGTTGATTAAGCCTAACGATGAAGAACTTGGTGATTTTGTTGGCGAACACCTAGAAACACCAGAACAATGCCAAGCCGCCGCGCAAACACTGAGTGACAAAGGCATCGAGAACATTGTTGTGTCGATGGGCGCTGACGGTGTGATGTGGCTAAACCAAGGCAAATGGCTTCGTGCACAACCCCCTCGAATGAATGTGGTAAGCACCGTTGGCGCAGGCGATACGCTAGTTGCTGGCTTGTGTTGGGGCCACATGCAACTGATGCCGAAAAACGATTTATTGCGCTTCGCTACAGCACTTTCTGCCTTGGCAGTTAGTCAAGTCGGCGTAGGGCTAACCAGTCAGGAAGAACTGGAGAACATCAAGCAGCAAACTGAAGTTAGCGAGCTTTACCCTATTACAAACTTAGAACAAAACTAAGGAACAGAAGGTTATCGTATGAATATTGCCATTATTACTGCCTGTCCGAGCGGTGTTGCAAATAGCATCCTTGCGGCAGGGTTACTAGAACAAGCAGCCGCAAAATTAACCTGGAATGCAAAAATCGAATGTCAATCAAGTGTGGTTGAACCTACACCGCTGACGGAAGCTGACGTTGAACAAGCAGAAGTCATTATCATTGCGGCAAATACTAGCGTGGATACTTCTCGTTTCGTAGGGAAAAAGGTTTACCAAGCGGAAATCAGCGAAGTAGCAAAAGACGCAGCTGCGTTTCTCCAGCAAGCGGTTGAAAACGCCACTTTACTTGAAAAAGCAACCACACTTGCAGCCCCTATCACTCCTGAAGTAACATCAGCAGCAAAGAAAATTGTCGCAATCACCGCTTGTCCTACTGGCGTTGCGCATACCTTTATGGCAGCAGAAGCGCTAGAAGAAGAAGGCAAACGCCGTGGCCATCAAATCAAGGTGGAAACTCGTGGTTCAGTTGGTGCGAAAAACCAACTGACAGATCAAGACATCGCAGACGCTGATCTAGTGATCATTGCTGCAGATATCGAAGTGCCACTTGATCGCTTCAACGGCAAAAAGATGTACCGCACGAAAACAGGCCCAGCTCTGAAGAAAACAGCCGAAGAGATGGACAAAGCATTCGAGCAAGCCACGATTTACCAACATTCAGGTTCTGCAAATTCTGCTTCGGCAGCAGACGAGAAGAAAGGCGCTTACAAACACTTGATGACAGGGGTATCGCACATGCTGCCTGTGGTTGTCGCTGGTGGTTTGATCATCGCCCTATCGTTCGTGTTTGGCATTGAAGCATTTAAAGAAGAAGGCACGCTAGCTGCAGCATTGATGAACATTGGTGGTGGCTCTGCATTCGCATTGATGATTCCTGTGCTTGCGGGTTACATCGCGTTTTCGATTGCTGACCGTCCGGGTCTGGCTCCTGGTCTTGTTGGCGGCATGCTAGCAAGTTCAACGGGTGCTGGTTTCCTAGGTGGTATCGCAGCTGGCTTCATTGCCGGTTACGCAGCGAAACTCCTCGCAGATAAGGTGAAACTGCCACAATCGATGGAAGCGCTTAAACCGATTCTGATCATTCCATTTGTGGCAACATTGTTCACTGGTCTTGTGATGATCTACATCGTAGGCGGCCCAGTTTCAGGCATCATGAACGGCCTGACTGACTTCCTAAACAACATGGGTTCTGACAGTGCAGTACTACTGGGTATTATCCTTGGCGCAATGATGTGTTTCGACCTAGGTGGCCCAGTAAACAAAGCCGCTTACGCATTTGGCGTCGGTCTATTGGCTTCGCAAACTTACGCGCCAATGGCAGCAATCATGGCTGCTGGTATGGTTCCTGCGCTAGGTATGGGTTTAGCGACCTTCATTGCGAAGAACAAATTTGAACAAAATGAACGTGAGGCTGGTAAAGCATCATTTGTATTGGGCCTGTGTTTCATCTCTGAAGGTGCTATTCCATTTGCCGCGAAAGATCCAATGCGTGTGATTCCATCTTGTATGGCAGGTGGCGCGCTTACTGGTGCCCTATCAATGCTGTTCGGTGCAAAATTAATGGCACCACACGGCGGTCTGTTCGTACTGTTAATCCCTAACGCCATTTCACCAGTGTTAATGTACTTAGTGGCTATCGCAGCTGGTACAGCAGTAACTGGCTTTACTTACGCTTTCTTAAAAAGCAAAGCAGAAGCCAAACAAGAAGTCGCGGCATAAACAGAATTACACCGCTTAACAATGCCACCCTCGAATTTGGCATTCAGCACCTCCCTTTAATTCCGGTTAAGGGAGGTGTTTTTTATTCCGCAGCCGGAACGGCAACAATGTCTACTTCCCCACTGTTCATATCCACGGTAGCTTTATAAGTACTATGCGGATCACCGTAATGTTTAAAGGTGAAGTGGTATACATTGGCCGGCGTCCACAAAGTTTTCGAATCAGCGGGCATAATGTCATAGCCATCTTGCTGATAAAGCTCTGTCGCCATTACATTCGCAATTGCCGCCTGCTGGTTTGAGTCACGATCCACCTTTGGCTCCAAAGAAGGGTTACTCGGGTAAGATTCACCGTTGTAACTCATGAGTCGATATGAGCCATTACTCCAAACGATGAAATCTTGCCAGCCATTGCTGTAACTGTCGGCTAGTACAATAGGCGTGCGAGTGACAGACATTCGATTGATAACATTCCCCTCATTATCAAACATATAAGCTGCACAACCACCGCTGCCACAGAAATAACGGTCTTGTAGCAATACAATGTGTTCTGCATTGCCATCGCTGTTTAAGTCGGCGCTACCCGATATATAACGTAGATTGTCTTGTTCGAGTGAAAGCCCTTCAGGCGCTAAAACCTTGCTATCAATCCAGTTGGAGATGACTTCAGTGCTAACGCTGTTGATTTTAGGAATGGCTTGCTTAGCCTCTTCTGTAGTCATACTGTCTGTCGTAGTACAGCCGACCAAGGTGAAAGAACCGACGAAGAAGAGTCCGTGTAATACGCGCTTGTTCATGTTATCTCGCTCTTTGATGTATCGTTCCATCAGTATACGCATGATTTGCATTGCATTCGTAAGAAAATCATTAGAATCAAGTAAATGAATGGATTGCTGTACATTGGTAAGATCAAAAAAGCCCTGAAGAAAACCTTCAGGGCTAGGCAGGAAGCTGGCAAACAGCCAGGAGTCCCTATGCAGTGGTCGGTTTTACCCTAAACAGAATCGCAAACATTACTGGCACTACAATCAGTGTCAGTACTGTAGCAAAACCAAGACCTGCCATAATCGTTATTGCCATCGATCCAAAGAAGGCATCGAAGACGAGTGGAATCATCCCCAAGATGGTCGTCAGAGCAGCCATACTTACCGGACGAACACGACTGATCGCACTATCGACAATCGCGAGGTAAGGCTCTTTCCCTGACTCCAACTCAAGGTTAATTTGATCAAGCAACACAATACCGTTTTTCAAAATCATGCCACTTAGGCTCAGCAAACCAAGGAATGCTGTAAAGCTGAACGGCATATTTGTGGTAAGCAAACCAAAAGCAACACCAATGATCGCCAACGGCACGGTGAACCAAATGACCAACGGCTTTTTAATTGAGTTAAACAGCAAAATAGTAATGATGAACATCAACAAGTAACCCATCGGCAACGAACCAAACAGACCTTCTTGCGCATCTTTCGATGATTCATACTCACCCCCCCATGTGATTTCGTAACCTTCTGGAATATGCAGTGCCATCACTTTAGGCTGCACACGCGCAAACAAGCTTGCCGCCGTGTCGTCGCTCAACACATCGTGGTCAGCGAGCACAGTTAACGTGCGCTTGCGGTCACGACGCTGAATTAGCGGCTCGCTCCAATCCAATTTAACGCCATCAATCACTTGGTCGACCGGAATGTACGTTTGCAGTGATGGGCTCCAAATGGTCACGTTTTGTAGTGATTCAAAGTCCACGCGTTCTTCTTCAGGAAGGCGCGTCATAATTGGCAACGTGTGTGTACCATCACGTAAGTAACCCAACGTGCTACCACCAAACGCCATTTGCAGTGTGCTTGAAAGATCTTCTTTCGAAATGCCCAAGCGACGAGCTTTAGACTCATTGAAAACAGGCACAAGCTCCTTAGTACGCTCTCGCCAATCGTGACGAATGTTTCGGGCACCAGGGTCGGTATGAAGGATGTCTTCAACTTGCACCGCTAAATCACGTAAAACTTGTGGATCGGGACCAGTAATACGCGCTTCGATCTTAGACGCTGGTGAAGGGCCAAATTCCATCAATTTAAATTGAAATGTCGGTGCATCAAACGTCTTCGCAAGGTTAGCATCTAACTTGTGCAACAAACCGAACATGCTCTCACGATCAGTGGCGCGAACTTGGAACTGGGCGTACGCTTCGTAACTTTTCTCTGGCTGATACGTAAGAGCAAAACGCTGCAAACCCTGCCCAATTGAAGCAGAAACAAAGTCAATATCGTCTTGCTGACGAATGTAGCTTTCCACTTCTTCGGCTTTTTTGATCGTTTCGCGGATATCCGTACCTTCTGGCATCCACATATCAACGTAAAACATCGGCGTGTTCGATGGTGGGAAGAACTGCTGTTTTACATTACCAAATGCCACGACAGCACCCACTAATAGCGCGACCATGCCAGCAACCGTTAGCCAACGGAATCGCAGTGCGAATTTTAGCGATGCGCCAAATACAACAAACAGCCAACCTTTATAGGGATCTTCTTCGTTGGTATCTTGGCCCCTGTCCTCTTCTTTCAACAATAGATCTGCGAGGAATGGCGTCAGCGTAATAGCGGTAATCCAGCTCAAAAATAGTGAGAAACACAGCACCCAGAATAGAGAGCCCATGAACTCACCCGTTGCATCTTGCGACAAACCGATAGGTGCAAAAGCCGTAATCGCAATGATGGTTGCGCCAAGCAAAGGCCACTGTGTTTGCTTTACAATATCGACGGCCGCTTGAACTTTAGTGCGCCCTTTTTTTAGGCCAACCAAGATGCCTTCCACGACCACAATCGCGTTATCAACCAGCATGCCCAGAGCAATAATTAACGCGCCAAGAGAAATACGGTGCAGCTCGATATTGTTGTAATTCATCAAGATGAAGGTACCGAACACCGTCAATAACAGCACGACGCCAATGATGACACCACTGCGTAAGCCCATCGTAAACAGCAGAACGATGATAACGATCGCCACTGCCTCTGCTAGGCTAATTACGAACGCTTTAACGGACTCATCCACTTCATTGGCTTGGTTGTAAAAGTAGTTCATATCGATGCCAGCAGGCTTGATAGACTCAAGGCTCGCAAGCTCCGCATCCAAACGTTCGCCAACCTCAACCACGTTCACACCTGACGCAAACGAGATACCGATATTAATCGCTTTTTGACCGTTAAAGAGTACGACGTTGCTTGGCTTCTCTTGGATACCACGAGAAATCGTTGCTACGTCTTTTAGACGAATTAGGTTCCCTGTGTCACGACCATGAATGATCAAGTTTTCTAGCGCTTCTACGGTGTTTAAGGTGCCACTTGGACGAATGACCAGGCTTTCGCCATTGACCATCACTTCCCCTGCTGAAACCACATTGTTTTGTTGGTTCAACAAGCTCGCAACCACGTTCATGTCTAAGTTCAGCGCGGCAAGGCGGTCAAGAGAGATCTCAACAAACAGCATTTCTTGTTGATCGCCCGTGATATCCACCTTTCCTACGCCATCAACCAGCTCGATTTCACGAGTCAGGTAATCAGCATAGCGTTTTAGCTCCACATAGTCGTAATCGTCACCAGTGAGCATTAACATCACGCCATAAACGTCACCGAAATCATCAATGATCTGCAAAGATTGTACGCCCTGAGGCAAAGTTGGTCGCAAGTCATTAATTTTGCGGCGCATTTCATCCCAAATTTGCGGCAGTTCATCAGGACCATAGTCCATTTCCATACTGACCGTGATTTGAGACATACCATCAGAAGACGTAGAGGTAATTTTGTCTATATAAGGGAGTTTTCGAATCTCTTTTTCTAAAGGATACGTCAGCTCTTCTTCAACCTCTTTCGACGTCGCACCAGGGTATGTTGAAATGATCATGGCATCTTTAATCGTAAATGCCGGGTCTTCTAGTCGCCCAAGCTCCAAAAACGACGTTAGACCACCAACAGCAAGGATAATAATAAACAACCAGCTGATGACTTTATTTTTTATTGAGTACTCAGCAATGTTCATTATTGTTTATTCTCCACAACATCCACATGTTTACCTTCACGTAATTTACGTAGGTTTGAATTAATCAGAACGTCGCCTTGCTTAACTCCTGACGACACAATGGCTCCGTTGCCATTCACTTGGGAAATCATCACAGGCACCCGAGTGACAACGTCACCCTCTTTTTTCCATACAAAGAACTCATTCTCTTCGCTGCCCGCTTGAAGCGCCGTTACTGGAATACTGTAACCATCGATGGAGGTAATCCCCGCTTTCACCATATCGACCAAAACACTGACGCTGGTTCCCGGTAGAATCTCTGCTTTTGGCTGTGGCATCGTCAAATACATTTCGTAAGTTTGAGTTTCGGAGTTAGGCTCACTTGTGTGCTCTAAATAGTCCAAAGCAAATGTGTCATTAATGCCGGAGAAAGTTGCTCTAGGTTTGTAGCTCATGTTATCTGAATTTGGGTCCACCATAGCGAGAACATTGTCGGAAAGCTCAATACGCACGTACACCAAATCGTTTTGATATAGGTTCAACACCGGCTCCCCAACTGCCACACGTTCAAAACGCTCTTTGAAAACGTCAGACACTTTACCGGCAAACGGGGCTAATAAACGGGTGTAGTTCAATTGATTGGTGGCGTTATAGAAATTAGCCTCTGCCAACTCTTTATTAGCTGTTAGCTCATCAAGCTCGGCTTTTGAGATCATCTGACGTGCGTGTAGGTCTTCGCCGCGTTTGAGCTGACGTATCGCCAGTGTATATTGCGCTTCTGCGTCATTTACGGCTTGCTTTTCTTTACTGTCATCCAGCTTTGCGATCATTTGGCCTTGCTTAACAACGTCGCCCGCTTTCACCAACACGTGTTGAATTTCTCCCGCGCGGCGGAATGCCATAGGTGTTTGCTCTGCTGGTACAACTATTCCTTTAAAAGCTCGATATTGGCTTTGTACCGGCGCATCCACAGAGATAGTCGACACAAAAAGCGGCTGCTCGACGAAAGCTTGGTTTTCATTTTTGCAACCCGTTAAAACTGCAAGCGCAATTGCAGAGATCGTAAATAGAGATCGTTTCATTAAATGCCTCCCTCACGAACCCAAGCTTTCACGACTTGTCCTTCGACCAGTCGCTCAACGCCAGCAACAACAACGTAATCATTGTTATCAAGCCCTGCTTTCACACCTCCAGAGGCATCAAGAGACACTGTGACTTTATTAACTTGCTGTGTGTTTCTGTCCATTACCCACACTTCGCCTTGCGTCTCTTTTTTGTTTACCCAAGCGGATTGAGGCAACGTCATCGCGTCCGATAGATGTTGTTTAGCTATGTGTACCTGCCCTGTCATACCTGTTAGCAAATTGCGATCTTCTGGTCGAGTGATGGTTACGATCGCCTCATAACTGTTGGTATCGACATTTGGCTGAGTCGAAATTTCTTTAAATTTTCCAGGGATACGTTTTCCTGGCTCGCTATCCATCGTCACCCACATATCGGAATTTTGCAGTGACTCAAGTGATACGGATTCCGCATAACTGACTGGCAGTGTGAACGACACATCTAAGGTCGTGTTATCGATAAGATTCAGGATCTCTTGCTTCTCTGCGACCACTTGAAACGGGTTGACATAGGTGTATGACACGATGCCATCAAAAGGTGCGTGAATCTTGGTATAACTCAAATCTGTTTTGGCTTGTTCGTAGTTTGCCAATGCCGCTTTATATTGAGTTTCTTTCTGGTCGCACTCATCTGTACTAATCAGCTTTTTTCCATAAAGGTTTTTCGCGCGCTCCCATTGCGTTTTTGCTAACGCGAATTGTGCTTGAGAGGCGTCTAACGCAAGCTGAAGATCTTTAGGGTCTAACGTTGCAAGCACTTCACCTTTTTTTACCTCTTGGCCCATGCGAACAAGTAATTCATCGACCTCACCACCAACCTGAAAAGAAAGCTGTGCGCGATGTGTCGCATCAATACGCGCTAAAAAGGCATGCGAGTCTTCAACTTCTAGATCTTTCACCGCCAGTAATTTTACAGGTTTGATTAAAGGTTCAGACGGCTCGGAAATGGCTTTGTTACACCCAGTTAGCATGCCAGAGAGACTTAATGTCACCACAGCACCAACTAAAGTGCGCTTTAAATATTGTTTTCGCACCCGCTTTCTCCGTAGGTTTTATATATTACACAGTCGTGCAGTATATGCAGAATTTGAAATTGATCAACATATTTTCCAGGTGGAAAGCAAATTAATTAGTCAAAGCGTCCGGTTTCTGGTAAAAGTAAGCGCGTTGATTAATATTCGGGAAAATTCGAACTATGAATGAAAGAAAGCAGGGGCGTAGAAGTGCTGAAGCCGCAGAACAAACTAAGTGTCTGATCCTTAAGGTGGCAGCAGATATGTTTTGTGAACTTGGTTACGAGCGTGTCTCACTGCGCAATATCAGTGAAAAGGCTGGTGTTTCACATAGTTTGATCCGTCACCACTTCGGCAGCAAAGAGAAGATTTGGCAAGCGGTTAGCGACGCGATGGATGAATTCATGCAGTGCTATATGGCTGAATTAATCAATGAGATGCCTGAGAACACACCTTCGAATAGAAAAATTTATCTGTTTATGGTTCGCATGCTGGCATTTGCGCTCGTTAATCCTCACCCAGTACAGATGATTGCTGATGCTATTCGCCAAGGCGATGATGGTGCCCTGCTGCAGTATTTCTTAAAGTCAAAAGATGAGTTTGCTGCGATATTTACCGGAATTTTTGAGCAGTACAACAGTGAAAACCCTAACGCCCAATTTGATCAGTGGGAATCAAAGTGGCAGATGTTGATTTTTGCACATGGTGCAATCAGTCTTACTCCGATGATGCAAGAGACATGGCCTGACATCGCTGATAATCGCGAAAAAATGCTGATCAAACATTGGGAGTTGTTCAATACGATCATGGCGTCTCAGTTTGGGATTGCAAAAGAAGACATGATTCATCCGGAAAAACTTGAAGATATCGTTATCGACATGTGTTGTACAATAGACAAAGCGGTCGGATAAGGCTGCAGAAACTACGATAACTTCCAAGCATATATATAAAGCCGATATACATAAAAATGCCGAGCTAGAAAGCTCGGCATTTTTGCTTGTTTCTTGCCTCGCGAATACGCGAAGAATGACAATAATGAGTAACCTAACCGCGGTAGTAACGTTGCGGTACAAACGGCATTTTCTCAACCGTCATTGGTAGCATTTTTCCGCGTACTTCAGCGAACAATTCGGTACCAATCGCAGCAAGATCAGCACGCACATAACCCATTGAGACAGGCTTACCTGCATTTGGACCCGCAGTGCCGCTGGTGACAACGCCAATTTTAACGCCATCAGCATCAAACAATTCCGCGCCTTCACGTACTGGTGCTTTAGTTTGGCCAACTAAACCGACACGCTTGCGCGCCACATCTTTGGTCTCGATCTGCTTAAGAATAATATCCGCACCTGGGAAACCACCTTCACGTTCACCGCCGATACGACGAACCTTTTGGATGCCCCATAACAAGCTTGCTTCTACAGGTGTAGTTGTTGTGTCTAGGTCATGACCGTATAGGCAAAGACCACACTCGAGACGAAGTGAATCACGAGCACCAAGGCCAATCCATTCAACTTCCTCTTCCGCGGTCAGTTTACGTGCGAGATCTTCTGCCTTGTCAGCAGGAACCGAGATCTCGTAACCATCTTCGCCAGTGTAGCCACTACGAGAAACAATGCATTCGGCGCCTAAAATATCGACTTTACGAATATCCATGAACAGCATGTCAGAAACTTCTGGGGCAAAACGCGCCAATACAGCTGCCGCTTTAGGGCCTTGGATCGCAAGCAGAGCACGGTCTTCAATAATTTCTAACTCAACACCAGATGGCAAATGCGATTGTAGGTGTGCAATGTCTTGTTCTTTGCATGCCGCGTTCACAACCACAAAAAGATGATCGCCTAGGTTCGCTACCATCAAGTCATCCATGATGCCGCCCTCTTCATTAGTGAAGAACGCATAACGCTGTTTACCAGACTCAAGATCCACAATATCCACTGGCACTAATGTTTCTAGGAACGCAGCTGCACCGTCACCAAGTAGGCGAAGTTGTCCCATATGAGAAACATCAAACAGACCTGCGGCATCACGAGTGTGTAAGTGTTCCTTTTTTACGCCTAGAGGATACTGAACAGGCATATCGTAACCCGCGAACGGGACCATTTTGGCACCAACTTCAACGTGAAGTGCGTGTAGTGGTGTTTTCAGTAGTTCTTGAGTCATTTTCGTCTCCATTTAGATAGACCCGAGAATGCTATCGGCATTCGATGTGTTTCCAATAATAAACATGGCTCATTCTATTTTGCACGAACAAGACGTAGATCGACTTGCAAAAGTGTGACTCTTAACATTTTAATCACAACAAATCGTACAAAAAAAGCGCTTTAATGAGTATATTCTCATCAAAAAAGCGCCTTTTCATCATAACGATCAGCAACAGCAATCGTTTGCTTTCACTATAGGAAATTTACAACTATTTATCACTATTTGGCTGTCACCCACAAAATGTGCGCATCTTCCTCGCTAACACTGGTCAACATATGTCCCATGTTCGCATCGTAATAGACGCTGTCGCCCTCGCTTAGAACAACAGGTTCATAGAACTCAGAATAGAACATGACCTCACCAGATAAGATAAGCAGAAATTCTTCACCATCATGACGAACCCAGTCTTTATATTCATCAAAACTGCGAGCACGAATTTGGCTCTTAAACGGCATCATTTTCTTATTGGAAAGTTGAGTAGCGAGCAGCTCATGTTCATAAGTTTGCGTTGGGTGTGGTTTACCTTCATTCTTCTTGGTAACATCTCTACGCCCTGTTGCAACTTTTTTTCTAGGCGGTTCAAAGAGTTGTGGCATATCAATTTGTAAGCCAAGAGCCAATTTTTGCATTGCTTGAAATGTCGGAGAGATCTGCTCATTTTCTATTTTACTTAGTGTAGAACGAGCAAGCCCTGTTCGCTGACTGGCTTCTTCTAGTGTAATACCAAGTTTTGAGCGGATATCCTTGATACGCTGACCCAGCTTTAACGGCTCGATATTTTGATCATTTTGCTCTTTCGCTAACGTCATCGATGGGTATTCATCGTAAATACTTTCTGCCATAAATCCCTCTATAGATATCCTTATTTTTGTCCTACTCGCATTGTGCATGAAGCACATAGTGGATAAAAGTCCACCAAGTGAATTAAACCGTGCTCTTGTTAACAATTTTTGAAATCTTGTTTCCTATAGGAAATTTTTGGTTGATTGTTCCCGCCGCAGGCGCTATGTTACCAACTTGTTAGATGTAGAGATGCATATTTCCGTAAGAGATTGGTAAAGGAAACACGCAATCCGACGGAGTTTTTGCCCACATTTAGGGCCGGATGTTCACTCTGTTCTGCTATGCAGTTCAGCTGTTTTGAGGACAAATGAACCACAACCGCAAATCATAATTCATCTATTGCGGGTTCATTTTAAGATTTGGAAGGTCAACTACCATGAATAAGAGTTACCCTAACCACAGCTTGGAAAACTTTTTCTCTACCAACCTCTCTGCGACAGATGATGCTGTCTTTGCTGGAATTCAGGCGGAATCCGCTCGCCAAAACGAACAAATCGAACTTATCGCTTCTGAGAACATTGTTTCTAAAGCGGTAATGCAAGCTCAAGGCACATGCCTAACTAACAAATACGCTGAAGGTTATCCAGGTCGTCGTTATTACGGTGGTTGTGAGCACGTAGATACAGTGGAAGCCATTGCTATCGAACGCGCGAAAAAACTTTTTAATTGCGAATACGCAAACGTTCAACCTCACTCAGGCGCTCAAGCAAATGGTGCGGTGAAACTGGCTCTTCTTCAACCAGGTGACACCATTCTTGGCATGTCTTTGGACGCTGGTGGCCACCTAACACACGGTGCACGCCCAGCACTTTCTGGTAAATGGTTTAACGCAGTTCAATACGGCGTTGATCGCGAAACACTGGAAATCAACTACGACGACGTTCGTGCACTTGCAGTAGAACACAAACCAAAGATGATCATCGCGGGTGGCAGTGCTATTCCACGCGTTATCGATTTTGCTAAGTTCCGTGAAATCGCTGACGAAGTTGGCGCAATTCTTATGGTCGATATGGCGCACATTGCTGGCCTTATCGCAACAGGTGCACACCCTAGCCCATTGCCACATGCACATGTTGTGACCACCACAACACACAAAACATTGCGTGGCCCTCGCGGCGGTATGATCTTGACTAACCACGAAGACATCATTAAGAAAATCAACTCCGCCGTATTCCCTGGCCTACAAGGCGGCCCACTGATGCACGTTATCGCAGCAAAAGCGGTTGCATTTGGAGAAGCGCTTGGCCCTGAATTTAAAACTTATATTGATTCGGTGATCAATAACGCAAAAGTCCTAGCGGAAGTATTGCAAACTCGCGGTTGCGATATCGTAACTGGTGGCACAGACACGCACCTAATGCTGGTTGACCTTCGCCCTAAAGGCTTGAAAGGCAACAAAGCAGAAGAAGCTCTAGAACGTGCTGGGATCACATGTAATAAAAATGGCATCCCATTCGATACAGAGAAGCCTATGATTACATCGGGCATCCGTTTAGGAACGCCTGCGGGTACAAGCCGCGGCTTTGGCGCTGAAGAATTCAAACTCATCGGTAATTGGATTGGTGACGTACTGGATGGTTTGGTGAATAACCCAGAAGGTGACGCAGACGTTGAAAAACGCGTTCGCAAAGAAGTAAAAGAACTTTGCAGTCGCTTCCCTCTTTACCAATAAACGATTTTTTAAAAATCACAATAATTCCTGACAAGTTATTTGGAGATTAAGCAATGGACAAAACACTGAAGTTTACAGATAGCCACGAGTGGGTACGTGACAACGGTGACGGCACAGTAACACTTGGTATTTCTGAGCATGCGCAAGAAATGTTGGGTGACGTAGTATTCGTTGACCTACCAGACGTAGAAGACGAAGTAGAAGCAGGTGAAAGCTTCTCTTTGGTTGAGTCTGTAAAAGCAGCGTCAGATATCTACTCTCCTGTTACCGGTGAAATCGTAGAAATCAACGAAGAACTAGAAGACAGCCCAGAGCTAATCAACGAAGAACCGTACGAAGGTGGTTGGATTGTGAAAGTGAAGCTTTCAAACCCATCTGAGTTGGATGACTTAAAAGACGCGGAAGAATACCTAAACTCTATCGAAGAAGAGTAATTAGGATGTGACGAAAGCTGTTCCCTAGCCTGTTTAGAGAGCAGCTTTTTTTCTAGGTTCGGACGTATAATTAAATGTGTCACTAACGACCATTTCCGTTACCCGAGCCAAGGAGTAGGTAAAGGACAATGACTGAATTACTTCAAAGCCTCAGCACACAAAATGAGTTCGTTGGACGCCACAACGGACCAAGCAAATCAGACCAACAAAAAATGTTGGATGCCATCAACGCGGTAAGCCTTGACGCCCTCATCGAAGAAACCGTGCCTGCACAAATTCGCCTAGAACAACCAATGACGTTGGCAGAAGCGAAAAGCGAAGCAGACATGCTAGTGACGATGAAGCAGTTTGCTAAACAAAACCAAATTAAACGTACATTCATTGGCCAGGGCTACTACAACACGTTTACTCCAAACGTCATTCTACGTAACGTGCTAGAAAACCCTGGCTGGTATACCGCTTACACACCTTACCAACCTGAAATTTCTCAAGGTCGCTTGGAAGCCCTTTTAAACTTCCAACAAATGATCATCGACCTAACTGGTATGGAAATCGCAAACGCCTCATTGCTAGACGAAGCAACAGCGGCAGCAGAAGCAATGACTCTGTGTAAGCGCGCAGGTAAGAGCAAGAGCAACGTATTCTTTGTGGCTGACGATGTTCACCCACAAACGCTAGAAGTAGTAAAAACTCGTGCAAAATTCATCGGCTTTGAAGTTCTGGTCGGTTCGCTAGAATCCCTACCAGAGCAAGACGTGTTCGGCGCATTAGTTCAATACCCAAGCACAACAGGTGAAGTTCGTGACCTAACGGACATCATCGCAAAAGCGCAAGCCAACAAAACGCTTGTCACTGTTGCGACTGACCTGCTTGCTTCTACCCTATTGAAACCTGCTGGTGAAATGGGCGCAGACGTAGCAATCGGTTCTGCACAACGTTTTGGCGTTCCTATGGGTTACGGCGGTCCACACGCGGCATTCATGGCAACGCGTGACAAACACAAGCGTACCATGCCAGGTCGTGTTATCGGTGTTTCCATCGATACCAACGGTAACCAAGCACTGCGCATGGCAATGCAAACTCGTGAGCAGCATATCCGCCGCGAAAAAGCGACATCGAACATCTGTACCGCTCAAGCATTGCTTGCGAACATGGCGTCTTTTTACGCGGTTTACCACGGCGCAGAAGGTCTACGCACTATTGCTCGCCGTACACACCATATGACTGCGATTATCGCCGCTGGCCTAACCAAAGGCGGCTTTGAACTTGCTCATAACAGCTTCTTCGATACCATCACCATCAACACAGGTTCAAAAACAGAAGAGCTTTACGCAAAAGCACTTTCAGCAGACATCAACCTACGTCTACTACCTGGCAAGCTAGGTATTAGCTGTGACGAAACAACCACGGTCGCTGATGTAGAAGCACTATTTGCAGTCTTTGGTGTAAAAGAAGACGTAGCAGCACTATCGACGGAAATCGCAGGCAACGAGTTTGCGGCAATTCCAGAAGCGCTACGCCGCACAACAGAATACCTGACTCACCCTGTATTCAATACGCACCATAGCGAAACGCAAATGATGCGTTACCTGAAACAGCTAGAGAACAAAGACTTCTCGCTAACGCACGGCATGATCCCACTAGGCAGCTGTACGATGAAGCTGAACGCAGCAGCAGAGATGATCCCAATCACTTGGCCTGAGTTTGGTTCTATCCACCCATTCGCGCCAGCAGAACAAGCAACTGGTTACGCAGCACTCGCAAAAGATCTTAAAGAAAAGCTTTGTGAGATCACAGGCTACGACGCATTCTCACTTCAGCCAAACTCTGGCGCATCGGGTGAGTATGCAGGTCTTATCGCTATTCAACGTTACCACGAAAGCCGTGGCGAAGGTCACCGCAACGTATGTTTGATCCCAAGCTCTGCGCACGGTACTAACCCTGCGACAGCATCTATGGTGTCAATGAAAGTTGTCGTGGTTAAGTGTGATGAAGAAGGCAACATCGACATCGACGACCTAGCAGCGAAAATCGAGAAACACAAAGACAACCTATCAAGCATTATGATCACTTACCCTTCTACGCACGGCGTTTACGAAGAGAAAGTGAAAGAAGTGTGTGAAATGGTTCATGCCGCTGGCGGTCAGGTTTACCTAGACGGCGCTAACATGAACGCGCAGGTTGGTCTAACATCACCAGGCTTCATCGGTTCAGACGTTTCTCACCTAAACCTACACAAAACCTTCTGCATCCCGCACGGTGGTGGCGGTCCGGGTATGGGTCCTATCGGTGTGAAATCTCACCTGGCGCCTTTCCTACCAGGCCATATTGAAGACGGCGTAGAAGGCGAAGATTTTGCAGTATCAGCAGCAGATATGGGTAGCGCTTCTATCCTACCGATCTCTTGGGCTTACATCGCAATGATGGGCGAAGCAGGCCTAACAGATGCAACAAAAGTAGCAATTCTGAACGCAAACTACGTGATGGAAACACTTCGCCAACACTACCCTGTTCTTTATCGTGGCAAAAATGGTCGTGTAGCGCACGAATGTATTATCGACATTCGTCCACTGAAAGAAGAAACAGGCATCAGCGAAGAAGACATTGCGAAGCGTCTAATGGACTACGGTTTCCACGCACCAACTATGTCGTTCCCTGTAGCGGGCACGCTAATGGTTGAGCCAACGGAATCGGAGGATCTAGAAGAGCTAGACCGCTTCTGTGATGCGATGATCGCTATCCGCGAAGAAATGGAAAAAGTGAAAAACGGTGAATGGCCACTAGAGAACAACCCTCTCGTT
This sequence comes from Vibrio sp. JZG10, assembly GCF_054064075.1. Classification (NCBI taxonomy): domain Bacteria; kingdom Pseudomonadati; phylum Pseudomonadota; class Gammaproteobacteria; order Vibrionales; family Vibrionaceae; genus Vibrio; species Vibrio sp. JZG10. The sequence goes on from NZ_JBSUGE010000002.1 coordinate 371,634, forward strand.
AATGCGCCACACACGCAAGTTGACCTTTCTGCTGAAGAGTGGGACCGTCCTTACTCTCGCGAGCTTGGCTGCTTCCCTTCTAAAGCAACCAAATCTTGGAAGTACTGGCCAACGGTAAACCGCGTAGATAACGTATACGGCGACCGTAACCTAATCTGCTCATGCCCAAGCATCGATAACTACGAAGATTAATTTTTGTAGTCTCTAAATCGACAAAGGCGAACCGTTTGGTTCGCCTTTTTGTTTTTAACTCACTTCTGGACAGAAGCTAGTTAGATTAAATCGGCTAGACTCCCACCTTCAGATAACTTTTCGTATCCAAAAACATCAAAGACCACCATTGTTTACGGTGGTCGATTTGCTCGGAACTGGAAAAAGCTATCACCCGATATGTTTAACTCCAGGCTAAATTTGATTTTCTAGTATGTATGCAGTACGTACCAGTATAAACTCCTACCTCGACCTATCACACCGTTATTTAGCTCATAAGCAAGTCCATTCTACTCATCTCAACATTAGCCTTACCCGATATAAATGCGTTTCTTTGAGCTTCGTAAACTTCCATACACTTGCTATACTGCTCTTCCCTTAGTTTGTTTGTATCAACAAATGTCTTAACAACACCAGCCTCAACTCTGGTACAGTTTAAATTACTAATGGATGTAAGGAAAAACATGCCAAGTAACTCATCATTGTCACCCAAATACGGCTTGGCTATGTCCACCTCATTCAATCCTGGAGTTCTCCACTTTTCTTCAATATTGATGGCGAAGTCTTTCTCAGGGCAGAAAAGATACTTTGTCACTGAGTGAATGGCTTTAGCAATCCCCAGCCTTGGGTTTTTCATTTGTAGGCGTAGGATTAGTCTCTCTACTGAGTGGACCGAAAACCTAATATTGCTGTCATAGATGGACAACACGCCATTGATCCTGGCTATGTATGCACCAGCGAACTTCAGGGAGCTTTCATCGAACAGGACAATCATGCCATAGATGTTTTTCTCCTCGATGTAGAAGCCTGACATTGCTTTATCTTGAAAGAGATTCTTTACCTGCTTTCTGAGGTTCTTTTCGCCCTTCTCTTTGATGTGTATCTTCTTGAGGTTTTCAACGCATTCCCTTTGTAGAAACTTTCTTACCTTTACTGAATACTTCTGATCAATAGGAGGTGTTGGGTCCAAAACAAACTTATTAGCGGTAGTGCTCATACTTCATTCCATTTCTGGTGTTGGTGGAACATCAACAGCCACAATTATTTTGTCCATATTTGTGGCCAGTGACTGTTATCTTTGGGAGTTACGATTCATTTAATAGCCATCTATTGCAGGATGGTAATCAACGTCCACGTAATTATCCCATTCAGCGTCCCACGCTCTGGAAATATGATTGTTAATTAGCTTGCCGTCTAGATAGAAGAACTCTCGGTAATTGCGCCCAATCTCGCTCTCCACTTGTTCAATCACAAGCTTCTCAGCATCTTCGATTGTCCACGGGTTATCTTTCTCTCTGACAAACTCAATGCAGATATAGCCCCAATCATGCAGATAATCTTTGTCGCCATTCTCCGACCCGCCGGGAGCGATTAGACCACGTTGTTGTAATTCATCTACTGTGAGCAAACGTGCACCGATACGTTCAGCGAAGCCTTTGTTTAAGTATTCCTCTTGGAAGCTCTTTCTAGTCGTTATGAAATCACCTTCAACCTCTTTGTAGTCAAAAAGCTCCAAATCATCGTTGAACACTACAAGTAAGGAACTTTGCAGGTCAGGGTTAAACGGATTGATGGTAGCGCTAAACTCGTTTTTTTTGAGTCTTTTCAGGTAGGTATCTAAAGCATGGAAAGATGGATAACCAATCTCTTGAGCGGCAACTTCAAGTGCTTTCATGTGACCGATTTTCTTCTCTTTTTTGATAGCTTTAGCACGAGATTTTACTTTAGAAATGGATGGTCGGGCAATTTTAGTCATGGTCTTATTCCTACACGGATTAACCTTTAGATTCACTCCTAATCATCAGTCATTCCGCTTATCAAAATAAGATCAGCTAAAACGATAGATATGTTCATGGTTCCAATATTGGAGTTTGCCTTTGGAGTGGGCTGGCTGCCATATAGCCGCTGGATAAGATATCCAATGCATAGTTGATTGTCAAAGTGTTTATATTTCACACACACCATTTTCCACTAAGCACGGAGTGAAAGGTGCAGAGTTTGACAATGTTCTAGTTGTTTTAGGCAGAGGGTGGAACTTATACAACTGGGGTCAATTACTTACGTGGTTGCATACGACATGTCTAGCAAACAGAATAGGTGCATTAGAAAGAAATCGAAACCTCTTTTACGTCGCGTGCTCAAGACCCAAACGTAACTTGACAGTGCTTATCACTCAACACCTATCGGATGAATCATTGGCTCTTTTAATTATCGTAACTCAAAGCCCTTTAGAGAATTAGCGAGGACAGTCATATTAAGAAACTGCCTAGCCTCGCTAATGTAAGGTCGGAAATTGCCGAAACTTTCGGATAACTCCGGCGGATTCTGAGAAACACGATTTTCAACCTGCTCACACCCCAAATGAGCATGGTCTTATCCTCTTGCGTCGGATTAGATTTGATAGGGAAAACGCACGCTCCTAGATATTGTAGAGTATAAGCTCTGAATGATTTAGGGGCACAACCGAGTTAGCCAGCGTCGCAGTTTCTTCCTAACAACCTTTTTAAAACTCTGTGCCTAGATCAAAAAAGGCGAACCCATTGGCTCGCCTCTTTTGTCAGTAAGGATTTGTTAGCTCGCTTTTGATCCGGCGTGCTGCTCTACCATAAACGCAATGACTTCTTCGTTTAAGCAAGATTTGCTGATGTATTGGCGCTGTTTACCAAGGTGAAGGATTAAGCCCAAATCGGTTTGCTCGAGTTGGTCGATTTCATTCCAAGCGAGGCTACGGTCAATTTTACCGCTTTTATAGCGCACTCCGTCTGCATTCACTTCAAAAGCCACTTTACTGCCGCGACTTGAGCTGATGGTTTGACGCCACAGCCACCAAGTTCTTTTGAAGTAAACGCTGCACGCTTCAATCACACTCAATACGATAAAGAACCAACCGACATAACCGTTAGGTAGCAGTTCAAACTCCAATAAAACCACACCAAAGATAAGAAACAGCATCCCTTTTAGGTACGCCTGTGGAAACTTCGTTGGTTGGCTAGTTTGATCATAACACTCAGCAAAGAAAGGTTTGTCGAGTATGTATTCTGTAGTGAATTCGAAATCTTTAGACATGTATGGTTACTTCAAGGCTTCTGTAAATGAGTATTCTTGGTTGCACTCTTGCAACGCGAGCATTGTAGCGCTTCTCTGACTTTATCTTTAGCCCTTTTGATGCTGTTTTGTAAATCAATGATACCGCCACGCAAAAAGACCTCGGTGCACTCGCCAAGATCAAACAAGGCGAACCATTTGGCTCGCCTTGTTAATTAATGGCCTGTGTTAAGTAATGACCTATGTGACTTCTTGAGTTTTCTACTTTAGAGGGTCGTTGTCTGGCAATGCACTGTGTATCCATACTGCCAGTCGGTGTTTGATGCTTGCGCCGTCTAGCTTACTTTCCGGTAGTGGCGTTATCTGTTTTGCATCGACCAAGAATAGGTAAATCGCTTTTACTCTCAGAGGTTGTGGTGACTGTGGAAGGTCAAAACCTTGTAGTTTCGCCATCTTCCCACCAATCTCTAGTGCCTTCTTAACCAGTTTGTCTTCATTGTGAAGCTTGGAGCTTTTTGACATTGATAAATCCTCTTCTTCGCTTCGGCTAAGAATACATTAAGTATCGCCAATAACGTGTTATAAAACTCTCATATTGATTACGTAGCGTCGATTTTTTGGAATCTACATCGATAAAGATATACCAATTGGTTCGCCTTTCTTTTTCTGTCGCTTTCGATAATACTCTTGCTCAATATTACTCAGCTGGAAAATTTTATGCCTCAAGCAAACTCTGTGGTCGTACTCGACTTTGAAACCACAGGTCTCTCTCCTACTTTAGGTGATCGCGCAATAGAAATTGGTGCAGTAAAGTTAGTCGATGGCGAGGTTGTCGATAGTTTTCAGCAACTCATGAATCCCGGCTTCAGAGTGAGTTCTTTCATTGAGAACTACACCGGCATTACTGACAATATGTTGCGATCGGCACCAAGCTGCGAAGAGGTAATGGCGTCATTTAGTGAATTCATTGCAGGCGAAAACCTTATCGCTCACAACGCGTCCTTCGATAAACGATTTTTAGATGCAGAGCTTGAACGAATCAACTGTAGTTATTCGGGTGAGTTTGCTTGCTCCTTACTGGTGGCAAGACGGCTCATTCAAGAAGCTCCATCACATAAGCTAGGTGAACTTGTTCGCTATAAAAATATCGACAACGACGGCGTTTTCCACCGTGCACTAGCCGATGCGCAAATGACAGCCAAGCTTTGGCTCTTAATGGTCGAAGGGATAGAAAACTCAGGCGTCGAAAAACCAAGTTTTCAGTTGATGCAAACGGTCAGTAAAACAGCCAAAGGAAAAGTCGACCTGCTACTCGCCAAAAGCCGTGCGTAACACCCTCCGAACTAAAAGCTGATTCTAGTCTCTTAGACGTTTAAGTGATTTTCGATATACATGCGATATTGGTTATCCCAGTTAATTTCCTGATCCGAAAGCGGCAGTTCGCTGGTCTCACCAACCAAACTGGCTTACTATGCCAGGTACCTAAAACGCTTTGTGAGTCACTCATGAGCAGAAAAAATAACAAAAATCTCAGCATTCTTCTTAAACTCAACACCTTTATTGCACCTTATAAATGGCGGGTTGCGGCGGCCTTGGTTGCCCTTGTCGCGACAGCAAGTTTGACGTTATCCGTTGGCTATGGAGTACGTATTCTTATCGACCAAGGCTTTGCTCAGCAATCATTGCAAGAGCTTACCAATGCGATTCAGTTTATTGTCGGTGTCACATTGTGTATTGCCATTGGGACGTTCTTTCGCTTTTACCTTGTCTCTTCCGTAGGTGAGCGCGTTAGTGCGGATATTCGCCTTGCGGTGTTTAACCATGTGATTACGCTGCATCCGAGCTATTTTGAGACCAACAGTAGCGGCGATATTATGTCGCGCCTGACTACCGATACCACGTTGCTGCAAAGCATTATTGGTTCATCGTTCTCGATGGCAATGCGTAGCGCTTTGATGTGCTTTGGGGCCATCATAATGTTGTTTGCCACCAACGTTAAGCTCACGCTGATTGTGCTTGCTTCTGTGCCTTTGGTTTTGGTTCCGATTTTGTTTTATGGACGACGCGTGCGTGCGCTCTCTCGCCAAAGTCAGGATTCAATGGCAGATGTCGGCAGCTACGCAGGTGAAGCGATAGAACATATTAAAACCGTGCAAAGTTTTAGCTCAGAGCCGTACGAACGAGCGGCTTTCGCTGTCGAGGTGGAAAAAGCGTATGAAGTGGGCAGACAGAGAGTCAAACAGCGCGCGATCCTGATATCTGGCGTTATTGTGATTGTGTTCAGCGCAATTGCGGGCATGCTTTGGGTTGGCGGCAGCGATGTGATTCACGGAAAGATGTCTGCGGGAGACCTAGCAGCGTTTGTGTTTTATGCCATTATGGTTGCCTCATCGACTGCAACCATTTCTGAAGTCATGGGTGAACTGCAAAGGGCCGCTGGCGCTACCGAGCGACTGATTGAGATCCTTCAAGTAGAAAGCGATATTAAAGCACCAAGCAACCATTTGCCTGTCCGTTCAGACATGTCTGCTGAAGTTAGCTTTAAGTCGGTGAATTTCAACTACCCTTCTCGCCCAAATCAACCTGTTATCAAAGGATTAAACCTAACCGCTGAACAAGGCAAAGTATTGGCGTTGGTTGGCCCTTCCGGTGCAGGTAAAACAACGCTATTCGAACTGCTGCAACGCTTTTATGACCCACAACAGGGGCAAGTGTTGTTTGGTGGCGAAGACATTCGACAGTTCTATCCAAACGAGCTTCGACGCCAAATGGCACTCGTACCTCAACAACCAGCGCTGTTTAGCCATGATGTGTTTCACAATATTCGTTACGGCAATCCAGAAGCCACGGATGAACAAGTCATCGAAGCCGCCAAAAAAGCCCATGCCCATGAGTTTATTGAGAAGCTTCCCGAAGGCTATCACAGCTTTTTAGGTGAGCGCGGCGTTAGGCTATCAGGCGGTCAAAAGCAGCGCATTGCGATTGCTCGCGCGATTCTAAAAGATCCAAAAATCTTACTGCTAGACGAAGCTACCAGCGCTCTTGATAGTGAAAGTGAACATCACGTTCAGCAAGCACTTGAAGCACTGATGAAAGGACGCACAACGCTGATCATTGCTCATCGTCTTTCAACTATCCAACATGCGGATAAAATTGCGGTGCTCGACAATGGCGAGTTAGTCGATGTTGGTAACCACCAATCATTAATGCAAAGCTGTGAGTTGTATCAGCGACTTGTGGCGTTACAATTTAAGCACTTAGAGTAACGCCTAGTTAAGCCCTCAAGAATAAGCAAAAACGGACCAAGTGATTTAATGCCAATAGCTTAACGATGTTTTTGTGTCATTCCAGCGAGCCTTGGCGAGACTAGGAATCTAATAGCAACGTGCTGAGGAGTGGTTAACGAGACAATTTTGACCATAAAGAGCTAGGATAGAAGATCCTATATCACGCACCTTCGCCGCTGTACAAGATAACGAAATACAAAAAGATGCCACTCGTAGTTAAACGAGCGGCATTAAACCAAGTGGTTCTCGTTTTAATACAGGAACTCAGGTAAGAATCCAGTAACCAGCGTACTCTCCCTTCAACTAGAAACACTCATCCCCAAGTACCATATAAAATCCAATCAACTTCATTTGTAACAAGTTAGGTTTCAAAAATAGGAAATTACCACTGTAAAAATTCACCGCGTTTTGTCTTGCTGCCTATGGTTACAATGTTCGTGAAATCAATGCCTTTAAACCAAGTTACAAGTAAGTGGCACCGAGATGAACAGTGAAGCGAAACAACTTTTTTATCATTTATGTCAGCAATACGATGCGCTTTCTCAAGAACTAGAGTCTCGCGCGTTTCCTGAGTTTTCCGAGACCATCACTCATCCGCTTGGACACTGCTTTGTCCGTTGCCCTGTTGGCAGTCAGCGCTTTTCCATTGTTGCAGTAAACTTCGTGCCCTCCGTTCGCGGGCAAGGTGTGCTTACTGCATTTATCGACTACATTAAAAGCCATCCATATCATTACCAAGGCGTTGAAGTCGCTATCATTGAAAACAAAAGCTTAGCAAAACGACTGTTGTCTCTTGGATGGAAGTATAAGTCTCTGTTTGGCAAAATTTTCTTCGCCAGCAAGCCGACCCTAGTGAAGGACTTTCAGTCAGCGTAATAGTTATTACGACACCGCATCGGCATCCAAAGCAAAACCATCACTCAAAATCCGTAAGCATATTGAGAAAAGTTTGGCGGTCTTCCGCTGTACTACCTCGATGAGCAGTGTATTCGACGTGTTCATCCGCGCTGGCTTTTGGGGATAGATTGATGCCCCACAGCGCATTAATTTGGTTTGGCACGATGGAGTAACGCACATCAACAATTCGCATTTCGTCATCCGGGTCTTGCACTACAAAACCATTTGAAAACCAGCGGAAACGTTCAATATCTCTCGCTTGTTGCGATTGCGGGTCGAGCCATGGAAATTGTGTTTTCACATTGAGCTTTGGTGTGGATTCGCCAGGATAGATTTTTATTGAGCGCCCCACTCTTACTGCATCCACATAGTAGTTATCTTCCGTTTCATAAATCACTTTCCAGACCAAAAGATTGCCGAAGGTTGGTTTTGCTTTTAGCTGCACAGCACTGTGCTGTCGCTCTTGGACGATTTTCCACCCGGCCGCTTCTGCTCTATCTCGTTGAATAACCCCAAGAGTCAGATAAGCCAGAGACCATAGAAATGCGACACGCGCGTAATTTCGATTTCGCTTCAGTGCGGCAAACAAAAGCAGGATCAAAATCGGAAGTGAGAAAGCGGGATCGATAACAGAGATCGTATTCCAAGCATAGCGTGTGTTGCTTATCGGCCAAAAAAGCTGAGTCCCATAGCTGGTGCAAGCATCTAACAGCGCATGGGTGCTATAACCAAGGGCACAATAAAACCAACTCTGTCGGAAGTTTAGCCCTCGGCTTTTTGCAAACAACGGATACAACACTAAAGCACAGAGAAAGCTGCCAAAAGGGATAAACAACAATGAATGGGTAAAGTGTCGGTGATATTCCAAAAACAGCAATGGGTCAGTTGATGAACGGATAAGTACATCCAAATCCGGTGCCATCCCTGAAACCACGCCTAACACGCCAGCAGCCACAATGTGCCGCTTGTTACTTGCAGACTGTGGCAAAGCAGCGCCAAGTAAACCTTGCGTTAACGGGTCCATTATTTACGCCCGCAACGAAAATGTAGCCGAGATAGAAGGCATATACGCTTCAAAATAGGCTCAAATTTAAAAACCAGAACGTTCTCCGACATAAATTATCCGTATTTAAGTGGATTGGAAGACACACCTTAATGACGCATTAAAGTGTTCGAAAACAAACACTTTGATTTTAGTGTAAGAAGGAATCGCCCTATTCGCTAGTGAGAAGCGAACCTAAAGCGAGGATCGATGTGTACGTCAGAAGTCCAAAACGGCGGATTTTACAGACGTAAAATAAAACAAGGCGAACCAGATAGCTCGCCTTGTTTACTGAACGATTAACGACAAAAAAACCTTAGTCTTGAGGGTTTTCTTTCGCGTTGATTTCAGCGTAAGTGTGCAGAAGCTCTGTCAGAGTTTTCACCCACGCAAAAACATCCGAAGGTGTATTTTCGAGTAGTTTTTCTACTAGTTCACAGTGTGTTTCTAGCGTGATTGCCTCTTCCAAATGGAATGAAATCGCATAGAAATGCCAAAGAACCAGTCGCGTCATTCGCTCGCTATTTTGCTTCGCATTGTCTGAGTCATCAAACGCTTGTTGAATTTCACTCAGTGCGATTGCTGTCATGCGTAACATGGCATCAAGACGTGCAGACAACATACGGTCTTCGCTATCCACTTCTTCTTGATCGAAAGTAAATAGCTCATTCATCACGTCTTCAGGCACCATTTTACTGATCATGCGAGCACTAAACTCTTCCAGTTCATGACGAGGCATGGTTACAAGACAATCGAAGGTGTAATCACGAAGCATAAAATCACTCTAGGTTGGAAATCAATTTCAGCCACGCATTCTAAATACTGAAATCTCAATTGCCAGCGTTTATTTCTATTGGGCTACCGAAAAACTACAGAACACCGTTGATCGCAATACCAACACCAATACGCTGCTGATTATGATCATAGTCAATCAAGCTCTTACCATAACCCGTCGAGTACTGTGCGTATCCCTGAAGTTTGCCCCAGATCGGAAATGACACCCCTAATTCGGCAAAGCCTTTATGCGTTTGGAAGTTCTGGCGGCCTAAGAAGGTAAACTCATAACCATTCCATTTGTACGCACTCGATAGCTCAAAGTGCCCCATGTAATCTTCGATATCCGGGTTATCATCACCTTTAGGATCATTCGGAGATGTTTTTTCATCCTCAGGTATACGCCACCACGGTTGAAGAGAAACCGCAAAATTGTCTTTCGCAAAGGTTAAGTTGGCGTAAACACGATTCCAACTGCGCGATAACTCTTGTCTCTGCCCATTCGACTCATGTTCAATACCAAAACCTAACCAAGTCGAACCATCAAGTGGCTTCCAGTCTGTCGGGGTATAATAAAAAAGCTCAGGACGATAATTGGTTTCACGAAATGGACGCGATGCTGCTCCTGTGTACACCTGCCAAAATGACTTTAGCGTCATACCAAAGAACAAACCATCCCCATCAAACAACAAATCGTCGTAGTTCATTGGCACTTTAAAACTAATTTGGAACTCCGCTTCTTCCTTACGCAACTCATCTCCGTACTTAGTGTCCGCATAAGCACGCTTATTTACGCGATCACTGTAAGTGAACGGCAAGATGTAGTTAACACGATGCGCCACCAAACTAAATGGTTCAAAGGCGTTTTCTCGTTCTGATTCCAAACGCTTGTCGACCAAGCTTTCCTGAAGCTCCTCAGGTTCTTCAATTTCTGGATCAGCGGGCACTGTACTTGTTACTGCATCGAGCTCACACTGCGAGCGAATGCTCTTTATGGTTTCCTCACCTTTGCTTTGCTTGATTTTGTCTAGCAAACATAAATCATAAGCACTGGCTGTTTCTCCCATCGCAACTGGCGCTGCCAATAAGCTCAGTATTGATATCCCTGCCACTTTTGAAGCCATCTGAAACCCTTAATATTCTTGATGTCAAACCAGATAATTTTAATTTTTCTTGGTAAACCGCTTGCCATTCTGGCGTTAAGGCAATGTTAAATATTCGCCGACTTTACGTCTTGAATAAAATACGATAGACCTCAAACATATCGGCTCACTATGAGCAAAGCGCCAAAAACGACCAAGAGTTGAGCATCATAAATAAAAACAAAAACAACTCGTTTGCATGATGCTCATATTCCCTATGCAAAATACTGGCTCGCCACTTTGATTGCAAACCCGGCTATGAATAAACCCAAACCATAAACTAAATGCGCCAATGTGCTAAGAAAACGGGCTTTCCAAGGTGTTGGGGTTTTACTGGCAGCAAAACCAAATCCTAGACAAGGTTGAATGACAAAAAATGGGAAGACCAACGTTACCACACCAGTGACTAAGCCGGGCACTAGACTAGGCTCTACCAACCAATGATGCCCAAAAGCAGCAATGTGAGCCAAAGCGAAAACAACACCAATGGCATAGTGCAAAAACCAACCGAGTGCTTTTTCTCCCGACATCGGGTCTGTTGCCATAATTGGCGCATGCATAAGCCTTCCTTTGGGCATGTACAAAACCCAGCGCGCAACCAATGCATAGTTTAATGAGGGAATACCAAACACTCTCCTTTGTATCCAAGCCCATAAATCCATTATCAAAGTCGCACCAATCCCTATTAGCGCCGCTTGTAATCCTATTAAAAACAGCATTTTTCGCTCCTCAAGTTTTTGATTTGTTAAGGTCTTAGTTGCATGCTACAACTTAAAGCCAACTTGAAGTCAATGAGGAATAATATGGATATTGCAGAAGTGGTTAAAAAATCAGGATTGCCGACCTCAACGCTCAGATACTACGAACAGTTGGGGTTAATTCGCTCGATAGGAAGGAATGGATTGAGACGTCAATATTCACCAGAGGTACTCAATAAACTCAACATCATTAGTTTGGGGCGTATCGCTGGAATATCACTTAACGAAATGGCAGAAATGTTGAATCACTCAGAAGGTTCAAAACCATACATTGATCGTGACTTACTGGCGAAAAAGGCGCTTGAAATTGATGAGCAAATAACACGTTCGAAAGCGGTGCGAGACAGCCTAAACCATGTTGCCACCTGCCCTCATGAGTCACATATGGACTGTTCTTCATTTCAGAAGCTTATGAAGATCGTGAAGCGTTATGTCCCCAAAAAAACGCGATAAAGCACTCTACTTATTCTTGATGTAAAAGGAAGTAACTCGCGGTTGTGAGTTACTTCCTTTCATATTACTTAGCTTGCGCTTTTACGTACTTCTTCACTTTTTTCATCGCCATTTTTTGCTTTAGCGGTGAAAGATAATCAATGAACAAGTTACCAGATAAGTGGTCGATTTCGTGCTGCATCACAATCGCTAAGAACTCATCACTCTCGATTGTAATCGGGTTGCCACCACGGTCTAGTGCAGAAACAACAACTGATGTGTAACGCTCTACATCGGCATAGTATTCGGGAACAGATAGGCACCCTTCTTGACCAAGCGCTTTGTTTTCTCCGCTCACAACTTCTGGGTTGACTAAGATTAAAGGATCATTGCGTTCGTCAGAGATATCGATGACAACAACCGCCTCTTTTCTACCAACTTGGGTGAAGCTAAACCGATGCCATTGCCCGTTGCGTAAAGTGTTTCTAGCATATCGTCGATCAACGTTTGTACTGTCGATACATCAGTGACTTTTTCTGCTTTTACTTTAAGTCTTGGGTCTGGAATGGAGAGAATTTCGAGGACTGCCATACTTACCTTTCGTTATCTGTAAATCGTAATTTCCGGCGAATTATACACACGTTTGGGCAGACATAAACAGGTTGAGTTTTCGTGGAAATACCGTTTCGTCTAAAACATTCGATTTTGCTAGAGACCAAAGAGGCACAAAGAAAGAGAAGACAATAACGCCAGCACGATATGGCTGGCGGCTTTTTTACGTATCTATCTTTAAGCGTTCGTTATATGTGAGTTACGCACTCTTTTGCGCTTTTAGCAAAACCTTAATCGCCATTTTTTCACCACTCTTGAAAATAAAGTACCCGAGACAAACGGTTATTAACGTTAATACAACGATAATAATACTGAACCAGCCTAGTTCCGCTATCAGTTCAAATATAGAAATACCCAAAAACATTAAGATGAGAGAAAACACCACTAAGCTCGATAAATTCCAAAGCAGCACTGAATACCATCTCGTTGTCGAAGGCATTATATTCCCTGTTTTATAGCCAAAATAATATCCTACACTCATCGCTGGTATTAACGTCCCAAGAAAGCCGACACCGTTCATTTCCATGCCAGAAATGTACTCAATAATAAATAGCAGTATGGCCAAACAAACTGATGCCAAACACAAAAGCGACGTTACAACGAGCACCGAGGGAGCGTTGTTTTCTGTTGAGTAATTATTTTTCGATTCCACTTTCATTTCCTTCCATTTATTTCAATAAAATCAGACTTTAGATCATGCTGCCGCTTGGACAACCTAGAGAAACAACGCCGCCATAACTCGTTGTGGGTGTAGCTACCATGACTAAATCAACAGGAAGAAACACAACGTCCGTTGCTAACGACAAAGGGATGTCAATCAATGAAAGTGGATATAACGCGATGGAAGTAATATCAGATCTTAAATAGCAAGGTTGTCGTGCGACTGATAACGCGGTGCCTGAAAACGGCTTTCCGTATCCGCCACCAGCATGCGCATCTATAGATGAACACCCCACCATTAAAGATGCTGACACCACAAGAAATACAACTTGTAGCTTTTTAAATATATTTATTTTCATTTAACCTAGATTCCAACTAACTATTATTTTTTAAAACTAAACCCTCTCTCTCAAATTGTATATTCAATGAATTTACTCATATAGGTCTAGTGCAACCATGTTAATACGTTCTATGTATTAGAAACAATTCATTTATTTCCAATAGCACCCGTGAGTTCATGCGACGTGACTAGAATCGCACTTAATTTTTTATGCAAGCACCAAGTTAAGATCAACCTATTCGTTTTCCCGTTGGAGTCGCGTACCTTTCATCTAATGTAAAAAAGCCGCCAGAACCATTTGGCTCTGGCGGCTTTTGTTTTTATCGAAAACTCGATTACTGCTGTAGCTTAGCTTTGGCTTCTACTACTTTGGCGAAGTCTAGCACTCTCTGCGTTTGAGACTCGATTAAAACCCTATAAAACATTAAAAGTACCGTTATACTTCAATGAAGCCTGAAATATTAATTGAGTTGTTCTATGTAGCGATTCAGCTCTACCGCATATGTTTTTTGATCAATCGCAGTATCACCTATTTCTTCATCTAGAAATCCAAGTAACATTTGTGCGCCTCCTTCGCCGTTATTTAACGCTTGAGTCAGGTAATAGGCCGAAAGCACCTTGTTTTCAGGTAAACTACAGCCATCATCATACAAACATGATCCTAAATAAAATTGTGCACTCGCCAACCCATCATCAGCAGCCTCTGAGATTAAAGAAAAGCCCCTCTTAACATCCATGACTTTTGGCTCTTTTAGAAGGATGATCCCTAAAAGCTCTTTACTATATACATCATTTACTTCAATAGCTTTGATCAATAAAGACTTTGCTCCTTGCACATCACCTTGTTCATAAAATTTATTTGCTTCGCTATACAACTTCTCTGTAGCTTCTCGGTTCTTAACTAGGAGGCTTTCTGTCGTTTTAGTTGCCTCAAACTTTGACGTAGTATCGTTACATGCCGTAACAAAGAGGGCTACTAATAAAACGTTAACAATTCTCATGTTATTCCCATGTACATTTGATAAACAAGACCGCTGTCGAGTATGAATCGTCATACTGACCGCTTACAATTTGAAACTTTGTATTGATCGGAGCTTTAGCACTAGCTTCACATATATTGGCAATTTGACCACGAACATAGGCACTCGAATCAAAGTTATATTTGTCTTCTTGAGAAATTATACTTGCTAATGAAACTCGAGATAGTTGAGGCGCTTTCCCATATTCCCTCTCGACTTTCAAATACTTCACATTCACAATCAAAATGCAGCCAGATGATTCTAGATTTGCATTGTGTACTCTATTAGCTAGCGCTCTAACGTTTTGTCGGATAATATCAAAGAGAAGCATAGCTCTGCCTTTCTGTAAAACCATCCCTAAGGCCATAGCCCTTCCACTATTTGCTTTCATTGCAGTAGAAGCTAGAGTTGACGGCTGTATTGGAGCTAGAGACGAAAAATTACGTGAAGGAATAACAGCTTTGTTTTTCCAGTGCATTCGATCTGTTAACTTATTAGACTTGACGGCCATGTTGCGATCTATCTGTTCCTTAAGCTTTTGTAACCTTTTCTCACCAGTAATATCATTTGGAAGCTTACGTAATGGTCCCGCAAGAGAAGTATCTTTTATGGTACTAACGGGAATTTTCTCATTGTCTATTTTGCTTCTTAGTTCGACACAAGAGTTAAATAGTTTGTCCGCTGGATACATGTAATTAATGTAGTTTATTGATAACGGCGTATCTCTCTCATGTGTTAGTATAGAAATGTACATAATGATCCTCTCAAAACCACCATTATGAACAAGAATGCATAACTTTCAAAGCTCTAAGTTGTCCTAGTTGTGAGATATTCCCTAAACAATAAAAGTTAATTTATCGTTAAATGCTTATTAAAAACACTTGGTGAACATTACAAATAAACATTCTTTAACTATAATCTACATGTGTTGTAACCATTACATTTAAGAACATTTAAAATAAAGGCTAACCAATTGGTTAGCCTTTATTGATATTACTGCTGTAGCTTCGCTTTGGCTTCTACTACTTTGGAGAAGTCTAGGCCCAGCTCTTCCACTGCTTCTTTAATCAGTACAGGATTTTGCATTACCTGCGCCATTAATGCTTGAAGCTGATCTTGTGGCAGACCTAGTTGGCTGATAGTTGCCATTGCAGCCAGAGGGTTTTGAGTTAACGCCTGAAATAGCTCGTTGATTTGCTCGTCGCTAATATTGTTTTCTTTCAACATCGCAAGAATCGGGTTCATCAAATTACCTTTAAATACTATGTAAAACAGACCCGCAGTTTACCATTGGGTTTTGTTAGTTTGCACGCAGACTTTAACCACCACACCACCATCGACCAAGTTATGGTCGAATATTGGTGAACGTTGCGGTAGTGACTCCATCACTTTGCGATGAAAGCGCTTTTATATCCGCGTTAAAGTAATATGGATTAAGTGGTATTTTACTCTCGGCTGGTCGCGCGTAGTAAAGCTTAGCGGGCTGTTTTGCCATTTGTTGCGCGTACAAATACCCGACCAACGCATGTTCAAACTGGTGGTAACCATTTCCCCAATGGAACGCTTTGGTTGATTTAGGATTCAGACCAACACCTCCGTATTGATGATCCACCCACACGTCCATAAAGGTGGGTAACGTGTATTGCAACGTTTCTTTCATCGAATCATCGACAAGAGAAACCGTCATCGCCGCTTGATCGAGTTCTGCCCATTCCCAAGACGAGCTATAGTGTTTGTGCGGTCTTGATTGCCAAGCAGGAATGCTCTCTTGCGTCCATTTACTCTGCCATTCTGGCGAGAAGAACGCTTTGACTTGCTCAAAGTTTTGCTGGTATTGCGCTTGTTTAAGCGTATGTTTCATTCCTTTGAAACCAAACTCTGTCCAATTGGAATTCTCCAACAACTGACCAGTGAGATACGTCATCCAATACGCTTTGATGGTGTGTCCAAAATCATTGTGCTTCGCATCTGGCATCATTACCGCTTTGTGGTGTATCGCGCCATAAAAGCGCTGCTCTTTGTCGGAGTGGTAGTTATCCAGCATCACTTGCGTCAGCCACTCCAGATCTTGTTTCCACTTGGCTTGCGCTGGTTCTGGTAAAAGTGGCGCCGTTAACAACAGGTAGCCATTGATTTGGTCAAGTTGAGCGACTAACTCTTGCTGCTTCTCACTTTCTCCATCACCATCTTTCAAAACCCACGCCAGACCGCGATCATCGCTTCGTCGGTATTGTTTAAATATAAACGCTTGTTGGTCGATAAGTGCTTGCTCAACTTTTGGATCTTGCGTCAAGTAGTAGTACATCGCCAAGCCTACCAAGGCGTAAGCTTGGTCTTGAGAAGTTCGCTGTTGCCACTCCATCCCCGGTTTTCCACTACGCGTAAAGCTCACGAAGCCGCCGTTTTTCTCATCTTGTAGATGATCAATCAGGTAATAAGCCCCTTTCTTTGCCAGCTCTAATGCTTGTTTGTCACCCGTAAGATGAAAAAGCACGCCATAAGCGTAAGTTTGGCGCGATTTCATGCGTGTGTATTCGCGATCGAAGTGCGGGCTAATCCACCCTTTGTTTAATTCTTCACACGGCTTTTGTGGGTCGAGAATGACACCGTTATCACAACGAAATGTCGGAAAATTCCCCGCAGGTTGCCCATGCGCGCTTTCCATCATCCAATATGGGGCTAGGCCATTCGTCACATGGTTCAACCAATCATCCCCCGAAGGCAGATCCACATCAGCAAAGCTGTTCATGCTCGTCGTTGCGAGCAATAAGGTAAGATATTTAAAAGACATAATGCTCAATTAAGCTATTGAATTTTATCCAGTATAAATAACTCCCTTTACGCATATTGTCGTCGTGGTCACAATCGCCTTACGCATTTGCTTGCATTATTCATCTGTCTGCCTTATTCGATGACTGAGTCGAGAATAAACGCCACTCTGTCTTCGACTGACATTTTGGGCACTTCGATCAATTGATAACCAAACTTGTGATAAGCGTTGACCATCTGTTTATGCGTGGCGACCGCTTCAGAAAAATCTTGCTTTCGCTCTTCATCGTTGCTGAATATCGATGCCCACTGTGGAAAAATGAATACTTGAGAATGATAACGAAGCGTCTGGCAATGCGTGATAAGCTCATGCGAAATTGGCAGCCGCTCCAACTTGCTGTAGCCATATACGTCCACAATACTGCGATCAAAAAACACCTCCGCTTGGTGCACATTGAAAGCTCGGTAATTGCCCACTTCTTCTTTTGTCATTTCGTCTCTAAAGGCTTGTTTGTCATTCCAAGGTAATGCTGAACCGTGATTCGCAACCTGCATTTGTATCACGTGACGACCGGTTTCTGGCGCGCAGATAAAGCCTTGTGTTTTTAGTTGTTCGATAACCGAGGTTTTTCCTGCACCGGGACCACCAGTGAATACGATGAGTTTGTTCAAAATCTTTTCCTTATTTTTTGTTTGAGTGAAGTAATGCGTGTACAGCCAAGAAAATTGGCATGGCATTTGGCACGCCAGCGTTAAGCGAGATCGGCAGTCGAAAGTTTGGGATAGAAATGAGCAGTGAAAAATATTGATGAAATGAAAGCTTAAACGGCGTGTTCAGCGTTTATAAAAACGGAGGAATTTTGAGCGAATCAAACTTGCCCCAAATATTGGGTTGGGAAATGGAGAGATTGGATCATCAGGTTAACGCGTCAATTGGCTTTCTATATCAAGAAGATGGCACCTAAGCCTAAGAACGCAAAGAAACCGACGACATCGGTAACGGTTGTCAATACTACCGAGCCAGCCACGGCAGGGTCAATGTTAAACTTCTTCAACGTGAATGGTATCAGCGTACCCGATGCCGCAGCCGCCAGACTATTGAGAAAAATTGCGCAGCAGATAATAAGCGCCAATGGCCAAGAGTCAAACACCATGTAGACGACACCCGCGATGACTAATCCCATGATCAAGCCATTAATGGTGGCGATTTTTAATTCCTTATTCACCAATAGCTTCAAGTTACTTTGGTGCAAGTGATTCAATGCGATACCCCGAATGGCCACCGCTAAGGTTTGGCTACCTGCGATGCCGCCCATACTCGCCACGACGGGCATTAAGATCGCAAGCGCAACGACTTGCTCGACCACATTATCAAAAATACCAATGATGGCAGAGGCAACAAAAGCGGTCAGCAAGTTAATCACCAACCAAAGTGCTCTTAGCCTTGTCGCCACAGTTAATGGTGTGAACAAATCCTCTTCGCTTCGTACGTTTTCTGCCACTACAGCTTGTAAGCTGAGTTCACGCAAAGTAATCGCGATGGTCGCCATCGACAAAACGCCCATAATTTTGCCACCAGCCATGATAGGAAACCAATGCGCTCCACCATCAATCGAGACCTGTTTACTGACGCTTTGAATCGTTTGGATATCTTCCAGAATTGGCGTGACTACGGTCAAGTCTGTGAGTTTGGTATGGTTCTCATGCAGCAACAGGGTTTGAGGTTCTATCGTCCCAATAACGCCTCCGACATCACGCACGATGATCAATCGCACCGGGCTTTGTCCACGTTTTAACAACTCGGTTTTGATGCCTCCTACGCTGTTTTTAGGATTTGCGACTAAAAAATGCGGCTCGGCATATCTCCCCACTTTGTTATCTTCATACGACAGCGCTTGTTGAATGTGCGCGACCGACTCTTCACTTTGGTCGATAAGGTACTCATCCACAAATTCGGTCGGTAGAAAGTCTGCAAAGATGATCA
Organism: Vibrio sp. JZG10; assembly: GCF_054064075.1. Classification (NCBI taxonomy): domain Bacteria; kingdom Pseudomonadati; phylum Pseudomonadota; class Gammaproteobacteria; order Vibrionales; family Vibrionaceae; genus Vibrio; species Vibrio sp. JZG10. Next base: position 390,605 of record NZ_JBSUGE010000002.1, read on the forward strand.
GTTCCGAATCAGTGATGTACGCTAAGCGTTCATGTTGTAGCTCTTTGTTGAGTGATTGATGAATGTGCTTGGCGGTGTCGTATCGCAGCAAATTTAATACCGTCCAGTACTTCTCTGGCGGCACCGCTTCTATCACGCGTTTACGATAAGCAATGTTGACCGACTCCAAAATGTTCGCGATTTGCGCTTCCTGATAGTCTTTCAAAAAACCGAGGTCTTCGGTCGACTCTATCGCTTTAATGATCTCGGCAAGCAAATGAGGCACTTTGCGATTAATTTGTAATTGGCTGGAATCTATCATCATTGTCACCGATTTCCTTGGGCATCACGTTAGTGTCAACACGATGTCTATTACCTAAAGGCATGAGATCCTGATGTTAAAATTCTAGGCAATGGCACGCACAATTGCGGAATTTATATTTTGCTCGCAGAAACAGAACGTCTTTGCATAAGGGGATGGTATAAACTTTAGTGTGCATTAGGCGCATTTGCCTCGTTTGATAATGGAGTAATCAATGGCACCAGTATTTTTTCTGACTCAGCAAGCCGCCTTACCAAGTCGTAAGGTGCTTCGTAAAGTGATTCAGTTTGCGACAGCGCTGGCTCAACCCATCGTGGTATTGGTGGAAGATCACCGCCGGAGTGAAGATCACGCGTTCGCGCATTTCCTTAGTTTCAACTCTGACCATATAGAAAAGAGACAAGCTGAGTTTGAAGCTTGGACATCAAAATTTAAAGACTTCGTTATCGAACTTTGTGAAGAAGAAGAAGTTGAAACGCCAACCCTCTCTTACGAGCATTTCAAAGGGAGTCATTGGATTGCTCAAGTTGCGAAACGTCTTGTCGACCACACAGATTTACTGCTCGTGGGGCATTTTAACAAGCACGACATTCAAACCTTACTCACCGAACTAGCAAAAAACGATTGTGATTTATTGCTATTAAATGAGCGTTCATGGCCTTCTCACGCCAACATGCTTTGCGCGATAGATCCGCTTCATCGCGGAGATGCAAAATCGGTCGTAGATAAAGCCATTGTATCGCGAGGCTCAAAGCTAGAAAAAACCTTGGGCGGAAAAATGACGTTAGTTTACTGCCGCTACGTTGCGCCTTATCTATCTCGCTATCGTGCAGAGATTTTGAGCAATCAAAAAGCAGGCATTACGGACTTTATTACTGCGCAAAAGTTAACACGAGTACCACTACTGCTGCCAGAAGGAAACCCTGAAACGGCGTTACCAAAAGCAGTTAAGCAATCACAAGCGGCAATTCTGATTATGGGCGCATGTAAACGAAGCATGTCATCCCAATTTTGGTCTGGCAGCACTGTAGACACGTTACTTGATCAACCGCCTTGTGACCTGCTGCTCGTCAATAGCACGAAGGATTGATCAGGCTTCCCCATCCCGCCGCATCTTAAATAATATCACGCGCAGTTATTGGCTCTTCATGGTCTCTAACTGCGCGGCTTCATGTTCCGCGTTCAAGGCTTGTTTCTGCTGCTGTTTAACCTCATCCCAACTGCGTCCCGATTCAATCGCAGATACACGCTGCTCGTATTTAGTGCAGGCTCTTTCGAGTACTTTCTCAGGATCTATGCCCTTTTCTCTTTCCAACACTTTTAATACGTTAAGATAGTTCCACAACACATCGCCTAACTCGTCTTCCAAATGACAAAGGCGGTCCTCACGAATCTCTTCACGGACTTCATCGACTTCTTTGCCAATGGCCTCCAGATAAGTCTCTACGCCTTTAAACCAAGTGTTGGTTTGGTCATATTGAGATTTTCTCGTCGCAATTGCGTACAGCTCATCAAATTTCTTCATTATCTCTCCGTAGAACGAGTTTTTATTTACGCCTCTTTAGGACGAATAAACTTCCCTTTTGCCGTCACTCTAACTTCATTATTGACCAGTAATTGAGCCACCAGTTGATATATACCGCGGCGTTCACCTTCACAGTGTGCAGTAATTGTGACGCGCTCATCTAGCTCGATAGGTGCATGGTAGCGCACATCCAACTGCGCTGTAAGGGCTTGAATGTTTCTAAATAACAAACAGTGTGTCATTGCACCATCGAGCAGCGAACTCGCAATGCCACCATGCAACAGGTCTGTGTAACCTTGATGACGAGGTAAAACGTGAAACTCTCCGACAACAGAACCATCGGCTAGACACTGGTAGTTCACAGCCAAAGAGTTCGGATTCGCATCGATGGAAGAACAAACCGCACATTGATAATGAGCTTCGTGAGTGGAATGAAAGTGACTATTTACGGACATGTTAAGTACTCGGCTTGTAAAAAGGAGTAATTAGCATATGCCAATTATTAAAAAGAAATGGCGAGTAATCTTTGTTTGCACGTTGTAGGGCCAACAACCTCATTGTCCATAACGTTAAATAATCATTTTTATAATTAACGATAATTTCCAGTTTATTTAGAGTGGCGATAAGGTTTGCATCGTGATTACGCAACGTTATGAAAGGCGACTTATGAAGTTTCTCCACACGATGATCCGTGTTGTTGACCTAGACAAATCTATCGAATTTTATACAAACGTTCTGGGAATGAGCGTTTTGGATCGTTTTTGAAAACCAAGAATACCGTTACTCACCGGTGTTTGTTGGGAGCCCTGATCAACCAGATGGCGCGACCATCGAGCTAACTTATAACTGGGATGCCGGCAGTTACGACTTAGGTAACGCATTCGGACACATAGCGCTTGGGTGTGAAGACATTTACGCAGCTTGCGAACAAATCAAAGCGCTTGGTGGCAACGTCACTCGCGAACCCGGTCCAATGAAAGGAGGAGAAACGCACATCGCCTTCATTAAAGATCCCGACGGCTACCCAATCGAACTGATTCAAACTAAACAATAACGAGGTTTCCTATGACAGACGCATTATTTCAACCGATTCAACTTGGCTCTCTCTCATTAAAAAACCGCATCGTTATGCCTCCGATGACGCGCTCTCGAGCCTCTCAACCGGGTAATGTCGCTAACGACATGATGGCGACCTACTACGCTCAACGCGCCGAAGCGGGATTAATCGTTGCAGAAGGCACACAAATTTCACCAATGGGTCAAGGCTATGCGTGGACACCGGGCATTTATAGCCCAGAGCAAATTGCTGGCTGGAAAAAAGTAACTGATGCAGTGCACGAGAAAGGCGGCGTTATCTTCGCGCAATTATGGCACGTTGGTCGTGTGACTCATCCTGACAACATCGGCGGCAAGCAACCTATTTCTTCTTCTGCGCTCAAAGCAGAAAACGTGAAAGTATTTATCGACAATGACACAGAGGAACCTGGCTTCGTCGACGTGGCTGAGCCACGTGAAATGACCAAACAAGACATCAAGAATGTTATTGAAGAATATCGACAAGCCGCATTAAACGCGATAGAAGCTGGGTTTGATGGTGTCGAACTTCACGCAGCAAATGGCTACTTGGTTAACCAGTTTATCGATTCTGAAGCGAACAACCGCACCGATGAATACGGCGGCTCAATTGAAAACCGTCTGCGTTTTCTTGGTGAAGTGGTCGAAGCAATGACGCAAGCCATTGGCGCAGAGCGTGTTGGTGTTCGTCTTGCACCATTCACTTCGTTAAACGGCACCGTTGATAGCACACCAGTCGACACCTACACCGCTGCCGCTGCGCTGCTTGATAAACTCAATGTGGTTTACATTCACATTGCAGAAGTGGATTGGGACGACGCGCCAGATACTCCGCATGACTTTAAAACCGCAGTTCGTGAGGCGTATAAAGGCACACTGATCTATGCCGGTCGTTACAACGCAGAAAAGGCGCAACACGCGATTGAAAGTGGCTTAGCCGACATGATCGGTTTTGGTCGTCCGTTTGTTGCAAACCCAGACTTACCAAGCCGCATCAAGCATGACTACCCACTGGCAGAACATGACTCTGCCACATTGTTCGGCGGCGGTGAAAAAGGCTTAGTGGACTACCCTGCGTATCATGCGGGTTAATTCATCTGCGTAAAGCTGATTCGCAACTCGCGACAAACCAATAGCTAACCCAAAAGAACCTTGCTCTTCCCCCTGTGACGCCAAGATGCAGGGTTCTTTTTTAGGCAAGCCACCAAGAATTAACGTCTTTGACAAGATGTACAACCTCGGCACGCAGAACGTGTCGTTTTACTTAGTAAACTGCGTTGTACTTTACAGTAGGCATTTTTCAGTGCGCGGCGGCCTGAAAACCAATCATCCGGTTTAGTGAGGATTAAGTAGCCATTAAATCTCTTAACCAACTCGGTTCGGTTGTTTTCGATAAATCGGCTATCAAACTCGATTTCGAAGTAATCCAGCGCTTCTTCGATACAAGTAAAGCTGGCAATTTTTTCCTGAATCGTATTCTCTGTCATTGTTTCTTTAGCGTTATCATTTTCAATGAAGTCTAAGAGCCTGGCGCTTTACGTTCTTTGATTTGGCGCTTCTTAACATCACTCTTTCTGGGATTTCCATATTGAAATTCAATTTAGGAATTCGTTATTTCCCCCAGCCTTTTCATTTTGATAATCAATTTAAGGTGCTGATTTAAAGCAACATTATTTCTGGTTCATATTTTGCTCTACTTCGTTAAACGGAATGTTGGAGGGACACGATATGACTTACAGAGCGGAAGTAGACGGATTAAGGGCGATTGCTGTCACGTTGGTGATTTTGTTTCATGCAGGAGTTGAGCAGTTCGCTGGTGGCTTTATTGGCGTCGACGTATTTTTTGTTATCAGCGGCTATTTGATCACCACCATCGTGATTAACGATTTGGAAAACCAGAAGTTCAGCCTCGGTGATTTTTATGAGCGACGCATTCGCCGCATACTTCCCCTGCTACTGGTGGTGATTGCCGTAAGCTATTTGATGTCTTGGTGGTTATTTTTGCCACAAGCGCACAAAGACGTTGGTCAGTTCGCAGTGTCTTCTATTCTTTCTTCATCCAACATTCTTCTGTATTTAAAAGGCCACAATTACTTCGGTTTAGAAGATCAAGCCAATCCGCTGTTTCACACTTGGAGCTTGGGCGTTGAAGAACAATACTACATTGTCATTCCTTTGCTACTCATGCTTCTCGCTCGTGGCAAAAACGCGTTTTTCCTGACTTTTTTTGTCGCGGTATTTGCGCTGAGTTTGATGACTATTGTCTATGCGAGCAACGATCCTGATTTCGCCTTCTACATGATCTTCTCTCGTGCTTGGGAGCTGGCAACCGGTTCATTACTCGCATTAGTAATGAGAAAAACCCAAGTTCAATCCAACGATACGCTGGCAACCATTGGCATCGTTTTGATATTGGCTTCTGCACTTTTGTTTGAAAAATCGCAAGATGGCGCTGGTATCACTTTGCTGGTGCCAGTCATCGGTAGCGCGTTAGTGATTTTGTTTGCCTCTAAAGACAATGTCTGCGGTAAATTGCTGAGCCTAAAATGGGTCGTGTTCGTCGGCTTAATCAGCTACAGCTTGTACTTGTGGCATATTCCGCTATTTGTGTTTTACCGCTACATGCTGGACGCAACTCAAGACGTCAATATCTCGCTTTACATTGCCGCTCTTTTTGTACTGTCTTACTTCACTTGGCGCTTTGTGGAAAAGCCGTTCCGCAGCCGGAAAGCCATGAGCATGCGCACTGTGTCTGCGGTTATTGCGGTTTTGACGTTACCCTTGCTGACGTTCGGCGTTATCGGTCATCAAAACGGTGGTTTTCCAGAAAGAAGCGCATTTTTCGAGGCCATGCGCGTTAATAACGGTTACGGTTTAAATTGCAACGGCAACACTGACGTTAACGATGTGTGCTCGTCTGCGCCGCAGCCCACCATCGCTGTGTTAGGCAATAGTCACAGCATGGTTTACGTGAAGCGTCTGTCCGAAGTAACACCAACTGGCGTGGTGCAACTTACTCAAGATTCCTGTGCAGTCGGTTATGTCGACATCATCAAAGATGCTGGATCAATTTCTTGCCGACAGTTCTTCAAACAGGCAGTCGATACCATTTTGCGTACCCCTTCTATTCGTCGCGTCGTTATCTCTTCCAACTTCAATAAAGAGCTTTCACAAGCCGATTATGAGACATCATTAACTGGATTGTTGAATGAACTGGAAGGGAAAGAAGTGGTCGTTTTCGGACCAACGCCTTCTGCACCTTTTGCGGTAGGAGAATGCCTTTGGAAAGCGCGTTTGTTTGGCGAGACAAAAGAGTCCGCATGCGATTTTTCTCCCAAGCGACATCACCCTCAAAACGTGGCGAAGTTAGTGAACTACTTTGAGCAATTTGAGCACATTGAGTTTGTCGACTTGACCGATGCCATTTGCAGAAATGGCGTATGTCGAATGAAAGTTGGTGCGAACAACGCGATGTATACGGATGACAGCCATTTATCTTACAAAGGTGCGGAGTTGGTGCTTGGGCATTACCACAATAGTGCAAATGAAGCGCAACAGTTCACTTACGACCGACAATAACCAAGAGAATAAGCTTTTATGCTTCAGCGCTTATCTCAGGTAAGCGCTGAATATTTTAAAGCGAGAGAAAGCCAGCGTGTTTATTTGAAAATGCGTGGGTCAAACGCGAAATCGAGCTTTTCGGCTTTCTTGATGATCTCTTTCATTTTGGGATGATTTGGGTTCACCACGTAGTTTTTATCACGAGGTGAAATCGTTGAAGGCACTTGCAGTGCGGCAAACTCGGGATGAGGATCATTTAGAAACTGGTCACCAATGTACTGTGTAGACTCGCTCGCCGGTATTGCTCGCCACGTCACTGGGAGATCTTCTTCATCTAAGGTGGCGATGAGGTATTCTGGCATTTCAATACGATATAAATCGTACAGTTTGGTGATGGCAGGGTCGTTGTTTACGTGAACAAACACTTCCAACGAGCAAAGGGATTCCGATTCAGAGAAGTAGAGGGCTTCGGTTCCTTTTGAGTTCCATCGCCCTCCAAATAACTTTGCGCCAACGGGGCTGAATGGCGTGTCAGCGAATTTCTTTTGTGTGAGACGATAAAGCTTCATATTACGAGAACACCCCGTGCTCTAAACGGCCGATCAAATCTTTTACGATTTCAAAATCCACCGTAGTCGACACCATGTCTAGCGGCCTTTTTCCACCTAAGCCGTACACATTTTCTCTCATCCATTTTAACGCGCGCTCTTCGTCGTCAAACAACTCTGTTGCGAGTTTCAATAACATCGCTAATCGATAGATTGCATCACTCTCTTGAGTATTAAAACGCTCATCATTTTTAAGACGACGCTTAATTGTACTAACAGGAATCAGTGTCACATGTTGGAATTCACTTTGAGAAAGCTTTACTCGATCAACAATGTTCCGGTATACCTTGGGCTCAAAGCCTTTGTGAACCGCATCAATACGACCCGTTTCAGCATCTTCAATACCTAACATAAGCCAGAAATTGGCTTTATGAGATTGTTTCGGCTTAAAGCTTTTTAATGCTGCAGTTGCCATATCAAGCTCCTATGGTTCATATGGTCTAGTTATTATGGTTCAAATGAGCTCAATTTTCAATCAAAGTAACAATCAAAGTAAAAAGACAGGTAAAGAAAAAGGCGAGCTTTGCGCCCGCCTCTCTTACTTATTCATCAACTTTGTTTACGCATCTACCGATTTGCATCGTTTCACTTACTACAAGTCAAAACGGTCGGCGTTCATGACTTTCGTCCATGCAGCGATGAAGTCGTGGATGAATTTTTCCTGATTATCATCTTGCGCATACACTTCCGCGTACGAACGTAGAATCGAGTTTGAGCCAAAGACAAGATCCACTCGAGTCGCCGTCCATTTCACTTGGTCTGTTTTACGATCACGGATTTCGTACTGATTAGCACTTACCGGTTGCCACATATATGACATGTCAGTAAGGTTCACGAAGAAATCATTCGACAAAGTGCCTACTCGGTCAGTAAATACGCCCTCTTTTCCACCGCCGTAGTTACTGCCTAAAACGCGCATACCACCGATGAGTACCGTCATTTCTGGTGCTGTCAAACCCATAAGCTGCGCTCGGTCGAGCAACAACTCTTCCGGCTTAACCGCGTAGTCTTTCTTCAACCAATTTCGGAAACCGTCAGCAACAGGCTCAAGAACTTCGAATGATTCAACATCCGTCATCTCTTGGGTGGCATCACCTCGGCCTGGCGCGAATGGTACGGAAACATCATGACCTGCGGCACGCGCAGCCAGTTCAATACCTACGTTACCAGCAAGCACGATAGCGTCCGCAACACTACAGCCCTCTTCTGCTGCTATTTTTTCTAGCACAGCAAGAACACGACTTAGACGCTCTGGCTCGTTTCCTTGCCAATCTTTTTGCGGAGCCAAACGAATTCTCGCACCATTTGCGCCACCTCGGCGGTCAGAGCCACGGTAAGTACGCGCACTATCCCACGCCGTACTTACTAGCTCACTAATGGATAGGCCACTTGCTTCGATTTTTGTTTTCACTAAATCAACATCGTAGTCTGTCTTACCTGCAGGCGTTGGGTCTTGCCAAATAAGATCTTCGCTTGGCACATCAGGTCCGAAATAACATGATTTTGGTCCTAGATCGCGGTGTGTCAACTTAAACCAGGCACGAGCAAAAACGTCATCAAAGTACGCTGGGTCATTTTGGAACTTTTCTGCAATCTTGCGATATTCAGGGTCCATTTTGAGCGCCATATCGGCGTCAGTCATGATTGGATTGTAGCGCTTAGAGCCGTCTTCAACATCGACAGGCTTGTCTTCTTCTTCAATGTCGATTGGCTCCCACTGCCATGCACCTGCTGGGCTCTTCTTCAGTTCCCAATCGTACTTAAATAATAGGTGGAAGTATCCGTAGTCCCATTGTGTAGGGTGTGTCGTCCAAGCACCTTCAATGCCGCTCGTTACCGTGTCACGGCCAATGCCACGTGTTTTGTGGTTAATCCAGCCAAGACCTTGTTCATGAACGTCTGCGGCTTCGGGCTCTGGACCAAGGTTTGCGGCATCACCATTACCATGACACTTACCGACCGTGTGACCACCCGCTGTGAGCGCGACAGTTTCTTCATCGTTCATTGCCATTCGCGCAAAGGTCACACGCATGTCATGTGCTGTTTTGAGGGGATCTGGGTTACCGTCCACCCCTTCTGGGTTGACGTAGATAAGCCCCATCATTACTGCGGCAAGTGGATTTTCTAAATCTCGCTCACCAGAGTAGCGGCTGTTATCAGCGTCACTTGTGGCTAACCATTCTTGCTCGGACCCCCAGTAAGTGTCTTTTTCTGGGTGCCAAATGTCTTCTCGCCCAAAGCCAAAACCAAAGGTCTTAAAGCCCATGGATTCATACGCCATGTTACCGGCAAGGACAATCAGATCGGCCCAACTTAATTTGTTGCCATATTTTTTCTTGATTGGCCATAAAAGGCGGCGAGCCTTGTCGAGGTTTGCGTTATCTGGCCAAGAGTTGAGAGGAGCAAAACGCTGGTTGCCTGTCGCAGCGCCGCCACGTCCATCCGCGATACGATAACTACCCGCTGCGTGCCATGCCATTCGGATCATTAAACCGCCGTAATGTCCCCAGTCGGCAGGCCACCAGTCTTGGCTATCAGTCATTAACTCTTTTAAGTCTTTTTTAAGTGCTTCGACATCTAGCTTTTTCAGTTCTTCTTTGTAATTAAAGTCCTGGCCAAATGGGTTGGTTTTGGAGTCGTGTTGATGCAGGATGTCTAAGTTTAAGGCATTCGGCCACCAATCCATCACCGACTTATCTGTAGATGTTTGCCCACCATGCATAACTGGACATTTACCTACCGAACCGCCGTTTGTGTTGCTCATATAATGCTCCTTCGTATCGTGGTTGTGGTAACCACTCTTTGTTATTCAACAAATCGAATATCCACCTCAAACAGCGTAGTTCATACACTGAATTTTTAGTTAACGCCAAGTCAAAATTTCCATATCTCGGCTAATAAATAATTGTTATCAAACATGTACCTATATGCAGAAAATATGGATATAGATCAGTTTAAGTCCATACCTGAATACTTGATCCCAGACAGCCTCGCCATGTTGTGATCCCAAGTCGCTAAATCATGGCGACTAAATTCATTCAGAGCGTGGTGACCACATGCCCTTGCCATGACTTGCATGAGCTCGACGGAGGATTCGAAGAAATTTTTCAATTGCTGAGATGATTTTTCGATATCGAGACGCTGCCTCAAATCGGCATTTTGTGTCGCAATGCCTGCCGGGCAATTATTGGTGTTGCAGATGCGAGCCGCGACGCAACCGATCGATTGCATCGCACTGTTGGCTATCGCCACTCCGTCTGCCCCAAGTGCCAACGCTTTGACAAAATCCATAGGAACTCGCAACCCACCAGTGATGATTAATGTGACGCGGTCACTTGCGCCTTTTTCATCTAAGTACTTACGCGCACGAGCTAGCGCAGGAATGGTTGGCACGCTAATATGATCACGGAACATAGTTGGCGCCGCGCCCGTGCCACCACCGCGACCATCTAAGATGATGTAATCGGCACCCGCATCGAGCGCAAATTGTATGTCTTGCTCAATATGGTTTGCACTGAGTTTAAAGCCAATTGGAATGCCGCCAGTGATGCCACGGACTCTGTCAGCAAACTTTCTGAAATCGTGAGTAGTATGAAGGTCTTTAAATGTTGGCGGTGAGATTGCTGGTTGGCCTTCGGGGATACCTCTCACCTGAGAGATCTTACCCACATTTTTATTTGCTGGAAGATGACCACCCGTGCCTGTTTTGGCGCCCTGCCCACCTTTAAAATGAAAAGCCTGAACATTAAGAAGCTTAGATTCATCGTAGCCAAACTGAGCACTGGCAAGCTCATAGAAATACCGCGAATTTGCAGCTTGTTCTTCAGGTAACATCCCCCCTTCACCGGAGCAAATCCCAGTCCCTGCCAACTCAGCACCTTTTGCTAGCGCAATTTTCGCCTCTTCCGAAAGTGCGCCAAAACTCATGTCCGACACCAACAAAGGAATAGCGAGCTTGAGCGGCTTACGCGCGTTTGGCCCCACAATCAACTCGGTAGACACGGGAACGTCTTCTAACAACGGTTGTGTCGCCATTTGCGCCACCATGATTTGTATAGCATCCCAATGTGGTAGCAAATGCCTAGGAACCCCCATTGCAGCCATCGGACCATGATGACCGAGTTTAGAGAGCCCTTCTCTCGCTAATTGGTGGATAAACTCGAGGGTTGGTTCTTCTTGAGTAGCGGACGCAGTCGGTTTGTCACTTTTCTCTCGTTTTTTCTCAGGGCCTTCTTTGCCGACTTGCTCAGAAGAAAAACGCTTATGTGTTCCATCACAAAATGGGGCATTAGAGGTATGCTTGCACTGGCAGAGATACGCTTCTTCATCTTTTTCCGCAGTAAAGCTCATTGGCTTTAAGCCTGTTCCCGAATGCGACCCATCGCAATAAGGTTGATTTTTAGAACGTCCACATCGGCAAAAGTAATATTCTCGCCCTTCGGTTAGATTCACTTTAATCGGCTTATTATCGGCGATGATTGGCTTGCTCATGTTGCCCCCTGTTTATTATTGTTAACCACGCTTTCTCGCTGGCTTGCAATAAGCGTAGAACAGGAGCGGAAAGAGCGTCAGCGAAACCAGAGTAAAATACGCGATTGTCGCTTGCCTCACCTATACTCTTTATGGGTCTCATACACGTGGAGGCTATATGACGATTGCAACCCGATTAGATGAATATTTGACTGAGCACAACATTCACTTTCAAACCGTGAATCACAGCCACAGTCATAGCTCGCTACAAAGTGGTGTTGCCGCAGGTGTGCCTTTAATGAATATCGCAAAAGGCGTCATTCTTGAGGATCATGAAGGGCATCATATGATGGCGGTCTTACCTGCCAACAACAAAATCAGTTTGTCGAGATTAAACGATGAATTTAACGCTACTTTCCACTTGGTGAAAGAGCGTATGGTTTACCGACTCTTCACTGATTGTGAGCACGGCGCGATTCCACCGATTGGTAGTCCTTACCACATGTCGACCGTTTGTGATGAAAGATTAGCAAACTTGGAACATGTCTATCTTGAAGCCGGCGATCATGAAACTCTAATTAAGCTAGATAGAAAGGCATTTAAGGAGCTAATGAACGACTGCAAATACTTAAGATTCAGCAGTGAAGTTCTGCATTAAACTTCCAAAAATCTGTCGACATTTCGTGAAAAAGGCTCTTTCAAAAAGAGCCTTTCTTTCTCTATTGGCAGCGCGTGGTGGAAACTTCCCGACCTTAGGTAATCCGCAATTCAGAACACATAGAAGCAAAAAACGCCCGTTTGAGCGGTTTTAACAATCCAACCACTATCGAACAAAAATCTTTTGTATCGCTTTTATCGCCATAGCTCTGCGACGCATTAATGCCCCCGTCCTTGGCAGCCATTTCGGCGTGTGGAGTACGGTTTTCGCGTGGCTAAAGGTTCTGAATCCTTCCACTCCGTGATAATGACCAATGCCTGATTCACCAACGCCACCGAAAGGCGCATCTTCAGCGCCAACGTGTAATACCGTGTCGTTGATGCCGACGCCGCCACTGTGTGTGTTGCGTACAATATGCTTGATGGTCGATTTGTTGTCCGACATAACATACAGCGCAAGTGGTCGCTGGTGCTGATTAATGTAGTCAATCACTTCATCTACCGCTTTGTAAGGCTTGATGGGTAGAAATGGCCCAAATATTTCCTCTTGCATGATGCGCATATCTGTCGACACGTCTGTGATCAAATGAGGATACAAAAGCCTTTCCTGTTGAGGTGACGCTTCAACAGTATGGATGCTTGCGCCCTGAGCTTTGGCATCCTCAAGTAGCGCAGTCAAACGATCATACTGTCGTTGATTGATAATATGGGTCAGCTTTTGATTCTTGTTGGATTTCAAATAGAGTTTTTCAAAACGTTTTAAGAACAGCGTGATGAACTCTTCGACGCGTTCTTGTGGTACAAACGCGTAATCAGGCGCCACACAAATCTGGCCGGCATTGATGCATTTACCAAACAAAATCGCATCAACGGTTATCTTCATGTCTGCATCTTCTGCAATGATCACCGGAGACTTCCCGCCCAGCTCTAACGTCACTGGAGTCAGGTTTTCAGCCGCTGCTTTTGCCACAGCGCGACCAACATTTGTCGAGCCAGTAAACAAAAGATGATCGAATCGCAGTTGGCTGAATGATCGTGCAACGTCCGCTTCACCTTCAAATACTTCGACATATTCAGACAACTCGCGACAAATATTGACGATGACTTTATTGGTTTTGGGCGTAAATTCGCTGAGCTTCATCATCACACGGTTACCTGCGGCCAAAGCAGTAACTAAAGGCGCAAGGCTCAAAATGACAGGAAAATTCCACGGCGAAATGATCCCGACCACGCCGAGTGGCTGATACTGAACAGTCACTTTCGACGGAGCAAGCAACAGACCGGATTCACGCTTACTTGGTTTGCACCACTTTTTTAGCTGCTTGATGGTGTAATTGATGTGCGAGACCGTCGGCAAAACGTCGGTCATGGCGGTATCAAATTCGGAACGATAACCAAAATCGTCACTCAGCGCTTCCACCAATGCTTGTTTATTCGCTATCAGAGCTTGTTTTAGCAAGACAAGGCGCTGCTTACGCTCATCCAAACTAGGATAAGGTTCGGCGGCATACGCCGCTTTTAAGCGATCAAGGCTTTGTTGTAACAGGTTGTCCACTTCAACCTCTGCGATTGCGTTCATGATGCTTCTCCTAACCTAGTTTCAACCAATGACGCTCCAAATTAACACGAGCGCAACAATGTTACTATTGTAGCGCTCGCGAAATTAGAGTTCGAACTCTGATTAAAATATCAGTGGGTTTGGAGCTAAGTCAGACGCAACTCATAAATGCCGAGCCGTTGAGAGCGGTCAAGCGTCTCGAACTCGTGATCAATGTATTCTTTTAATGTAGCACCAGCACGCTCAGCAATATTGATGCTGGCAATGTTGTCTTCCATACAGTGGAATTGGATGAATTGCGCGTGCCCTTTCTGCTTCAAAAAAGGAATCAACACCGCGAGTACTTGGTCGATCACTCGGTGTCCTCGCCCATTGTTGGCAAGCCAATAGCCAATCTCAGTGACGCGTGTGTGCGAATCCACACCTTTAATGCCAATAACACCCGTAAACTGCCCATCAAAATAAATAGCGCACCAGTGGGCATCTAACGCTTTGCTGTTCACGCGCTGAGAGATGTAGTTCACCGCTTCTCTGCGGTTGGTCACAAAGTCCGTCCAAGGCAAATAGCCAGAGAGGCTGTTTCGATACGTGTTCACCACTTCCAGTAAAACGGTCGCGTGTTTGGTGGTAAGAGGCTCAATTGAGACCCTGTCTGAAACAGAAAAACTGGCCTGCATGCTATTTCCTTGATACGCCTTTTGGCACATGACCTCATCCATCCACATTATCCCTTTTTCAGTAAACACTACTCACAAATCCTACAGCCTCATTGCGTTGAGAACAAACTTCCATATTCGTTATTTCAAACGTGCTAAAAAGGATGGTTATCTCGTCTAGTCTGTTTGTTCAATCAACGTAAATGGCGTCAACGACTCCACATCCACGTAATGCCTCCACACATGTTCGTAAAGGTGGTGCTGATTTGCAAACGGCGCTAGTCGCTTTGCTTCTTCAAGCGTACACCAACAATACTCAGTGTGTTCTTCGTTAAGTACAACCGATTGGTTAGGTGGACAAAGTAATACGAAGCATGGAATAACCATGATGCGGTTATTTTTTGCTTCGTAGAACTGTTCTAGAAAGTCTGCAGTATGTAACTCAACATCGTCAATTTGCGTCTCCTCTTTCAGTTCTCTGAGAATAGTTTGCCATCCGGTTTCACCGGCCTCTACACCACCAGCAACATGGCACCAATAACCACCTTTAACACGTTTGAGCAACAGCATTTTATCGACGCCATCAATTTTAGAAATGACAACGCCAGAAGTATGCGTTGCTTGTACTGGGATCATGTATGCTCCTTAAATATCTAGATATTTCCTAGATGCGCTCCATGCGCGAATGAAAGATAGGGTTGCTTGAGAACCCATAGTCTACTGCTTATTCTCACTCTCGGCAGATGTGTTTGAATATCACGGATCATTTTGTGAGCTGAGTATGCTAAAGTGCGATCTGTCGCAACAAATGAGCAGTAAAATGTCTAATTCATTCAACACTCTGGTTCCCATTGGTGTGCGCTTTATGGTGCTCTCCGCATTCGGTTTCGCGCTAATGTCTGCCACAGTAAAGCATGTCAGTCTTCATGGTATCCCTGTATTTGAGATTGTTGCAGCGAGGGCACTCGTCTCACTTGTTATCAGCTATTTAGATGTTAAGCGAAAACGAATTTCTGTATGGGGCAATAATAAGCCATTACTGTTTGCGCGTGGCGCAGTGGGCACCATGGCATTGATGTG
Organism: Vibrio sp. JZG10; assembly: GCF_054064075.1. Lineage (NCBI taxonomy): Bacteria > Pseudomonadati > Pseudomonadota > Gammaproteobacteria > Vibrionales > Vibrionaceae > Vibrio > Vibrio sp. JZG10. Next base: position 406,095 of record NZ_JBSUGE010000002.1, read on the forward strand.
CGTATATTATTCGGTGACTACCTTACCTTTGGCAGAAGCGACCATATTCCAATACATTCACCCAGTATTTACTGCGCTCCTAGCCGTCTTTTTCTTGAAGGAACGCATTCAACCATCGACGTTCCTTTGTATTGCCTTGTGCTTACTCGGCATCTATATAATGGTAAGTCCAGAAACAGGACAAGAAGCAGAGCGCACTTTACCTATGTTTAGCGTAATGATTGCAATCTTGGGCGCATTTGGTAGCTCAATTGCTTATGTCATTGTTAGAAAACTTAGCCAAACTGAAGATAGTTCAGTGATCATTTTCTATTTCCCTCTGGTTGCTCTGCCCGCTTCACTCTTACTGATTGGCGATGATTTTGTTATGCCCGACCTGTATCTGACTTTCATGTTGGTTTTGGTTGGTGTATTCACCCAAGTTGGGCAATTGGGATTAACCAAAGCAATGCAAACTCAGCAAGCGGGCAAAGCGTCTGCTTACTCGTATATTCAGATCGTATTTTCTGTGTTGTTAGGCATCATTTTCTTCGGCGAAATCCCGCTCATCTGGACGTACATCGGTGGTGCACTAATTGTATCGGGCGCACTCATTAACGTATTTGGCCACCATTTGCGATTGCCATTCGTTAAGCGCAGCGCTTAACCCTTCAGCCCCAAAGCGAGATAACACTAAAACGTAAAAAGCCAGAGTCGACTCTGGCTTTCTTTTTATGTTTAACCTGACGTTAAGCGGATAATTTTAATCCAGCGATACCGGCAACAATAAGCAGTAAACTCAGCAATTTTATCAGCGTCGCGGGCTCGTTAAATATGTAGATACTGACGATTGCCGTTCCAATCGCTCCTATACCTACCCAAACGCCGTAAGCGATACCGAGTGGTAGCGTCCTTAATGCAATTCCAAGTAACCAAAAGCTCAACACCATAAACGTAACGGTAAAGCCAGATGCCGCCAATTTGGTAAAACCTTGTGAGTATTTTAGTCCGACAGCCCATGCCACTTCGCATAAGCCAGCAATGAAGAGAATTCCCCAAGCCATGTCATATTTCCCAACGAGATGGGGTCGTCCCCGAGAAAAGATAGAGCGGTGAGGTCGTCCTCACTTCTTTGTGACTCGCTATTATATACAGAAAATTGAACGTAAAAAAATAAGGCCCTGATATTTCAGGGCCTATTTACATAAAAATCGCTAGGGCTTAGCGATGATGAATACGGTACCATCCGTCAACGTAAAGCTAACCTCACTGGTTTTCTTTCCGATACCGGATAAACTGCACTCGTTATCGTTATCACACGGCGTATTTGAAATAACATTCCACACGCCATTCATCAATCCAGAACCAGTAATAATCGCCGTCCATGTTTTACCATTGTTGATTGATTGTGTAGTAACTTCATCAGATGGTGGTGGCGCTTCTTGTCCTACATAACTTGCTTCCACGTTCAAGTTACTGTAACTGCTGTAAGCGTACACGCCAATGTGCCACGTTCCTTCATTCGGAGAAGTAATACTACATGCTTCATTACTGTTGCTACTGTATGAGCGACAATCGTAGCTGGTTAAACTTGGTTCACTTCCCAGCTTAACGTAAAGATCCGCATCGCCGTTTGCTCCCGATGTGGTAACAGTAAAATCTGAACTGTTGGTAGGCACATCAATCGTAAAACAATGCCACTCACCAGTAGATGAAGAGTCTATGTTGCTGGAAACACCATTGTTTAGGGCGATAGCCTCACACGTGCTAGATGGTGGCTCGACGACTCCGCCATCAACTGAAACACCGACCTGAGCAAAAGCATCGGCTACATCATTCGCCGCCACGTTTAAGCTTTGGGCGGCGGCCAATACACCCGCAGCTGCAGAGTCAAACGTTTCGCTTGGTGTCCAGTAGTTCTGGTTAGCGTACGCAAAAACCTCGAACGCTTGTCGCGTTCCCCAATTGTACTCAACCGCCAATAGATAAAACGCTTTGTTAAACACACCACTTGAATAATGCACATCCATGCCACTCACATACTGAGACGCGTGATCAATTGAACGACCATCAAGGGGCGGATTATCCATGTAGCGCAGCGCCGCATTGGCAGCCTTTCTAATATCGTACCCAACTTTCCAATCGTTAGAACCACGTGAATAGAATTCAGCCGCCTCACCTGCCATATCTGAGAAAGCCTCATTGATTCCGCCTGATTGCTCTGAATAAATCAGATCAGAGTTTTGTTCTGTAAATCCATGGCTAACCTCGTGCGCTGAGACATCTAAACTCACTAAAGGATAGAAATAACTCGCACCGTCGCCAAAAGTCATGCTCGAGCCATTCCAAAAGGCGTTTTCATAGCGTTTGCGGTAATGCACTCGCATTTGAAGCTGAAACGTTAAGGGAGCAGTATTCAGCCAATCTTTGTACATGTCGTATACCACTTTGCCAAAGTAATGCGCATCGTTTAATGGGCTGTACGCTCCATTAATTTCTTTAACACTATTGGTTGGACAAACGAACGTATGTGTATTGCCAGACGTCCTACCATTCAAGTTGATGGTTTTGACCACGCCAGGAATGTCCATCAAACACATATCACCGGATTGCTGGACTAATAGAGACTCAAAGTCCACACCATAATGATAACGACCAATTTTTTGGTTTCCTCCCGGACCATTCGCTTCTACGTGCGCTAACCCTTCATATTGCAGCAAAATGTTTCCTGTTTTAGCATCAACAAGAAAGGTGGGACGCGTGGGCTTACCACCATGATCATTATCAGCAAAAAACTGGACAATATAAGCTAAGTGCGCCACGTCACTTTTATCGACATAAATACGCAAACCTTGGCGCTGATTCTCTATTTGGTATCCGTTTTCACGGTACGGCTTTTGCGTTGAAGACATTACTTGAGAAAGCGACAATTTAGGCACCATATCATTGATATCTCGGGCAATATCCTTTACGAGAGTGCCGTTGATATACTTGATTTGGCCCTGTTTATCACGATGTACGACAATTTGCTTGCCCCAAATCGGGACGCCTTTAAACATCTGCTGATAACGACTATGCGTACCGCCGTTTTTACCTTGGTTGGTTTTCAGCTTTTGTACACGATTTCCATTTTGTAAACCTAACACACGATCTATATTTTGTGTGGCTGCAAGGTTGCGTTTTTCTAAAGCAACAACAAGACCATGGTTTTGCTCTAGCCGTTCGGACTGAGCGGCGGATAAAGATGTTGAAAAAAGAAGTGGTGAAGCAAGCATTGCCGTGACAAATAACCTGCTCTGGTAGTTTGATACTGAACCCATCGGTTAGCCCCCTATTTTGCATCAATAGCAAAGCCAAACTGACCAGTTCTTATTTGTTTGTTTCTCACCCGAAAGTGAAGTCAAACTTATCGTAATCATCCCGCTCATTGATTTTAGCACACACAATCATACAGCTTATGTTTTAGTGCCATTTCATCTATTAAAAGCGACACCGTTTTTTAACAATTTGCATATAACCTTTTGGTGTTGAAAGTGTTGCGTTTATTGCACAAATCACACAAAAACTAATTGAACATGTAAATATGAAAACGTTTGTGTGATTGATATCGCTTAAAACAATTACTGATGACTTTAATATTCAGCCGAATCAATTATAAGGTATGACGTACCCATGAAAACAATCAAAACCTCTATCGCTCTCCTTGTTGGCGCCGCTCTATTATCTGGATGTAATGACGACACTGAATACGTCAATGTTCAGCCTAAAGAAGTAAAAATAGCGACTTACAACCTCTCTTTTGACCGTGCAACTTTTGAAGCTTTAGTGAGTGAAATGCAAATTGAACCAGCGCAGCAAACTGTATTGGTTACTGCCTATTTAGACGGTTCTATCGCCGCTGAAGACAAAACCACTGCGGAAAAAGTCATTCAAATTCGGAACGTTGCTGCGATTATTCAGAAGAATCGCCCTGACGTTCTTATGATGGCGGAATACAACAACGACGGAACAGGCGAAAACAAAGCTGCCCTTGAAGGCTTCCAGAAGAACTACCTGTCTGTCGCGCAAAGCATCAATGGTGCAGGCGGTGAAGCGAACCTTGAACCTATCGAATATCCTTACGCGGAGTCTTACTCTACCAACACAGGTTTGCTAAGCGAGTTTGACCTCGACAACAATGGAACAGCAGGTCAAATGCCGGGCGATGCATGGGGCTTTGGCATGTACCACGGTCAATATGCCTTTGCCCTAATGTCTAAATACAAGATTGATACGGCAAATACGCGTACGTTCCAAGCGTTTAAATGGAAAGATATGGAAGGTGCGAAGATTCCAACCATTACTATCTGTGACGGCTCACAAAAGATTCCAGATGGCATGAAGTGTGGTGATGAGTGGTACTCTGCAGAAGAATGGGATCAAGTACGCCTATCTTCTAAAAACCACGTAGATGCACCAATTATCATTCCGACTCGCAATGGCGAGGAAGTTGTGCATCTACTGATGTCGCACCCTACTCCACCAGTATTCGACCCAGGTAAAAACAAAGCGCAAAACGCAGCCGAAGTAGAGTTCTGGCATCACTACATTCAAGGTAAAGACTATTTCTACGACGATGCAGGTAAGCAAGGTGGCTTAGCGAGCGGGGCTAAATTCGTAATGATGGGCGATCAAAACCTTGATCCAGTAGCCGGTGACGGTATTAGCTCTGTAATGCAAGAACTGCATAATGATCCATTGGTTAACCAAACCGTGATGAATGGCGAGCTTTATCCGACAAGCTTTGGTGCAGCCGAACACGCTGTTGACCGCAGCTCCACTCACCCATATCCGAATCGCATCACTTCGACGTTTGGCTTGGGTGTAGATTATGCCTTGCCTTCTGCAAACCTAAATGTGGTGGACTCTGGTGTATACTGGTCAGCTTCTTATGAAGAAGGTCGTAAGCTATTTAACGATGCGCGTATCGGCAAGTATGGTGATGGCAAAGATGTGTCTTCCGACCATCGCATGATCTGGATTAAAGCACAGTTCTAAACTGTGTCATTTAAATAAAAAAAGCCAACCACAAGGATTCGTGATTGGCTGTATATATTTGTGAACAAAGTGGTTCACTAACAACGTCAGTTGGCTAGGTGACCCTCGGCTTAGAAAGGGTCACTCATACTAAAGCATGAGACGTGCCAACTTTGTAGCGCACAAAAACAGGTTGTTATTTAACCACTTTCATTAAAACTTCACCAATAGCCACTGTTTGCTCACGCAATGAATTGCAATTTGCAAATTATAATTGGCATTTCGCAATAAACCCTACCGTTAACTTTTGTTCTATGGCTTCCTAGCCAAATCACGTGCGAGGATTAATGCGAGTCCGAATACTTGCAAGAAGAGCCCGATATTCTTGTACCAAGCGATCTTTTCATCTTGCTTTGCCATTACCTCATTGAGCTCTACATTCTCAATGTAATAGTCATCAATGCGATCTCTATACGAAGCTTGTGCTTGGTTTATCTTTGACATTAGCTGAGGGAGTTTATCTATTTGTATTTCATCCGATTCGTGATGAGTCCAAGAGGATAAGTGCCCTTCCACTATCTGTTCTATCTCCGAAGGTATCACTGCGCTCTGACCTATGTGCAAGTGAAGCAGCAACGCCTCTCTTTTTCTTTCTAGAGTTTCAACGCTATTCCACGCGAGTTGGATGGAATACAAGTTTTCCGCCTTTTGCTCTGCGAGTTGCGAATACTGTTTGCCAAGCCTATCAAGGACCAAGCTAGTAAGAACGATCGCGCCAATATTCAGTACTAACCCAATCAGAACGAGTACCCATGGCGGCGGGATATAGCTACGAAGACTTACCATAACTTATCGTACGGAAGATAAATCATATTCAACACAACCAGCGAAAGTATCACTAGGAATGTCACCTGCATGCCCCTAACACGCCTTTTTAAGTCCTCTTTCAATATACCTCGAGCATGGATAATTCGACCGATCACGAAAATAATGCCTGTGAGATGTATCCAGGTTGGGTAAGCGCTATTGAATTCTAATAGTGCCATTAGAATCAGAGTAATGGGGATATATTCTGTCGCGTTACTCTGTGCACTACGAGCGATTTGGAGAGCCTCTACTCCTCCGTCAGCATAAGCAACCTGATTTAAGCGACGCTGCTTAATCACTTGAACGGCCAACCAAATAATCAGTATTGCAAGAATGCTAGCGTATAGAGCTGTGATCATATGTCGTCCTTTTTGATCCGGTTTTCATTATATAGCGTGTCACTTGGCTATAAATATAGCGGTATCCTAATGATAATGCGTCAATTAACCTCAAATTATGCTTTGACTCGAATATAAGAAAACGAGTAAGAGAATACTTTATGGAACTAAAAACGCCCTCGAATAGAGGACGTGAGAGTGAAATCGTGAATATTCAAGAATGGTGCACTATAAAGGATGATTGGCCAGCTTTTTACGCTTATGCCCTTTGACAATACTTTCAAAGATTGTAAATAACAGCCCCACCCAAATAAAGGCAAAGGTCACTGCTTTAACTTCATCAAACAGTTCACCGAAAAACATGACAGCCAAAACAAACTGCAAGCTTGGTTCAATGTATTGCATTAAACCAACTGTCGATAAGTTTGTTATACGTATCGCGATAGAATAAAAAATCAGTGGTAAAAGCGTGATCGGTGCGCTGCCAAAGTACAAAAGCAATGTTGTGATATCTACACCTGAAGCCAACTCACCCACTGTCCATTGTTTGTAAAACAAATACGCCACGGCAACTGGAGTCAATAGCAGCGCCTCAACAAATAAGGTGGTGCTCCAGTCGTATGTTATCTTCTTCTTGTACAACCCATACAAAGCAAAGAACAACCCCATCGTTAGTGCGATAACAGGTAACTGGCCATAATGAATCACTTGATACATCACGCCAATTGTTGCTAGCACAATTGCGATGAGTTTGCCTTTTGAAAGCTTATCTCCAAGAATAAACACGCCTAACGCCACTGAAACCAATGGTCCAATAAAAAAGCCTAAGCTTGCATCAATGACTCGATGGTGAGTCAAAGCCCAAGTGAACGCACTCCATGAAATACACATCAAACTGCTCGCGACAAACGTATACCACAAAGATTTTTTGTCACACCAGATTTCTTTCCAATTCGGTCCTCGACGGGTTATACCAAGCACAATTAAAAAACCGACAGGAACTGAGCCGATGATTCGCCATGCCAGCAACTCATCCATTGAAGCATTCGGTAAATAACGATAATAAATGGGTAGCAGCCCCCAAATTACAAAGGAGAATGCTGCCATAAAAGTGCCATAACGAGTGTTATTCATAAAACTATCGCTCATCTAAACGAACAAGTCAGCGCAAACAAATGGCGCTATGCATAATAAAAGGAGATCGATATCCCTGTGAGTTTAAGATGCTGAGGGCATTACTGGTTCAACGCTTGTACTACTGCTGTAAACCCACTCACAAAACACAACATAAGTGCTCCAAACCGAATTTTTTCTTTTGGTAACGATTGGGTGGTTTTCATCGCGAGCCAATACCCAAGTGCTGCCGCAGGTAATAGCGGAATAGTAATCACCAAATGGTGTAATGTGAAGAAACCAGCGGGAATTTGAACAACGAGCGAAATGATGGAACTGAAAACAAAAAATGCCGACAGGTTACCACGTAACTGATTTGCTTCTTGATGTTGCAACAACAACGCCATCGGCGGGCCTCCAATCGCCGAACTGGTACCAAACAATCCAGAAAAGAATCCTGCTAATGTCATACGCGCTGGTGTGGGTTCAACCCGAAACGGTAAAACACTCACCACAACCGCGAATAACACCAAAAAACCAATCCAAAGTGTAAGGGCTTGAGTCGAGACAAAAAACAGTAGCAAGCCGCCAGCGACCGATCCGGGCACACGCCCAATCAATGCCATTTTTAAACCGCCGATTTCAACACTACTGCGGTGCTTCATCGCATTCATCAACGAAATAAATAACGCGACTAAACAGATTGGTGCAGGCACATACTCCGGCGCCCAAAGAATCAGTAAAGGTGCGGCAACAATTGCCAAGCCAAAGCCTATTGCGGTTTGTACATAAGAGCCAAGAAATATTAGCCCTATCGCAAGCAAGTTTATCGAATCGAATTCCATTTAGATTATTCTTATATTTGAAAGCCAAACACGAAAGCAAAGCACATTCGCACGATGAATGCGTCGAGTGTGTTGTGATATGAATCTCGCGTAGCATTCATCAAAGTGAACAAAAAGACAATCCATTTGTGCGGTTTGCCGTCACTTCTTTTCGTCTTTCATTCAGCCGATGTACGCGTATGCTTATATCTAGGCGAATTCATGCTCGACTGTTCATGCAGCATTTCTTCCACGGAATTAATGACTGCTCAAAAACGGCCGCATTAGATCTTTGAACCCTCCTCCCGCTCTATATAGGCGTAATCGATTCTCACTACGTCGGTATAGCACTTTATGACTCATCGCTTTATACTATTGATCATTTTGTCATTACCGTACTTATTTACACAACAACAAGTGTACGGTCAGTGTTACTTTTTCTACCTTTAACTTGCTGTGAAAATAATATGAGAAAACAAACTGGATTTACTCTAATAGAGTTAGTCGTAGTTATTGTCGTGCTTGGCATTCTTGCTGTCACTGCCGCACCACGCTTTTTAAACCTTCAAAGTGATGCGCGTGAAGCGCGATTAGAAGGCATGAAGGGCGCGATTGCATCAGCGCTCGGTGTCGGTTATGGGAAAATGGCGATTGCAGGGTTGGAGAGCAAAGCATATGTTGCAAATTTTGATAATAAATTCACCAAAGCAGAGCTGCCTTTCGAAGGCTGTACTATTGGCGCCAACAAGCGATGCGTCTTCTTATACGGATACCCTGATGCAGATGAGACTGCTTTGGGGTTGCTTGTTCATGAACTTGAACATCAGTACGGTACAACAGATTGGAAAATTGAGGCTTTTGAAGATAAAAGGCTCGTAGCGATAATGGCAAGAGATGACAAGAGTGCGTCAAAAGAGAAGTGCAGTATCATTTATGGTCCACCACTTAGAGAAAACCAAGACTATACTCTAGTAATTAATCATTGTTCTTAAAACAACAGGGCTGCCCATCGGCAGCCTTATTTTTAATCTTATCGGGTTTGTTTACGCAAAGTTAAACACGTATTTATCCATCATATTCACCATACGGCCAATCTCTGGCTTGGTAATCGTATCATTTGCGCCAAGAGACAGTGCTTTGGCTCGGTTATCCTCACTCATCAATGATGAGAACATAATGATCGGCATTTCATGAAACGCTTCAGTATCGCGTAGTCTCTTCACTAAGTGCATACCATCCATTCGAGGCATTTCTACGTCCGTAACCACCGCATCTAACAGCTCTTTAACTGGCAAGTTTTCTTCTTTCGCGACCTCGATTAAGCTCATTAATTTCTCATGAGCCTCACCACCGTCTTTACAAGTGATCACATTGTAACCTGAAGAAGCTAATGTATCTTGAATCAAAGAGCGAATAAATGCTGAGTCATCCACCACCATGATCGTTTTAGCATTACGCTTACCCACCATTCTCTGGTTTAGATCTACCGACTTATCCCCTTTCACATCGTATTTTTCCATACTCAGCTCTGGGTTAATATCCGCGATGATTTTTTCAAAGTCGAGAATCATGATCAGGTTGCCTTCTTTGCGGACAACTGCCACTACACAATCTTGTTCGCCCGCTTCCAAAAACTGACTTGGTGATTCCACATCATTCCAAGAGATACGATGAATACGTGAAATACTATCAATCAGAAAGCCATTGGTCATTTTGTTGAAATCAGTAACGATAACAAATTTACGCTCTAGGTCCTGGCGTGTTGGTACACCTAACCAACCAGCTAAATCAACTAAAGGCGTCAATACATCTCTGGACGAAAACACCCCGATCATGTGAGGTTGTGCGTTTGGATAATCGGTTGTCTCTGGTACGCGAATCACTTCTCGTACTTTCGCAACGTTGATGCCGTAATAACAAGTTTTTGTGCTGCCATCCGGCAATGTTTTTTCTAAATGAAACTCGATGATTTCAAGCTCATTGGTACCACTTTCTGTCAAAATGGTGCTGGTTACGTTACTCATAAAGCCAATTATCCAACCAAAATACGCATCAGAAAAAGTTTGATGCAAACGCCATGAGAAGCCATTCTCAGGCTAAAAATCCAAGAATCCTTTTTAGTCGTTACAACAAAGTTTGTAAACCACCAAAAGGACGGCCAACGCACATTTCCATATCAAACTGTGAAAAAATGTCTCATTTTTGAACAGGATAACATGAGTTAACTTAGTGCGAGCTTACCTTCCCCCTTTTAGCGGCTATTTCGATGAAAAGTTTAGGGTTAATATTGATGTTTTTCGTTGGCCTATCACTATACCCACACATATGAAATCCCTCGTGTATTGGCGTATTCGATAGTATCTTATTCAATTGTGCTCAGTGAATTTCAATTATAGAAAATGTCATTTTCCTTTCCATCAGAAAGGTTTTTCCTACAATCCCTCTTAATACAATCATATTGCGTTGGGCGGTATGACAGTTCGGATAGTAGTGAGGCTCCATTTGAATAATGTTCTTATCATTGATGACCAACCACTTTACAGCGAAGCACTAACTTCTCTTGTTGAGAGCGTAATCAACACAGCCGAAGTCATTCAGTCGAAAGACAGCGCAGAAGTAATGGACTTAGTTCGAAATACAAAAATTGATTTTATTATTCTAGACGTTGTCCTTGGTGATCGAGATGGTATGCGTTTGGCGAAGAATATTTTAGCAACGGGCTATCAAGGTAAATTACTTTTCATTTCTTCACGCGACTATTCCAGCCTTTCTAAAGCGGCTTACGAGATGGGAGCTCATGGTTTCTTGAATAAAAACGAGACAAAAGAAGCGATTGCTGACGCGATTGTGAGTGTCTCACGTGGGTACTCTATGTTTAAGTCTACTCACGCTCCTTCTACTGGTGATGTCACGCTATCCAATCGCGAAGCCATGGTGTTCCACTACTTAGCTCAGGGCTATTCAAATAAACGTATTTCAGAACAACTATCGCTCAGCGCTAAAACCATCAGCACTTACAAAACTCGTATTTTGAAAAAATACCATGCAGATTCATTGATTGAATTACTGCATACGATCCCAAGCGCTGAAAACATTCAATGCGATCGTTAGTTCTTCATATATTTTGCAATGGCATCGGTTAATATCTGATGCATTGCGTCGTGACGATGGCTTTGCTTCATCTGAAGTACAACCTTTGGCCAGCCGTTGGGGTAATAAGATTCAGGAATACTAATAAAACGGTATCCTTCGATTGGCGCCTGATACTCCAGAAAAACCGTCGCCGCCTTTTTTTGTTTGAGCAGCTTTAGCACACTGCTCACGTTATCTAGCGCTGCAATTCGATTGATCACCATACCGTGATTCTCCATTGCTCGTTTTGCAAGCTGCTCTTTCTCTTTCCAACCGATAATTTCAAGCATAATAAATGGCAGTTTGGCAGCCTCTTCAAGAGTGGTGATCCCAAGCTCTTCCGGAACAACAACCACAGCAGGCGCGTAGCCAATAAATTTCTGATGGATAGATTTTGGCAATTCATCATTGAAGTAATGAAGCTGGGCATCCACTTTGCCTAAAAGGATTTCGTCCACCGTATATTCCGTGATGGTTGCGACAGTAATATGAGCTTTAGGAAACAGCGTCATTAAATCCATCGCCAACAAGTGTCCAAATGAGTACTGAGCCGTTTGGGGTAAACAGACCGTTATATCCTTACTGTATTTTTCTGGTTTGAATTCTGATCGAACTAAGCATGTTTCTAAGTTATCTAATGCATCTGCAATTTTGGGTAGCTGACGCATCAGAAAGTTGGTGGGTTCTAAATGATGTGGGTGACGAATGAATAGTTCATCACCAAGTTGGATGCGTAAGCGAGCAAGATATTTACTGATCGACGCCTCACTCTTGCCCAAGGCTTTCGCTACGGGTTTAAGCTGACGATGCTTTTCTAACAGAACCAGTATTTTTAATAGGTTTAGATCAAGGTCTTTGTTCACGATACAGTACCAGTTGGGTCTTATGATAATCAGCAATCAAAGGAGCATTATGCATTGCTCGACTAATATAAAAGACCAAGGGTACTGCTTGGTCAAATTTATCAAACAGTTATGTCATGGTTATGTATTGTTGTCCTCAAACACGCTGTTTTTTCATTTCATATAACTCTTCATCTGCTCTCACGATCACCTCTTGCATCGTTTCATCCTCTTCGCGCATAGCAACACCAGTACTAACGCTGATCTCTATATCTAATGTATTTAAACGATTGTGTTTAACAGCGCCACGGAGCTTTTTCGCTAACATGGAAGCTTTGCTCATGCTGCATCCGGGCAAAATTACAATAAACTCATCACCACCAGTCCTGACTAAGTAGTCACTGTTCCGAAAAACCTTTCTCATTGAGTCTGCAATAATAACAATGACTTCATCGCCAACATGGTGTCCGTAACGATCATTAATCTTCTTGATACGATTTCCGTCAATCGCAATGATAGAGTATGGTTCAACCTCCATTCGATGTTTAAACCGCTCTTCTTTAAATACTCGCCGATTTAATAATCCGGTCAAGTCATCTTGCGTTACATCACTCAGAGCATTTTCTAATTGAATTTTGCTCTGTTTAGATTCATTGGCTTTTCGATAATAGGCGAACGCTACGACAAAATAGATGACAAGAATAAAGCTGTAGTCCACCACTATTTTACTAAACGGATATTGGTAAATAACAAGATTATTATTGTCGGCAACATAGGATTGAGTGTAAGCAAAATGAGCTAAGGGGTAGCTCGGAAAGTAAATAATTATCTGCTTATTTCCGTTACTAACCTCTACGTCAACGGCTTTGCCTTCATTATAAAGCGATGATAAATACAGTTGTTCCGAAAATTCGCCGACAAGCTTCCCTCTATAGTAGACGGGACTCATGATACTTAATGCCATCTCATCAGAATACGTGGTTTTGAAGGGCTTAGAGATAAGAACTCGGTCGGAGAGCTGCTCTTTCCACGCGGCAAGAATACAAGCGTAATTCACTCTGCACCATTCTATATCAAACGTCTCTTTAGATCCCTCTAGAGCTGGGATTGGTCGTTCTAAGATGAGTTTGTCACTAGTGTAAGAACGAAAGTACAATATGGCGTCTTCTCTATCGTAGACATTGGACAAATGAGCTTCTGCTTGGTGTAGGGCTTTACGAGCAACAGTTTCTACATAATCTAGGTTTTTATACGGCCTTAAAGCATAAATTGCATCTTGAAAACTGAAGTCAGTGAGTACTTCTATTTGTTCGATGCTGAAGTTTTCATACTGCGCCAATTGAGCTTCGGTCAACAAGCCTAGCAGAATGACCTTCTGCTTTGTTTTTGCTAAATTGTTAGCGTACGTATTAAATTGCTTCTCCTCATAAGAGATGAGTACAGCACCAATCATGGTCACCGATACAATAAATAACAACATCGCAACCGCAAAAGAAGAAACAAAACTTCTTACATTCATAACACTTTATGTTCCCACTACTTTTGCAAGTTCAATAACATCATTCACATTAAACTTGTCTAAAAATCGACGTTTCTTGGTACTCACGGTTTTATCACTGATAGCCACACAGATAAGCATTTGATCATCAAAGATCAAACAGTTCAATTTTTTCATATTTTTACTTCAAAATAGTGATTACCTCTAACGGCATGGGCTTATCAATGTAAAAGCCTTGGCAGATGTCTATTCCACATTCGCGCATGGTTTTATAGGTTACTTCGTCTTCGACACCTTCTGCGACAATACGAATATTGAGGCTTTTCGCTAAAGCACAAATAGCGATGACAATGCTTTTCTTTTTCAGGTCTTCACTCGCTCCGTAGACAAAAACGCGGGTCAAGTTTGATCTCGTTAAAAGGTAACTTTGCCAACTTTTCAAATGTAGATGAGCCCGTACCAAAATCATCAATTGATACCGTGACACCTTTCATTCTGAGTTTGATGAGGTTTTTGTAGATAGACGTGCTAGCTTGGAAAGCTTCCCGCTCTGTAATCTCAATGGTGATTTGTGACGGGTCGACACCACTTTCCGAGCATTGTTGAATAAAACGATGCGAGAAGTCAGGGTCGTTCAAGTTTTCGTGGTCGACATTAATCGAGACCTTTTGGGTTAATCCCCTATTGTTGATGTCATAGATTGTATTAATCAGCACTGATTGAAAAAGTTCAGAAGACAAATGGCATCGTTTTACGATCGGAAGAAAGTGGTTTGGTAACAACACGCCATAAATGGGATGCACCCAACGCGCTAACGCTTCATAACCTAAAAGCTCACCACTGTGTGCGTCTACCAAAGGTTGGTAATAATTCTTCACTCGCCCTTCACCCAAAGCAAACAAAAACTCTTGGTCTTGCAGTACGATAGGTTGAGCAAACGCTGTTTTTCGCGTTCTTTCATCTTTTATTTGGTTGAGGAGTTTAACCACTTGCATTTCGTCGTACGGCTTAGGCAGTTCTCCTAATATCTCAAAACTAAACCCTTCGCACATTTCTCGTACTGCCGAGATGATGCTCTGCTCCAACAAACTGACTAGCACGACTTGCCCGTGATACTGAATTTGGTCGAATACTTCCAAGATGTCGATACCGCCTTTTCCCGGCATCTGGAGATCGCAAAAGATCACATCAAAATATTGCTCTTGTGCACATTGACTAGCAGTGTCCACACAATTGAATGTACTGACTGAAGCGCCACTATGACCCAATATTTGGGTAAGTATCTTGGTTTGTAGAGGATGACCATCAATCACCATCACATTAAGCTGTGTATTCATTTATCTCTATCCAATAGTCTATATTTTCGATCTCCTGCTCGATTGGTTAAATTAATCCTGCCACTCGCTGATCAAAATCGACCAGCATTACTCAGCCTCAATGTAAAACTCAGTCTGCTTGTCTGTTCTCAATAACTGTCACTATCAATGAGTTAAAAAAGAAACTACTGGCAAAAATGTGGCAACGGACAACGCTGTAATACGACTTATCGTACTGAGCATAAAGCCTTACTCGGACTGGGCAGTCAGATTAATTTGTGTCGGCTAAAAGTCAAATTTCGACTAATAGCGAAATGAAATATAAATTGCTGATATAAAGATAAAAATTTGAAATAAGCCAGAAAAAACCGACAAAACAATCCACCTTTGACTACACAATATTTGCGCTTAATATCTCACCAAAGTGAATACTTGTTGTAAGTCCGTTGGCGAGCATACTCAACAAATGTTTGCTTGCTCGTTTGTAAACCGTGGCTTTTTGTCTCCATCTTGAATGCTTCGCCTTCATTCCGTGATAAACTAGCTCATTAACACGAAAGAAACGCTCAACTTTGCGGTACAGAGCCACAAAAGTAAGTACGGTTTTAACACACTCTGTCTAAAACTATGCTGCTCGAAGCTCAAATTACTACTCGTACGCCCGTTGGAGCAGTAAGAAAATTAAGGTATTAAATTCAAATGGTTAATAACTCAATCCAGTGGTTTCCTGGCCACATGCACAAAGCACGTAAAGAGATCGAAGAAGCAATCCCACAAGTGGATGTGATCATCGAAGTACTGGATGCTCGTATTCCTTTCAGTAGTGAAAACCCTTTGATTTCTCAAATCCGTGGTGACAAGCCGGTCGTTAAAGTCTTGAACAAGCGTGATTTGGCCGATCCTGAGTTAACTCAATTATGGATTGAGCACTTGGAGCAAGAGCAACACGTAAAAGCAATGGCAATCACGACGTCAGAACCGCAAGAAGTGCATCGAATCATGGAGCTTTGCCGTAAACTTGCCCCACACCGTGAAGAGATCGGTAAAAACATTCGTACCATGATCATGGGCATCCCAAACGTTGGGAAATCGACAATCATCAATACTCTAGCTGGTCGAACGATCGCGGTGACAGGTAACCAGCCAGCGGTAACACGTCGTCAACAGCGCATCAACCTGCAAAATGGCATCGTTTTATCCGATACACCAGGGATTCTGTGGCCAAAAGTGGAAAACCCACACAGTGGCTTCCGTTTAGCTGCTACTGGCGCTGTAAAAGATACTGCGATGGAATACGACGAGGTTGCGTTTTACACCATTGAGTACCTAGCAGCCCACTATGCAGACAAGCTTAAAGAGCGTTACCAAATCGAAGAGCTTCCTGAATCAGATATCGAGATCATGGAAGAGATTGGTCGCCGCCGTGGTGCACTACGCGCAGGTGGACGTGTGGACTTGCACAAAGTATCAGAGATTTTGTTGCACGAACTTCGCCAAGGCATACTAGGCCAAATTACACTAGAGCGCCCAGAAATGATCACTCAAGAGTTGATTGAAGTCGAGATTGAAACCGCTCGAAAAGAAGAAGAAAAAGCGAAGCGTAAAGAAGAGCGCCGCAAGCGCTATCTACGTAATAAGCGATAAACTGATATTATCTTTTCCCAATCATATTTTAAGGCGCGATTTTCGCGCCTTTTTTGTTATCTAATGCGCCCATTTTTTCACTTTTCAAACTTTATATTCCTCATACAAAACCCAGATATGAAGCACGAAAAAAACACCGAAAAATCGCCGTATAAACTTTAAGCACAAACTAGTTTAGACCCCGGGCCCCTATAGAGTTACAGCCACCATCCAACCCTCAAATGTCGAGTTTGCAAGGGTCTGCAAACTTATGCAACCTGGTTAGTGACACTCTCCCCAAAATCCGCAATATGAATAAGTGTCAGCGCTGGCGTTTTTCCATATGAAGAAGAGATTTATTATGAGTGAAACTATACAAAGCAAACCACTTCCTTCCTTTATTGAGGAACGCCTAGATTTTCATATTCAAGATCTAATTGAACCGAACGAGAACAAGAAACACCTTGTTCTTGGTAAACGTCCACCGTGTAATGCCGTTGTTATGCAAAGCAATGATTACCTTGCACTGTCTCATAACAAGGAGATTCAAAACGCGCATCGTGATGCGATTTCTCAACACGATGACAACGTCGTGATGTCCGCGATTTTCTTGCAAGATGATGAGTCGAAACCTGCATTTGAAACTCAACTAGCCAGTTTTGTCGGCATGCCTAGCTGTCTGCTTTCTCAATCAGGATGGGCTGCGAATGTCGGTTTATTACAGACTATTTGTGCACCGAACATACCTGTGTATATCGACTTCTTTGCGCATATGTCTTTATGGGAAGGTGCACGTATCGCAGGAGCACAAATTCATCCGTTCATGCATAACAACACCAACCACTTGCGAAAACAGATTTCACGCCATGGTTCGGGAATTATTGTTGTGGATTCGGTTTACAGCACTATCGGAACCATTGCTCCTCTACGTGATATCTACGAAATAGCACAAGAGTTTGACTGCGGCTTAGTTGTGGATGAATCGCACTCGTTAGGTACGCACGGTCCGCAAGGCGCTGGGCTACTGCAAGAGCTGGATTTGACTCATATGGTGGACTTTGTAACCGTAAGTCTTGCAAAGACATTTGCTTATCGTGCTGGCGCAATTTTAGGGGCAGAAAAGCTGGCGAAGACGCTTCCATTTGTCGCGTATCCTGCCATTTTCAGTTCTACCGTGTTACCGCAAGAGATCATTCGGTTAGAAAAAACACTGGACGTCATAAAAAAAGCCGATGACAAGCGGGAGATTTTGTTTAAAAGAGCGAAGTCTCTAGCCGTTGGTTTAAAACGTATTGGGTTTACTATTCGCAGTGAGTCGCAAATTATCGCGCTAGAATGTGGCAACGAAAGAAACACTGAGCGAGTTCGCGACTTTCTAGAAGAAAGGAATGTCTTTGGTGCAGTTTTCTGTCGCCCTGCAACAGGAAGAAACAAGAACATCATTCGTTTTTCTGTCAATGCGGACATGACTGCCGCCGAAGTCGATCACGTTCTTTCCGCCTGCCAAGAAGCGTTTGTTCATCCCGATCTAGAGTTTGTATAAGCTAGAGTGTAGGTAAAAATAAAGAGCTCAGCAGTTTTGCTGAGCTCTTTATCCGTATTCGCGTTATGATCAACTCGTCTCAAGATAACACAGTTGCGAGTGATTAAATCCAGTTTGCGATTTTGTCGAATAAGCGATTTTTATCCGCTGGTTTCACGATAAAGTCAGACATGCCAGAAGAGCCTATTTTGTCCAGCGTAACAGGTGAGCTATCCCCAGTATGCGCAATAATAGGTACCGACGCATAGTTTTTATCCGAGCTTCGAATTCGCCTTGAAGCTTCTACACCATCCATGATGGGCATCTCGATATCCATAAGAATGAGGTCAACGTTCTCTTGCTCTAATGTATCCAGTGCTTGCTGCCCGTCTTCTTTCTGAATCACTTCAAAGCCCTGCTTTTCGAGTAACATCGCGGTAAATTTTCGCAAAGATTCGTTATCATCCACGACCATAATTGTCCGCTTATTTGACGTATCCAAAGCCACTGAGGCCGTTGGTGTCGATACATAGCTTGAATCATACAAGAGACGGTCAATGGTTGGCTTAGTATTCAATAACCAGGCTTGAGTCTCGACCCAAATAGGCTCATATGCCGCTTTGCATGCTCTCTGTGTCGGGTGATGCTCAAAAAGATAAACGATACGAGCTTCCGTGAAAGACAAAAGAGATTCTAATCTATCCAATTGGTTTGCTCTTGCATCCAAGCTCTCAAGATCGATAAAAATCAGGTCGAATTCGAACTCATACTCTTTCTTTTTGAGCACTTGATTAACATCTAAGATCGTTGATTCAAAACCCATAAAACGGCTAATGTCCGTCACTTTCGACACAAGAATATCTTGATTAGTCACCGTTAGGATGGTTTTGAGTTTGGTCAAATCGTTTTTAATTTCAGTCACGATATCAGATGTGATCGGCGGGAAAGTTAACGTGAACTGAGACCACTCACCTAGCTGAGACTGGCATTCAATGTTACCTCCAAAAGAACGCATCACTTTTTTACAAAATGGCAAACCCAAACCATAGCTGCCTGACTTACCAGTTGTGTAAAAGTCCTGAAATATATTACGTAGGACATCAGGAGCAATGCCTGCACCATTATCGGTTACAACGATTTGGTTTGAGTGCTCCGTACTCGTCATGGAGACATGTATGTGGAAATCTTCAGATGTGCGATGATGGAAGGCGTTCTTGAAAAGGTTATACATAACGTATTTGAGTAAGGTATCGCTACCAAGAAAATCAAACTCACTTCTCGCATCTAGGGATATAGCAAAGCGATCCGTCGCACGCTTATAACTAAAGCTTTCAATCGCTTTTTCAACCACTGAGTGAGCAGAATGCTTTTGGAAACTGGATCGCGAGACACGGTTTTCGTCTATCGATGTCAAAAGTAAATCTATCGTCTCGTTGCCCGACTGGATGATGTTCATCGCATCCTCACTAACTTCGCGCAGCAGGGTGACATCCTCTCCGCTCATCAGATATTGGTCTTTCTCGGCTTCTTTTTTACTGGGTAAGACTGATTGGATAACATCGATTGACGTACAAAGGCCACTTAAAGGGTTACGCATTTCATGCGCAATTCCGGCCCCGAATGACTTGGCCAACGACACTTTCGCTTCGTGCTCTACTTGGTTCCGAAAGTAGAATAAATTGCCAAATACATAAATAAAGAGAAAGATTGGCACATGCGTCCAGTCCATTGTTAAATCGAGATGAAACCCTTTCGCCACCCAAGCAAAGAACGTCGCTAAACCTATTCCGGCAAAAGTTTGAGCGAACATAACTCTTGTGACATGAACCAATAGAATGTGCAAGAAAATCGCGGACATAAAGGACATGACCCAAACATTGGACCAGTCATTCATCAATAACATATAGAAAAAGAAAAACGGTAAGCAGATCGTTATCGTCACTTGGTAGTAAATATGGATATATTTTCGCCACGTTGACGACAGGCGATTTCTAAAAATGATGCCAAAGAACAATAGTGAACAAAACAATCTGAGCGGCAAGTTTTCATAAGCCTGTGGGAAAACAAAATCCCAAACAAAGTAGTACAGCGGAAAGCCAAGAAACCCCATCCAACCAACGAGAGTCAGATTGGGTTCTGCATATTGATAAACCTTACGTATCGAGTCCATATTATCTATTTTGCCTACTCCGCCTGACGTCCCAATAGTGTGATTTGCATTCATTCTTATCGTTTTATTATTAAGTAATTATATATTACTTAACGCTTATAAGCAGCGCGAAATGGCGCAAATATTTCGCGACGCTTGTCTTTAATTTCAATCTTTTAAGATAGAGACACTTGATTTACAACCAAATAAATGAAGTTGCATATAGTTTAGTGTAATTTTGCGATAATCGCGTTGTATCCTAAGGGATGTTAATCTCATATACGTTCGAGACGTTTAAACAGCGCCTTTAGCTCGAACTTCCAAAGATTTAACGACAGCATTCACTGTGGATGTAACGCGGTGATGAACAATTGGCTTGGAGTGTGTTATGGAACCTTTACAAATAAAAAACGTAATTTTTGATGTGGGAAATGTATTAGTACGCTGGTCTCCGGTAGAGATTGTTCGCTTAACATTTGGTCACTCAGTAGAAGCGGAAAAAATGGCCCAGTTGCTGTTTTCATCACAAATCTGGAAAGACTTAAACAAAGGAATCATTTCCGAAGAGGAAGCCAAACTGTGCTATCAACGTGAGCACAAAGTGACAGCGGAAGAAATGGACCGCTTTTTTTACTACGTAAAACATACACAAATATTACTTTACGGCAGTGTCGAACTGCTAAAAAGAATAAAAAGTGCAGGATATCGCGTTTATGCGCTCACAGACAACGTCAACGAAATTGTTGAGCATCTTCGTGCTACCTATGAATTCTGGCCGCTGTTTGAAGGTGCAATCATCTCTTCTGAAGTGCAGTTACTAAAGCCACAAGCTGAGATCTACCAAGCCCTACTTTCAACATATCAGCTTCAGGCCGAGGAAACGGTATTTCTTGATGATATGCCATACAACGTCGAAGGGGCCCGAGCGGTAGGCATGGAAGCCATTCAGTTTGAAAATGCTCAGCAATGCGAGTCAGAGCTAAAAGCCATGGGGCTTTGCTTTTAAGTCGCCCACTGAAACACAAAACTTTAGGGCAGGCACAAAAAAGAGCAGCGTTGATGCTGCTCTTATTGCTAAGCTAAAACGTCAGACTAGGAGTAAATAACGTTTTCTTCTATCCCACTGACTAGTGACTGAGCATTCTTCCAACGGAATACCTTCTCCAATACTTCTGTACCACCTGGCGCACGCCAAGTTCGCTCTTGACATTCTTGACCTCCAATATGGCGGTAGAATTCAATTGCAGAAATGTTTTGCGATACGACTTCTAGATAAAGACCAGTGTCTTTAAAATACTGTTGTTGCCATTCTGCGACAGCAAGTAATAGCTGCTTGCCAATACCACGACCGCGGTAGCTGTCATCAACATGCAGTGCGTCAATAAAGGTTCCACGCTCGAAGTCATGGTTGCCAAACACACAAACGAAGCCGAGCAACAAACCACCCTCTTCCGCCAAGACAATGTGCTGGTTGAATGGTGGGTTGGTCAGACGGGTTTGCCAGATCAGTAGTTTGTCGTCAATCGCCTCTTTATCAAGATAGTTATCACTAAGAATGCCACGGTAATGACGCTTCCAACTATCCGCATGAAGATGCGCAATGCGCTCGTAGTCCTTATATTCCGCTAATCGTAAATCCATTACGTATTCCTATTTTCTTACATTTTTTACTTCTTTATAGAGTCTCGGCATATTCCACCTTTATAACACTTGTTTCTTGGCAGATTTTATACACCTTAAGTCAGAGCTCATTTTTTAATACTACTCATTATTCAATTAAAAGCAAAATATCCCATCAAGTTCCTTAATGTACATCCAAAGGAACAGTCACATTTGTCTAACTTTAATTTGACTTACACGTGTACGCTGATATTCTGGCGAACAGTTGTTAGCTCAAAGTTAGGAATACACCTGTGACTCAAAACAAACCACCCATTATCTGGTTGAATACATTGATATTTTCTTCCAGTTTTGTTCTGACTTTTATTGTAATGCCTTGGTATGCATATCATTTTGGACTGGGTTGGGAGCATCTAGTTTGGGGAGTGATGGCATTCAGTTTTACGAATCTTTCTATTACAGCAGGCTATCACCGACTCTGGAGCCACAAAACATACGAAGCTCATCCAATTTTACGTGCTATTTTTGCGATTGGAGGAGCATTTTCTTTGCAAAATAGTGCATTACACTGGTCTTCTGATCATCGTGTACACCACAAGCATGTCGACAATAACGACAAAGATCCTTACTCAGCGAAACGTGGCTTTTGGTATTCTCATATTGGTTGGATGTTACGCGACTACAACAAATCGCAGGAAAACGAATACACCAACTGCCGCGATTTAAAGCGTGACAAAATCGTCATGTGGCAACATAAGTACTATGTTCCACTTGCTCTACTCACCAATATTGGCTTTCCGGTCGCTCTTGGTATTATCTACGGCGATATTTGGGGTATGTTATTAGTAGTTGGTGCCGCTCGACTCTTTATGAGCCACCACACGACCTTTTTCATTAACTCACTTGCGCATGTTTGGGGAAAACAGACTTTCACGGACAAAAACACCGCTCGCGACAACGGCGTGTTAGCCTTTTTCACATTTGGTGAGGGCTACCACAATTTCCATCATATCTTCGAGAATGACTATCGTAATGGTGTGTATTGGTGGCATTACGACCCGACCAAGTGGTTGATTAAGTCTTGTTCTTGGCTTGGACTCACATCTAAGTTGCGCACAACGCCTACATTTAGAATTGAAAAAGCTCGCGCAACTCAACTCTTGAAGAAAGCAAAAGAAAAACTGGGAGCAAAACCGAATACGCAGACGATTCTCGATCAGTTACAACACGAGTTTGATGCGCTAGTTCATCACATGCAGGAATATTATGAGATGCGAAAGGAAGTACTCGGTGCAAAAACAGCCAGTGTAGTAAAAAAATACGAGTGCTCTGTGACCAAGATAAAGTATCAGCAAATCAAAGCGGAGTTCGAGCGGCAACAACGCAGTTGGAACCTCATGGTGCGCCGATACGCTTAACTTAACCCATCCTTACGATTTAGCTTCGCTTCGGCGAAGCTTTTTTGTTGCAAGGATTATTACCCTCTTCCAACTCACTGAGTTGTTTCTTTTTCTCATTTTGAATCAATTCCCTCACTATTTATTCAAATTTCTGGTCATATTTTCCTTCCTGCAAACAGCTTCAAACCAGCACATAACACTTAGAAAACCAAATTCCAACAATACAATCTAACGAAATTAATTATTAAATTATTATTTGTCTCAGATCATGCAAGCCCCATATTTGTCTCGTGCCACAGTTAAGAATTCTGTAAATTCCTTGTCATAAACTGAAACAGTTTCTTTCTTTTTTTCATAACATTCGGAGATCCCTATGTTAGAGCTCTTAATTGGCTTAGTTGTCACCATTGCTGTAGGTTACTTTATCGTCAAAGGCTATAAAGCAGCGGGCGTGTTACTGACGGCTGGTATTGCTTTACTTCTTATGACTGGCGTATTGGGGCATGACGTGCTGCCCTCAAAAATCACCTCAACCGGTAACATGGTGACAGACGCGCTAGAATACGTGAAATACATGCTACAATACCGCGGCGGCGGCCTTGGTATGCAAATCATGTTGCTATGTGGCTTCGCTTCCTATATGACTCACATCGGCGCGAATAACGTTGTAGTTAAACAGTTCTCTAAACCGCTTTCTGTTATCAAGTCTCCTTATGTCCTTTTGGTAGCGGCTTACATTGTGGCGTGTTTGATGTCTCTTGCGGTAAGTTCTGCAACTGGCCTTGGCGTACTATTAATGGCGACATTGTTCCCAATGATGGTCGCAATGGGGATCTCTCGTCCAGCAGCGGTTGCAGTTTGTGCCTCTCCTGCGGCAATCATTCTTTCTCCAACCTCTGGTGATGTGGTGATCGCCGCCGAAAAATCTGGCTTGGCGCTTGATGTGTTTGCGGTACAAACAGTGTTGCCTGTTTCTATCTGCGCAATCATCGTGATGGCTGCCGCGGCTTTCTTCTGGAACAAATACTTAGATAAGAAAGAAAATACGCCAATGGAAAAAATTGACGTATCAGAGATCAAAGCCGATGCACCAGCGTTTTATGCGGCACTGCCATTTCTACCTATCATCGGCGTGTTCCTATTCAACGGTCGTACCATTCCAGGACTTAGCCTAGACATTTACACTATTGTGGTCGGTTCGATTTTCCTTGGCGCTCTGATCCATTACGTTGTAAATAAGTTTGATGGTAAGAAATCACTGGAAGATTTAGATTCTTGTTACGCTGGCATGGCTGACGCGTTCAAAGGCGTTGTGATGCTTTTGGTTGCAGCGGGGGTTTTTGCGCAAGGTCTAATGTCTATCGGCGCTATCGATAACCTACTTCACCTTGCAGACAGTGCAGGAGCAGGCGGTGTTGCTTTAATGCTTATCCTTACTGCATTGACAGTTGCAGCAGCGATTGCAACGGGGTCTGGTAACGCACCTTTCTATGCATTTGTGGAGTTGGCACCATCTTTGGCTGCGAAAATGGGACTAAACCCAGCGTTCCTAATTATCCCGATGCTTCAAGCATCAAACCTAGGTCGTACTATCTCACCAGTGTCTGGCGTAATCGTTGCGACATCCGGTATGGCGAACATCAGCCCGTTTGAGGTTGTAAAACGAACATCTGTTCCGGTTCTTGCCGGTCTTATCACAGTTATAATTGGTACTATGGTGCTTGTTCCAATGAGTGCCTAACGGCATCGCCAATATCGCTTATCGACAAGGCCCGGCTTCTAGCTGGGCCTTTTTCTTTCATCTCTCCAGTGCCATTATTCTTTCTGTATTGCTTTGTAAATGCATTTTAATTGTTACTCAACTCGTGACATATTTCTCGGTTATTACATCGCTTCTTCAGAAGCATTTGCTTAATATCTCAACAGTTTATATAAGAACTGAATACATTAAGAAAATGGGATTTATTATGACTGCATTTATTGTCTTTATCGTTATTGTCCTGCTCGTTGTGGTGTACGCCGTCAGTATCTACAACAAGCTCGTTACTCTACAAAACCGTTTCAAAAACAGCTTCGCTCAAATAGAGGTTCAATTAAAACGTCGATACGATTTGATTCCGAACTTAGTTAATACTGCAAAAGGCTATATGGAACACGAAAAAGAAACATTTGAACGTGTCATCCAAGCTCGTAATCAAGCAATTGCTGGCCTGAAAGCAGCCAGTGACGCACCTGGTAGTGATACGGCAATTAGCCAACTAAACCAAGCAGAAGGCATGCTGCAAAGTGCGTTGGGCAAACTTAATGTTGTAGTGGAAGCCTACCCTGAGCTTAAAGCGAATGAAACCATGAGTCAGCTTCAAGAAGAATTAACCAGCACTGAGAACAAAGTTGCGTTTGCTCGCCAAGCATTTAATGATGCGGTAACCAGCTACAACACATACAAACAAACGTTCCCGCCAGTGTTGTTTTCCAACGCATTCGGATTCCAAGATGGCAAACTGTTAGAGTTTTCTGACAGTGCTGAAATACAAGCGGCCCCGAAGGTTGAGTTCTAATGGATTTCTTTGACCATCAAGATACCGCGCGTCAACGCACTGGGCTTTTGGTGTTCCTGTTTTCCTTAGCAGTTGTCACCATCACTGGTTTGGTAAGCGTATTATCGATTGGTATCTATTACGGAGTAACAGGCGAACACTTTGATCAAGAAACCGCACTTACCTACGTCTTGTTGTGCTTTGCCGGTGTATTGCTGGTTGTTGCGATAAGTTCAACGGTTCGCTTATCCGCCCTCACCTCCAATGGAGGCCGAGGTGTTGCTGAGAGCATAGGCGGCAAGCTGATTTCCTCAAACACCTTAGATGCAAAACATAGACAACTGCTCAACGTTGTGGAAGAGATGGCAATTGCATCTGGTATTCCGGTTCCTCCCGTCTATGTGATGCAGGAAGAGCGCGGTATCAATGCTTTCGCAGCAGGCATGAGCATTGATGATGCCGTCATCGGCGTCACACAAGGCGCACTGGATAGCTTCACGCGAGATGAACTACAAGGTGTCATTGCTCATGAATTCAGCCATATCTTAAACGGAGATATGCGTTTAAATACACGTCTTATCGGCGTACTGTTTGGCATCACTTGCATTGCACATTTTGGACACTTGGTCTTAGATAACACTCATCATACGAGCCGCGTATCAAGAAGTTCTTCCGATTCCGATAAAGGCTTTGCGGTTATCATGCTGATTGCGATTATCTGTTTGGTTCTGGGCTGGATTGGCACCTTGTTTGGCTCGATGATCAAAGCTGCAATCTCTCGTCAACGTGAATTTCTCGCTGATGCCAGTGCCGTTCAATTTACTCGAAACGATCAAGGCATTGCTGGTGCACTCAAGAAAATTGGTAGCCATATGGCGGGTTCTTCATTGAATACAAAAGCAAGCGATGAGATGAGCCATATGATGTTTGGTCAAAGCAAACTCTCCGGCTTTTCTGGCCTATTTGCTACTCACCCTCCACTAGAAGAACGGATTCGCCGAATTGAACCTGGTTGGGATGGAAGTTTTTCTCAAAGTTCGCATCGTCCAACGACAAGCTTTGAGAATGATAACGTTAGTGGATTCTCATCAGGGACGTCGACACAACCTGAGAAACCAACCACCGCAGAACTCAGCGAAGTAGGTCAACAACTACTTAACCAACTTCCTTCCGAACTTGTCGACATCGCTCGTGAACCATACAGTGCGCGCTTTATTGCTTTTGCCTTGATATTTGATGGCAGTGAACTCCAGCGAGAGATGATAAAAAGTCATATCCCAAATGTGTCTCAAGCACAATTATTACCATGGCTGGATTATGATTTGCCTCTTCATCTACGCTTTCCATTACTCGAACTCTCCATTCCTGCCTTGAAATCGCTAAGTGAGGGTCAGAAAAACAGACTGTGCCAGGTGCTACGTGAACTCTCTCAAACTGATGACCACTACTCACTCGCAGAATGGTGTGTCATCAACTTATTGGAGAAGCAACTACTCGAATCGTATGGATGTACAAAACAGATCCAATCTTTAAAGCAATTAAAAGAGAGTGTGTTTTGGCTACTGCGCGAATTGGCTTGGGTTAGTCACTCTCAACCGGAAGACGCTCAACGTGCATTTAGCAGCGCCCTAACCTGTTTGGGCTTTAATGATGCAGAGTTACAACCCGCAAATAAGAACTGGGGCCTAAATCGCGCCGCTTTAGAGCTCCTACTGCAGCTCAAACCGAAAAGTCGTCGCTTGTTCGTAAAAGCGTGTCGATTAGCGATTGAATCGGATGGAAAGGTTACCGTTGCGGAAGGAGAACTCTATAGAGTAATCGCCTGCTTCTTAGAAGTTCCAGAGCCGCCACTAACAGTATCAGTCAATACTGGACAAACCCTACCGAGCCAAACACAACAAGCTAACTGACTTAGCTTTAAACAAAAGCGCCAGCAAAAGTGCTGGCGTTTTTTCATTATGTGTTCTTATTTGACGATTTACGCTGACTTAAATCGATCAGGGATCTTAGTAATACTCTCTCGATAACTAAACCATAAGTAGGTCACGGCGAGAGAGAAGAATAAATACGAAAGTGCGAATACGATTGGAGACGTAATTAATTCAGCCGACATTCCCCACATCACACCAACAACCGTTATCGTCAACTTAGAAAGCATGCCGCAAATTAGTAAGAATAAAGCAAGCTGTGGAAAGCGCGAGCTACGGAATGCAAAGAAATAACAGCTCCCTACCGCTAGAGAAGCAATAGATAGACCCAACATAAATGAATGGATGTGGTCTGCAGATGCGACACCAGCAGATACCGAAGCCATGAGTAATAGGAACAGTTTCATAAGTCACCTCACAACAAGTCTAAAAAAGCATCCCTTCATAAATGAAATCTCATTTTTCGCTATATTCTGCTCCTATAATCTGCAATTACAAGTGACTTTTTTGTTCACTTAGTGCACAAAAAACCTAATCAGCTCTAGTTATTACAAAAGGTTAACAATTTAAATTTAAGAAACCCTTTACATCCAATACTTACGGCGATAAGACGATATTTCAGTCATTTTTGTTACAGAGAGTTAACACGGTAACATTTTGAAATTTTTTATATGAAATGTGAGCTGTGCACCCAACTGCGCACTGAATTCTCTGTTTTGACTAGTTCCTCATTCCTTACAACAAAAATCATCACTTTTTGATAACACTCCAACCACATACAAAACCATGAATTCACATCCGCTTTTAATGTTTCAAATTATTTTATCAGTAACGGCAAAAAGAGATTCCAATCACATATTTATTGGTTATAATCCGCGCTCATTGCGTTAATCGTTGAAAAACGCAAACTAATTTTGAGAAAAAACATCTTTAAACCAACCCTCTTTGCGGCATTGCCAACAAGAGGAAAAACTGAGAATGAAAATGAGCAAGATTGATAAAGCTATGCGCATCCTGTTAGCAGGGTTCTGTATCAACCTTTGTCTTGGCATCCTGTATGCTTGGAGTGTATTCAACAAGGCACTGGTAACTGAATCAGGCTGGAGTGCTGCAGAAGCTTCTGCACCTTATGCAACTGCAACCATCACTTTCTCTATCTGTCTTCTTGTTGCAGGTATTCTTCAAGACCGCATGGGTCCGCGTATGATCCTTATCCTAGGTACTGTTCTTACAGGTCTAGGCATGATCGCATCTGGCTTTGTTGACACTCCACTCATGCTGAACATTACCTTCGGTGTGATCACAGGTGCAGGTATCGGCTTTGGCTACGCATGCCTATCACCTTCTGCAATGAAATGGTTCCACGCTTCGAAGAAAGGCATGGTTAACGGCATTATTGCGGCTGGTTTCGGTCTAGCGGCTATCTACCTAGCACCAGTAACATCATCATTGATCGACAGCATGGGCATTCAAACGAGCTTTATGGTTCTTGGTGTTGGTATCCTAGCGATTGCGGTTCCTCTTGCAGCAACCATCAACAACCCACCAGCAGACTACACACCTGCTGAGCCGAAAGTAAAAGAAGGTCAAGCACCTAAAGCGGTTCAAAAGTCAGATGACCTAACTTGGAAAGCAATGCTGAAGACGCCACAGTTCTACTCTCTATGGATCATGTACGCATTCGCAGCTTCTGTTGGTCTAATGATCATCGGCAACATCACGACAATCGCAAGCGTTCAAGCAAACTTACCAAACGCCGTTTACCTAGCGTCTATTCTTGCTGTATTTAACTCAGGCGGCCGTGTTGCTGCGGGTATGCTTGCAGATAAAATCGGCGGTGTTCGTACGCTTCTACTTGCGTTCGTCCTACAAGGCGTAAACATGGTGCTGTTCGCAACGTTCGACTCTGAGTTCACTCTGATCATTGGTACTGCGATCGCAGCGGTAGGTTACGGTACACTTCTAGCGGTATTCCCTACTCTAACGGCCGAGTTCTACGGTTTGAAAAACTACGGAACTAACTACGGCGTGCTTTACACTGCATGGGGTATCGGTGGTGCAATCGGCGCAGCAGTTGTTGGCTTCTCTATGACGAACGGCGAAGGCTACACCTTGGCTTACACTATTTCTTCAGCAATGATGGCAGTATGTATCGTACTTGCGTTCATCACTAAGCCACTGTCTGAAGCGAAGGTAGCGCAGCTAAAAAACGCATAATTGCGAATTGATTTGATAGCGAAAAGGCTTAACCTATGGGTTAAGCCTTTTTTGTTACAGGTCGTTTATGGAAAGCCCTATCGAACTTGCACCAGACTACTATCTAGAAAACTTCTTTAAGCTGACTCACCACGCAGTAACCTGGTACAGCGATTTACTGGTCGAGGATGAACACGCTTGGCTTTGCTCGTTTGATTCCTTGAGCAAACACGCCCAATGCCTGTTGGTGCGTTTATACAGCCGAAAAGGGTGTTGGTTTCGAAGTGATAAGCTGAGTTATCAAGAAATACCTTCTATCAATGAAGCACTGGCAGAATTGAGTCAACATGAGTTTGTGGCCCTTTCCCCAACACTCTCTCATCAAGAGTTAGCGTCTAGCTTACTGACGAAACCGGAGATCTCTGCACTTTACCCAGAGCTACCGAAGTCATTAAAGAAAGATGTCCTTGTGGAGAGTTTAAGCAACACGGAATTTGATCGTTTTGAGCAGCTTGAGTTTACGATCATCAAACTCAATTCCGCCCACATGATCGATGTTTTACTCACCCTATTTTTTGCCAACACCCATCAAGACTTAAGTCAGTTTGTGCTTGATGACTTAGGTCTACATCAGTTCGAGCAATACCAATTGAGTAAAGTGCGCCGTTTCTTTGATTCACGTGAGCAAATAGACCGCTTAATTGAGCTGAGCCAACTGAGCAACCTGTACTGGCAATTTGATCGAAAAGACAAAGCCAATCTCGACTTATTAATTAAGGCAATGCCTCAGCCCGTTAATCACCATTACGTAGATCGTAAACGTGAGCACATGTTGAATGACATAGCACGTGATTACGAACGGCTTAATGATCTAGAGACCGCCCTATCTCTATTTAGCCAAACTCAGCTCGCTCCGAGCCGAGAACGACGTGCACGTATCTATGACAAACTAAACCAAGATGATTTATTTAGTGACATTGTCACAGAGATGCTACAGTCGCCAATTGATGTGTCTGAGCTCGAAGTCGCACAAAAACTTGAGCAACGGTTGAAGCGAAAACAAGGCGCGAAAGTACCAAGAGTAGCGAAGCCACTCTGCTCCGAATACCATATTGAACTGGATTTATCTCAACAACGAGTCGAGCTTGCCAGCAAAGCGTATTTTGAGTCCTTAGGCTGGAATGTGTTTTACACTGAAAATGCATTGCTCAACTCGCTACTGGGACTCACATTCTGGGATGCGATTTTTGCTCCTATTGAAGGGGCATTCATTAACGCTTATCAACACCGTCCTTTAGATTTATATCACTCGGATTTTGTTACCAAGCGCCAAGTTTTGATAGACACCGCTTTTGCCGAACTAGAAGCGGGCAACACCCAGACGTTATTGACAAAATACGATGAGAAGTTTGGCATCAGTAATCCATTTGTACATTGGAATTTAATAAGTAAAGAGCTACTCGAAACAGCGCTCAACACTATCCCAACCAATATGCTGATGGCGCTGTTCAAAATACAATTGAGCGACCTTAAGCTTTACCGTAATGGGATGCCGGATCTCATTGCTTTTAAAGAAAACGAGTTCGAGTGGATTGAAGTGAAAGGCCCTGGCGATAAACTCCAGGATAACCAATGGCGTTGGATCAAAGAGTTTACTCGCCTTAATGTCCCGTTTGCGGTGTGTTACGTCGCCGCAACTTAACTTACTCTATATAAAGAGCTTGGTGTTTGTCCACTCAAACCGCCCCTCAGTTATCGCCCCTTGCTCTTTTTTCTAAACATTTTTTTCGTTTCTTCACGATCGCTTCACGCTTCTTCACACAAAATGCGCTTCTACTCACTAAGTTGATTTGAAGAGGCGAAATAAAATGAACAAAACACTTCTTGCGTTACTTGTTACCTGCTCAGTTTCGGTATCTGCGGCTCCTTATGTAGGTCTGGAATATGGACTAGGCACCACTGACCATGATTTGGAACCTCACTTTTCAACTGACAACGTAACACTCAACCCTGAGCTTGAAGACGGTATTTTCTCAGGTTTTGTCGGTTACGCGTTCAATGACAACTGGGCGCTAGAGTTGGGCTACAGCCAATTTGACCTTGATGATAATCGTTCAAAGAACCTTGGTATCAAACAAATTGATGGCAAAGATTACCATCATGAAATGGATTGGGATGCGTCAATCAAAGCCAAGCAAGTGTCGTTGGCACCTGTGTTTAACTATACATTAAATGATAAATGGACAACAAAATTCAAAGCGGGTCTAACGTACACGCAATACGACACCAAAGTTTCGAAACATCAAGAATATGAGCTTGTCGCGAATGACGATGTGGAAATGAACAACACGCTTTTCCACAACACAGAGAAAAACAACGAGCTAGGCGCAATGTTCTCAGTGGGTGCGGAATACAGAATTTTCCCGCAGCTCACCATAGGTGCAAACGCAAAATATCAACTAGACAGCTACGCAAACACAGCATCCTTTAACGTAGGCACAACTTACTACTTTTAATTTAAGGAAACGATAATGAAAAAAATGATTTTGGCATCCATGTTTGCCCTACTTTCAAGCTCGGCTTTCGCTGCTTTTAATGGCCCAGAAGTCAGCGTAATCAACACAGTGAAAGATGCGCAAAACGCAACCGAAGACAGCGCCGTAATGCTCACTGGGCACATTGTTCAATCTCTTGGTAACGAGACTTACTTGTTCAAAGATGAGACTGGTGAAATCGAAGTGGAAATCGACAATGAAGATTGGATGGGGCTAGACGTTGGTCCAAACGATAAAGTGACGATTCGAGGCGAAGTTGACTCAGAGTGGACAACAACGCAGATCGACGTAGAGACCATTCAAAAGCTTTAATTCGCCTGACACCTCAACACAAACAACACAGCCACATATTGGAGGCTGTGTTGTTTATGAGCCGGAAACTACTCGTTTAGCTGGTCAAGCAAGGACAATCTTGCGGCAAGACTAATCGTATACTCTTAGGCTGAACATCAAACCGTATTGTTCTCGAATGATATGGCTCACCATCTAAATTAAGCGGTAGTGGATTTGGGAAGTCTATCTCCAACCAGCTTGCTCTTGTGTGTTTTACAAACTCACCTTTCTCGCTAGGATTATTGATCTCTTCGATAACTTTTGGCAGCTCATGAGGTAAGAATGGGCGCACCAATGTTAGATCCATCAAGCCATCATTAATCATCGCTTTCGATGCTAACTCTTGCCCACCTCCAGCTAAACGACCATTGCAGAAAGCGCCAAGCAACATTTCTCCCTGATAAGCCCCGCCTTCAATTGTTATTGTTCCGTCATAAGGTTTAAAGCCGAGCGCTTTTACAACACCAGTTAGTGTATAAGCGCCGCCACCAAGAAAGTTTTTCAGTTCAACAGGCGTTTCTGCCGTAACTTCTGCGCCAAACCCTGCTGTTGCCACGTTAATAAAGTAGCGATCGTTAGCCTTGACACAATCGACCAAAGCAGACTGCCCTTCTACGGCGAGAGATAAAGACGCCTTGATAGAAGCTGGCACTTGAATCGCGGTGGCAAAATCATTTGCGGTACCAAGAGGGATAATGGCTAACTCAGGGCGTTTTTCTTCTTCAATTTGGATAATCGCAGAAGCCGCCTCATTGACGGTCCCATCGCCACCAGCGACAACAATACGTTCAATCCCTTCATCAACCGCTTCTTTCACCAAGCGCGGCATGTCTTGAGATTCCCAAGTCACTCGCACTTGCACATCGACGCCCTTGTCTCTCATTTTCATGATTGCATCTCTTAACTCTGGGTTCCCAGCTTTTTTGCCGTTAAGGATGGCACGTATTGTTTTCTTCATTGCACTTCCTATTGGTTGATGGTTTTCCCTGCTTGTTTAATCTGTGATCGCAACCACTGATGGGCACTGTCGTTTGTCCGACTAGGATGCCATATTGTGCAGAGCTCATAGGTTTGTTCATCAAATGGCATAGATAAAGATTTAACATGATAGGTGTGGTTGAACAAGTTGATCATCGACTCGGGCATTAAACCAATATATTCACTACCGCATATAACAGGTAGCATTTCCAATACGCCAGAAGCTCGATACTTTACCTTTCTTTTGTCCAAGTCGACAATATCATCGGCGTTTAACAAGCTCTTACGACTCTGCCACTGCGAAACCACCACATGTTCTTCTTCAAAAAATTGTTCAGCCGTAATCTCGTCCTTTAAGCGTGGGTGCTCCTCGCTAGACACCACCACCAAGCGCTCAGTAAGCACAGTTTCAACTTTTAAAACCGTTCGTGCTCTTGGCGCGATATCAATGATCAAGTCGTAACGTTGCAAACGTAGATCGCTTTCAAAATCTTCCGTAAAGAGTGGATGAACCTCTAAAGCAATATGTGGTGCTAACTCACGGATCTGTTTCATGACTTGAGGGAGCAACTCAAAACTTGCAACAGAGACACAAGCAATGGAAAACACTCGATTCGACACTTTAGGGTCAAATTCGCTAGAAGCCGCCAGAGTTGAAGTAAAGTTTTGCACCGAAGTAAGCAGCGCAGGGTAAATATCCATAGCAAAAGAGGTAGGTTCTACCCCCTTGGTACAGCGATGAAATAAAGGTTCATCATAAATATCACGAAGGCGTGCCAACGCTTTGCTGACTGCGGGCTGCGTGATACTGAGACGTGCTGCCGCTTTAGATAAATTCCCCTCTTCATAGATGGCAATAAAGATAGGGATGAGATTAAGATCGGTCGGTTTCATGCTATTAAATTTTTCGAAAATCACTTTTTCTATTTTAATCTAACAGCATGATAGTTAACGCAGCCAAGTACAAGAAATGGGCGGTACGACCTGTTTTAATGAGTTTTAACTCAATTTTGACGTACTCCATTCACCGCATAAGTGGGCTGCTAGTGAGCAGGCCAAAGCTTACATTAAGATTTGCCTAAATATGGGGTAAGAAACTCGCTGACTTCCTCGCCGCATAAACCAATTTCTACCTCAATACCGGCTTGTTTTAGAATCTCGATACCTCGACCACTGTTGCGCGGATCTGGATCCAACATGGCTACGACGACTTTGCCAATACCGGATTTTACTAATGTCACCGCGCAAGCTGGCGTACGACCTACAAACGAACACGGTTCGAGCGTAACGTATGCCGTCACCGATTCTAACGAGCCTTGATATGCATTCAGCGCTTCTACTTCCGCGTGATTGCCACCAATAGCTTGAGTATGACCTTCTGAAACGATTTGATTGTCTTTCACTAACACGCAGCCAACCGGCGGGTTGGGTTGACATTCAGGAAGCGCATTTTTGGACACTTCCAATGCGCGGCGCATAAACTCTTGGCTCATTTGAAATCTATTCTCTAATAAAAACGAGGCGCTATATTAGCGCCCCGCTTTATTCATTGCCATCTCTTCCAATGACTTTGTCCAGTTCTGGTAACGCTCGCGGTATACGGAATTTAAAGCGTTGTTGTTTGGTCTGGATCTTGCGCCACATCGACTTCATTAAATGAGCGCTATTTTCGCCATTTTGCATTCGCGACGCACTTTTTTGCCACGATTTACTCGTATCGGCTTTGGTCATTTCCAGCTCTGCCGTATTTAAACGCAATTGTTTGTACAATACGGCCCTTGCTTCAGACCAGCGTTTAGCCTTTAACAAACGGTGGAACGTCAACCATGCTGGTGTCGGTCTGTTGCGGTAGTAACGTTTAATGGCTACCAATGAAATAATCACAAAACCCAGCAATACAAGCGTGGATACAATCCATGCAAAGTACGTTTTGATGAAGGATTTCAACGTGTGCTTCGCAACAAATGTTTTGCCCTCTAACACCACCGTTTCCACTTGTTGAGTCTTACTGTTCCACCAACGGAACTCATAATCTGGCAGAGTTAATTCACCACCTTGTTGAATCACGTACACGCTCTCTTCTGTGCGTGTTGACTGGTAATCACCACGTGTTTGCGTATCTGTAAGACGGTGCGGTTGAGGATACGCTTGGTAACGGGTTGTTGATTCTCCTTTCAACAAGTCTGGTAGCAACACAGATAGCGAATCATGAGCCAAAATGGTGATTTTACGCGTGATTGCATCCCCAACTTTAAGTGACTCAGTGGAGGTTTCCCACTCTTGTTTTACGTCTACGTGCGTTGCAGAAAACCAAGGAGTGTCACCGCTCAACAATCCCGATGGCAAGACAGTTTTGAACTTAATCGGCTGCGTGTAAAGGGTGCCTGACACCTTCTCGCCGTCCGGCGCTGACACCTGAACGCCCACTGCGACAGGTGGAATCACAAAATCACCAGATGCTTGCGGATACAAAGTCACTTCCCAGCGTTGACGCGACCAAGTTTGTCCGCCCTTGTGCTCCGTGAAGTTAGTGGCTAACTGATTACGCTGTTTGGCGATAACATTGGGCATTTCAATACTGCCAATTCGCGTCCCCCCCGTAAACCAGCGCGGCGTTGCCACTTCGATGGTTAAAATGACTTGCTCATTGACACTAAAACTTGGCGTTTTACGCTTTTCTCCAGCCGTTGGTTGTTGACCAACCCACGCTTGCAACTCAACACCATGATTGCGTTGAAGATCGTAAATGTCCTGAGCGAAAACGTGACGACTTACGAACAGACTCAAACAAACCACTAACCATGCCACTATCCTTGCAGGAAGTGCAAAAGAGGTAACGCGATGGGCATTCATCATCATTGGGCAGCCTCCTCTGTATTGTGTTCCGTTGTCGTAGTCGAGCTACCCGTTGTTGGCGAGCGTAATTGAATTTGGAATTTAGCGCGTAAGAAATACTTCGGATCCGCTTCGACTCGCTTTAGCCACTTGTCGGCTAACTCTTGGCTGCCTAATATGTCGTCTGCGCTTAACGTCTCTTTAATCATCAACTCTGCTGACGTTTGTTCATCCGCTCCTTCTGCGGTTTGAGGGTTATCGCCTAGCTCGGTTGACGCCTCTTGCTCTGTTCCGGCTTGACTTTCACTCATCTGATTTATCTCATCGACGATGCCAGCAATCACTTTCAAGTTGTGCTCAACATCAGGTCTTAACGAATCGCTCAACGTTGGCTTACTGGCTAGGGATTTTAACAAGTCACGAGCAGCCAAATATTCTCGCTGACGCGCCAATGCGCTCGCCGCATTGTAAAGACCGTAATCTCTAAGCTCTTCGGACGGGTCGTTTTGCATTTCCAAAAACGCACTGTGCGCGAGCTCAAACTCGCTAGCGTAGTAGTACGCCGTGCCTTTGCGTAATGGATCGACAAAGTGTTTTGCAGCTTCTAAATACGCTTGTTGGTTGAACAAACGCTGTCCTTGTTGGTCTGGCGTCAGCCACAAATCCCACCACCATTGCGCCACCTTGTCGAAGGTCGTCACTTTTTGCACAACTTGTGGCTGCTCGGCTTTCACAGAAATGTTCTCCGCCATTGCACTGGTCGGCATCAACAGTGTACCGCTCACCATTACGATCACGCACCACTGCACTAACCACCCTTTTCTAAACCACAGCATCATGACCAACGCGATTGGGAACAGCAGTTGATAACCCATGTCTTTCCAAGGCATTGAAGATTCGCCATTAAGCTGCATATTGCGCTCAACGTATCGATTCAGTTGTTCGATGTCACTGTTATCGACCGTCACTTCCACCAATCGACCATTGGTCTGGCTGGCCAGTTTTTGCAGAGAATCCAAATCCATCGGGTTGTTACTCACGATGTCTGTATTCCCCGCAGCAAGAATTAACAGTTGATAAGGTTTGCCTGAAAAATACGCTTGGTATTGCTTAATCGTGGCCGGGTTCACGCCGTCGCTCACCAACAAAACGGTGGAGCCTGGTTGACCTTGCAATTGTTGATCAATTAACGGCAAGGCTTTTTCAGCAAGCTTACCTTGCACGGGCATGATTTCTGGCGTAATGGCCGCCAAGAATGGGTCAAACACTTTGCTGTCTTGAGTCACAGGCATCGCCACATGAGCACTGCCCGCAAACACGACTAAACCCGTTTTTCCGCCTTTTCGCGCAACTAACAAATCGCGTATTTTCTGTTTGGAACGCTCAAGGCGGCTTGGTGGGAGATCTTTTTGCAGCATCGAATCGCTGTTATCAAACACCACAAGCAGAGAGGCTTTATCTTCACCAAAGGGAGAAGATTCACGTTGCCACGTTGGGCCTGCACAAATCACAATGGCGATTAGCACAATCAGCATCAAGAGCTTAAGCGGCAGTTGCTTGCGCCAACCTCGCTCGCCTATCGTCAAAGCATTGCGTAAATGTTCGGGCAGAATATCCTTCCAGCTTGGTTTGCTTTCTTCTCGCCAGCGCAACCACACCAAGAAAAACATAGGGATCAAAGCCAATAACCACAGCGGTCGGATAAAATGAAACTGCGTAAAGAATTGCGTCCAACTAAGAGAATCAAACATCGCTCTCTCCTAATGATGATCGTGTTGCAGCCCTTCTTTTGAGTGTCGCGACGCTGAACGCGAGTAAATGCATGATGACCACTAACGCCATCAAGTAATGGTGAAGACTTTGTTTTGGGCGGTATGTGGTGCTTTCGTAAAGTTGAGGTTCCAGTTTGCCAATCTCGTCGTAGGCAGCCGACAGTTCATCACGGTTGAGTGCTTCAAACGCTTCACCGCCGGATTCTTTTGCAATGCGATGAATCGTGTCCATATCCAACGCGGTTTCACCTATCGTTTCCGGATCGCCCATCGCAATCACGTGCACTCGCACGCCTTTGGCTTTCGCAACTTTCGCCGCATCAATCGGTTCGACAAAGCTGCCCGTGTCGTTACCATCGGTTAATACAATCGCGACTTTTTCACGGTTTTGATCTTGTTCTAAAGCACTACGCGACTTATCGCTTTGCTCAAAAACTTTAATCGCTAAGCCAATTGCATCACCAAGATGGGTACTCTGCCCTGCCATCGCCACATCGGTTTGGTTAAGCAGTTCGAGCCACACTTTTTGGTCTGCGGTAAATGGCGTTTGCACAAAAGCGGCATCACCAAAAAGAACCAAGCCTAATCGGTCACCTTTACGAGACTGAACAAACTCCGTCAGCACTTCTTTTGCCGCATCAAGGCGAGAAATTTTTTCACCTGTACGAGACGTGAAATCAGGCTCAGCCATGGAACCCGAAAGATCCACCACCACCATAACATCGCGCCCTAAACTCTCGCGAACTTGAGGCTCGCCTAACACGGTGGGTTTTGCCATCGCACACACCACCAAAAGCCATGAGAGAATTAACGTTGCTCGTTGCCACCAGCTTGGGGTTAACTGGCTTGCACCTTCTGACGGCGTCTCGCCAATCGCTTCCACCAACTGACTAAAAAACGGCACTTTGATCGCCATTTGCTTAGTGCGATATGCAGGCACCAAGTAGTACACCACCAATGGCAGCGGCAAAATCAGAAACCACATTGGGTGAGCAAATTCAAAACCAGACAAACCAGTTAGCGATACAAGAAGATCATTCATGTTGACCTCCCTGATTTGCTTTGCGTTTCAATAATGGAGATTTCTTTGCCGCGCTTTTTTTAGCATCACAACGGTGCTCACTCACCCAGTTTTTCGCACGAGCAATAAGCGTTACTCGCTCTTCGTTGGTTAGCATAATGCTTGGGTCAACAATACTTTGTAGCCAGCGCTTTGAAAGCTCATCGTTAAAGACCACTTGCGAGTTTGCTTGAGAATCTCCGGTTTGCGGATATAGCGCATCGAGCTTTCGCAAAAAGGCGGTATCAAACAATTTCGCGTTACGGCTATCAACATGAATCAACACAATTTTAAGCACAGAGAACAATGCTTTAGGCATGCCTTTGTCGCTCGGTTTGATTTGCGAAATCGTCAACAGAGCTTCTTGTCGGTAGCGGTTACACCACCACTGTTGAGCCAAACAATACGCAACATACACTAATGCAATGAGCGCAACCGCCGCTAAAATTTTCCAGCCAATAGTTTGCGGATACCAACTCACGCTTGGTGGCACGGCCACATCATGTAACTCTCTGAGTATGTAGGTACTCGGAGGCGTAGGAAGACCACTCATTTAACGCCCTCCTACCAGTTTTTGAAATTGTTTAATGTGCTCGCCAGTCGTATCGAGTTCAATGTGCGGAAGGTGTTTCATCGCCATAAGTTGAGAGAGTGATTGACGCTGTAAGCTGGTTCGAGCCTCAAGCTTTGCGCTCGCGGCTTCTACCTTTGCTTTGCTGTCTAAATTGAGTTGATACTGCCCATCACCAACCACCCATTTCGATTTTGCCAAATCGTCTGGTAGCGCTTGTTCTAATGGGTCACTGACCATCACTGCGAGAACATCGTTGTGCTGTTGTAGCTGTTTAAGGTGGTCAAGATGGTGCTCCTCGCAGTCGCTCCAGTCGCTGATAAAAATCAATGTGGATTGTTTGATCTTCATGCGTTTAATGAGCTCAATCCATTGACTGAACGTCACTTTTTCGGAATTGCGGGAGTCCACATTGAGCGATTGATTGGCTTTAGCGAGACGCTTAAGTTGAGCCAGAAGATCGTTTTGCGAACGCTGCGCCTTGCTGTGAAACAACGCCTGTTGGGATGCAATGACAAAACCAATTCGGTCGCCATCTTTTAACACACGCCACCCGCACATGGCCGCGATTTCTGCCGCGACAACCGATTTCATGACTTGTGTCGAAGCAAAAAACATTGCGCTGCGCTGGTCGACACACACGATCACGTTGCGATCTTTTTCTTCGGTGTAACTGCGCACGTGCGGTTTGCCTGTGCGCATCGTGACTTTCCAATCTAGGTTACGAATGTCGTCACCCAATTGATAATGGCGCAGCTCTTCGAAGTTCAATCCACGACCACGAAACAGCGAATTGTGGCGGCCTGAGAGTACGCTGCCCGCTTTTAGGTGAGGAAGTAAACTGAATGATTCTGCTTGTGCTTGCAGACGTACTAAGCGAGCGTAATCGCAGTACAAACGGGGATCCATCCCCTGTGATTTTGGCGCAAGAGTTGGCTTAGCCATAATGCCTCCCGCTTACCCAATTTCTACACAATCTAGCAGCTCTTGCACGACGCGTTGGTGATCGACTCCGTCTGCTAGTGCATCGTAGGTCAAAGAAAAACGGTGGCCCAGTACAGACGGAACCATGGCTCGCACATCATCAGGAGTGACATGGTCACGTCCTTGCATCCACGCATACGCACGAGCGCATTTGTCTAGTGCGATGGAAGCACGAGGACTAGAGCCAATCTCAATCCATTTTGCTAAGTTTGAATCTGCATAACGCTCTGGCTTACGAGTCGCCATCACCAACGCGACAATGTAGTTCTCCACTAGGTCTGATACCACGATGTTTGGTAACTGACGGCGCGCTTCTAGCACCACGTCTGGCTCGATGTGTTTTGGCGTAATAATTTCGCTGCTGGTTTCCGCACCTAATTCTTCACTGCGCACCAAACGAATGATGTCACGTTCAGCTTCATCTTCTGGGTAATCGACGGTAACCTTCATGATAAAACGGTCCATTTGCGCTTCTGGCAGCGGGTACGTGCCCTCTTGTTCTACTGGGTTTTGAGTTGCAAGCACCATAAATAAGTCTGGCAATACGTGAGTTTTATCGCCTACCGTGATTGTGCCTTCGGCCATGGCTTCAAGTAGTGCTGCTTGTACTTTGGCTGGCGCACGGTTGACCTCATCGGCAAGCACTATGCTGTTAAAAATTGGCCCTGGTTGAAAATGGAGCTGCGGCTTGCCATCCAACTCTTGATAAACCTCGGTTCCCGTCACGTCCGATGGCAAAAGGTCCGGCGTAAACTGGATTCGACCAAAACTGGTGTTTAACAAGTTGGCCAACGATTTTACAGAACGTGTTTTTGCCGTTCCCGGTAAACCTTCTAGAAGAATATGCCCATTTGTTAATAACCCGATGACTAAAGCTCGAACCACGTGGCTTTGTCCAATGACGCTTTTTTCTGTTTGTTCGATGAGTTCTTTTATCGCTTGTTGTGCGTGGTTCATAGGATACCTTTTCAATGGTTTAAGCCGTCTTTTCGATAGTTAAGTATAAGAACAAATGAAATAACTTAAGGTTATATTCACTATGTTATCTTTGCGGTTCTTGAGATTGGAGAAGCTGTGCAAGACCAACCAACATCGGTAACGCGTAATCAAAGAACATTTTGATTCCCGAACACAGATAGTTTAGTCCAGGCTCGCCATTCGGCGTTTTGATCAGACGGTTTTTCGGACACTCGCCCCAGCAATAAGGCAAGTAGGGACACTGCTTACAATACGTCGGCAAAGATTCGCGTTTTGCCATGCCAAAGGTGTATTGTCGTGTAGAGAAGGCCATGTCATTCAATGAGTGTTCATGAATGTTGGCGAGTTTGTATTCTGGGTACACATAGTGGTCGCAACTGAACACATCGCCATTGTGCTCAATCGCCAAGCCTTTGCCACAAAACTCAGCCGTCACGCAAAGCTGAGACGGTTTCCCCATTACTTGCGCTACCGCGGTTTCAAACAGGTTAACCAGTACACGGCCAAGATCGTTATTCACCCACTCTTCAAAGGTCGCCATTAAAAAGCGTCCCCAGTCTTCAGGATCAACCGACCAATCCGTCACAACAGACATTGGATGACCCGGTTTCGCCAGATCACAGCCTTTGGTTGGAATCATCTGTTCGTTCCAAAACTGCGGCGCGGTTGTTTGGAAGTCGTTCGCTTCAACCACCGGTGCAAACTGAATGTATGTCACACCCAATTCTTGGGTTAAAAATCGATACACTTCGAGCGGGTATTTCGCATTGTGACGATTCACCGTGACCAACGCGTTGAATTTCACGCCATGCGCTTTGAGCTTATCTACCGCTTTCATCACCAGATCAAACGTCGGCTTACCGCTGCGGGTTTTGCGATATTTGTCGTGCAGCTCTCGTGGCCCATCAATCGACAAGCCAACTAGGAAGTTGTGCTCTTTTAAAAACGCGCACCACTCATCGTTTAGCAAAATGCCGTTGGTCTGAAGGTCGTTTTCAATGCGAACGCCTTTCGGCTGATGTTTCTTTTGCAGAGCTACAACATTGCGGAAATAGTCCAACCCAAGTAGCGTTGGCTCACCGCCCTGCCATGAGAAAACAATTTCTTCGCCATCCTGACTTTCGATGTAGCTTTTCACGAACGCTTCCAATGTTGCGTCGTCCATTTTTGGCTGCTTTTCTTGGTGCAGTAGATTTTCTTTATGCAGATAAAAGCAGTACTGACAATCGATATTGCATTTTGCTCCGCCTGGCTTTGCCATCACATGGAATCGACGATCGTACGCACCCGAAACCGGTGCTTTAGACGCCGTTTTAAGAGGAACAATAGGCATGGTAGTAGAATGGCGAGGGGAAATTTTACTCATACGTTTCTCACTATTTAATATACCCAAATAACCTCGTAATCACATTTCAGCAGGAATTGAAGCTATTTGGGTATATAGCGCTCCGAAAAGCGCTATGGATTATCGATGTTCTTTATTACTTAGAAGACTTAGGTACGAATGAACCTGCTTCCATGCGAGGTGGGAACTCTTTAAACGTACCCATTACCTCTTTCACTTTCTCTACCGCTGGCATCATTAGGAATGAACGCTCGTACATCCAACGAGAGTAACCCATACCTTGGTCACCACGTTCGAATGGGTCGATACTCAAGTCGAAAATCAATGGAACACGAAGTTTAGTAAACGGCTTGCGCCATACATCCATGCCTGTTTCATTCTCTTGAATCATAAAGTGGAACTTGTACTTTCCTTGGCGTAATGCCACAAGATCACCGTCATCGCTCCAGTAAACGAATTCGTTACGAGCAGATTTGTCTGACTTACCCGTTAGATATGGCAGTTGGTTGTAACCATCTAGGTGAACTTTATAGTCCATATCACCAACTTTCTTACCTTTTAGTAATTCATCTTTAACTTTGGTGTCACCCGCTGCAGCAACCAATGTCGGGAAGAAGTCCTCTAATGACATCATGCCGTTGAACGTTTTACCTGCTTCGATGTTTCCTGGCCATTTAATCAACATCGGCACACGGAAACTGCCTTCCCAGCCAGTGTTTTTCTCAGAGCGGAATGGTGTCATCCCTGCATCAGGCCACAAATC
The DNA here is from genome assembly GCF_054064075.1 of Vibrio sp. JZG10. Taxonomy (NCBI): domain Bacteria; kingdom Pseudomonadati; phylum Pseudomonadota; class Gammaproteobacteria; order Vibrionales; family Vibrionaceae; genus Vibrio; species Vibrio sp. JZG10. The sequence goes on from NZ_JBSUGE010000002.1 coordinate 450,169, forward strand.
AACCATAGGGCCGTTGTCAGTGGTGTAAACAATGATTGTATTGTCATCCACACCCAACTCTTTGATCTTGTTAAGTAGGTGACCAATTTGATCATCGTGCTGCTTCACGCCATCTGCATAAAAACCAGCGCCTGTTTTACCTTGGTATTCTTCAGGAACATGCGTGAAGTTGTGCATGCGAGTGGTGTTAAACCAAGTAAAGAACGGCTTATCCGCTTTTACTTGTTTTTCTATGAAGGTTTCCGCGGCATCAAGGAATTCACCGTCAACATTTTCCATACGCTTACGGGTAAGTGGACCGGTATCTTCAATTTTGCCGTCAGCGTAAGAGTGGATTACGCCACGAGGGCCAAATTTCTTCTTGAACTCTGGATCTTTAGGATAATCCACGTTCTCTGGCTCTTCTTCCGCGTTCAAGTGATATAGGTTGCCGAAAAACTCATCAAAACCGTGGTTGGTAGGAAGGTGTTCGTCTCGGTCGCCTAAATGGTTCTTACCAAATTGTCCGGTTGCATAACCCATTTGCTTAAGCACGGTTGCAATCGTTGGATCTTTTTCCGAGATACCTTGCGGAGCGCCTGGTAAGCCCACTTTTGATAGACCAGTACGTTTTGGCATTTGACCAGTAATGAATGCAGAACGGCCTGCTGTCGAACTTTGCTGTGCGTAGAAGTTAGTGAACTTCGCACCTTCTTTAGCAATGCTATCGATGTTCGGCGTGTTGTACGCCATCATGCCTTGGTTGTAGGTACTAAGGTTCCAGTAACCAACATCATCACCAAAGATGACAAGAATGTTGGGTTTGTCCGCTGCGTGTGCAACTGCAGATGCAGCGCCTAATGCTAACGTACATGCGTTAAGTACGAGTTTTTTACTGCTCGTTTTGGTCGCATTTTTCATATTATCTCCAAGAGTTCGCTAGTGCATAAAATGGTATTCGCTTTTCAATACCATTGTTGATATAAGATAAAGCACTAATTTCAGGCGATAAATGCAGTCAGAATTAGTTAACCTATAAATTAAATTTATGAGTAACGTTATGGACTTGAATTTGATCCAAACTTTTCTTGTTGTCGCGGAGTTCCAATCTTATACAAAAGCCGCGGAACAATTGGGGCTGACACAACCTGCTGTGAGCGCTGCAATAAAGCGTTTAGAACAAGTGGTCGATAAGCAATTATTTGTCAAAAAAGGGCGAGGTATCGCACTAACATCTACCGCCTATCAGCTACTACCGCAATTCCAGCAAGCGGTTAATATCATTGATAATGCGATATCCGATAAGAATCATTTTGAAGTGTGTTGTTCCGAAATTTTATTGCACATTATGGACCCGATAAAGAACACTATTTTTTATGAATCGCCACCCGAAAAGTTCTTATTATTTGAGCTTCTAAGACAACAAAAAGTCGATCTTGTCATTGATACTGTTATCACAAAAGATGCAGCGTTTATTATTGAAGATGCCTACGAAGAAGAGGCGGTGATTATCTGTCGTGAGAACCATCCCCGTGTTCAGGGCACGCTCACAAAAGAGCAATTTTATGAGGAAACTCACTGTTTATTTTCAGGGAAATGGAACAACATGTCGGGGTTCGAGCAGCTAGCAAAGGAAACAATTCAAGAAAGAAAAGTCGACTTGATCACATCTTCGCTAGCGGGCATGGCGCTGTATGTCGCCCAAAGAGATAGTTTAGGGATCGTTTCTCAATCTTTTGCAAACAAGTGGAGAAAAGCGCTCAAACTTCAAATTTTGTCCTGCCCCATTTCGATACGCTCTATCCCTTACAAGTTCGTCTACCATAAGCGAGAGGTAAACAACCCTGCTCATATTGCGCTACGTGAAAAAATTAAAGCCAACTTAACGGCAGCCCACTACGAGCCTGTTTCCTTATAGTGCTTGTTGATTCGCATTTTCTTTGCCATTCGTTGCTCTGAAAGCTTTTATTAGATGGAAAAAAGAGGCTCATATGAGCCTCTTTTCTATATGGTTGCATCGTATTGCTTACGTAGCACTAGCCTACTTATTTGGGTTCTCTTTTAATTTCTCCATCACCTGATCGAGCGAGAAGCTTGCCGCTTTTTGCCTTGGTGGGAACTCTTTAAACGTTTCGAGGAATCGTCCTACGTAAGCTTGGGCAGGAACCAGCATATAAGCACGGTCTAGCATCCAATCATAGTAGGTGTTGGAAGTGATATCAGCCACTTCGTAAGGGTCCATACGTAAGTTGAAGATCTTAGGAACTCGAAGTGTAGTGAATGGTTCCGCCCAAATGCGCAGCGTACCTTTTGCTCGTTGCTCCATAAAAACCAGTTTCCACTTGTTATAACGAAGTGCGGTTAAGTCTCCATCATCCGAGAAGTAAAAAATCTCTTCACGCGGTGCTTTCTCTTCTTTGCCAGTTAAATATGGCAGGAAGTTGTAACCATCGAGATGCACTTTGAATTTCTTACCATTCGCACTATAGCCTTTGAGTAATTTCTCTTTGATACTGTCATCACCCGCGGCAGCAACGAAAGTTGGCATCCAGTCCATATGGTGCATGATATCATTCGAGACAGAGCCAGCTTTAATTTTACCCGGCCAACGTACCATCGCAGGAACTCGGTACGCACCTTCCCAGTTGGTATTTTTCTCTCCACGGAATGGCGTTGTACCTGCATCTGGCCACGAGTTCATGTGCGGACCATTATCGGTTGAATAAAAGACTATCGTGTTGTCTTTTATGCCCAAATCGTCCACTTTTTTCAGTAGTTGGCCGACATGATTATCATGCTCGACCATGCCATCTGCATACTCACTGATACCTGTTTTTCCCGAGTTCTCTTCTTTCACGTGGGTACGGAAATGCATACGCGTTGCGTTCCACCAGACGAAGAAAGGTTTTTCAGCTTTGACGGCACGATCCATAAAATCGAGAGCCGCATCCAACGTCTCTTCATCCACGGTTTCCATACGCTTGCGAGTCAGAGGCCCGGTGTCCTCAATTTTGCCGTCAGCGTACGAGCGAATAACACCTCGTGGACCAAATTTTTTACGAAATTCTGGATCTTTAGGGTAATCGACGTTTTCTGGTTCTTCCTCGGCGTTCAAGTGATAAAGGTTGCCAAAAAATTCATCGAAGCCGTGGTTAGTAGGCAGGTGTTCGTCTTTGTCGCCTAAATGATTTTTACCAAATTGACCCGTCATATAACCCATCGGCTTCAACATTTCGGCAATGGTGGCATCTTCTTCCTTCAAGCCAAGATCTGCGCCAGGAAGCCCTACTTTACTTAAACCCGTTCTAAGGACGGTCTGGCCGGTGATAAAAGTAGAACGGCCCGCAGTACAAGATTGTTCACCGTAATAATCCGTGAACATCATGCCCTCTTTCGCGATGCTGTCTATGTTTGGTGTTTTGTATCCCATCAAACCGAAGGTGTAAGCACTGAGATTGGACTGGCCAATATCATCACCCCAAATGACGAGAATGTTAGGTTTCTCTGCCGCGATACTGCTACTTGTCGCGCCAATTAAGGCGGCGGCAAGAATCGCTAATCGACGTTTTACGCCATATTTCGCTGTCATATAAACCTCTGTGTGTATTAGAAAAGAGCTTCTTGCAACAGAATGTATAGTCTAGAAATAGTGGATAAGCGAATCTTAGAAATAAGAACTTTAGAGACATTAACAGCTGCTCTAGTCCCCAAAGTAGCTGATTATTTACTTTAGAAATTGTGGTAGTACTTATTGATTTGGCGGTTTAAATTGGTGCTCTTTCCGTCGTAGAGTTATTTCTTCCATATCAGAATTTTGATATGACTCCGACATATTGCATTACAAATAAAATACAGCATTGATCTCACGCCAACATTAATGATAATAGTTTTTACTATCATTAATAATTGAAATGCCAATATGTTTGAGTCTACCCTTTCGTCTGCTCCTAAGACGTCAGCTTCCGATAACGGTCTCAATAATGAATATGAGCTCGTACTGGATAAGCACAGCCATACTGTGATGATAAATCGTCCGTCAGACAAAAAGTTTGTTCAGCTCACAAGCGTTCAATTCGAGCTGCTCCGTACTCTGACTCATTATCAAGATCAAGTGCTTAGCAAACCTTTCCTTTATGAAACGGTACTGAAGCGCACGTTCTCAGAGCATGACCGCGCACTCGATATGCACATTAGTAGAATAAGAAAACGACTGGTTAGCGAAGGGATTAACGCGGATCGAATTCAGACCGTTCATCGACAAGGTTATGTATTTAAGCATGCGAAAAAGTAAAGAAATCGCGGCGAATTGCTCCAACTTTTGGTAATTGACCGCTTATTTTGCTTTAATTAATGCAAATTCTAATCACGTAAAATAACTCAATGAATTTGCGCTTAATTTTTATACTTTGCATTGCTACATTGTTTGCTGGCTGTGCAACCTATGCGGGCCTTAACTATGACCAACTGTTTGGTCCACAGCTCGTTCGTGAACGTACGGCGGACGTAGCTACACCTCAAGCAAACTTCTTCCAAAGCGAAGTCAAACCCATTATGGATAACCGCTGTGTCGTCTGTCATGCGTGCTACGATGCACCATGTCAGCTTAAGCTTTCTTCCGTTGAGGGTATTGACCGTGGCGCGAGCAAAGCACTGGTATATGAAGGAACAAGACTTACTGCCGCCGCGCCAACACGCTTATTCGAAGATGCAGAAACAACCCAAGAGTGGCGCGATGCGGGTTTTCATCCGGTACTTAACGAACGTGATCAGAGCATGGCGGCCAACATTGATGCAGGCCTCATTGCACGTTTGCTACAACAAAAAGAACGCCACCCGCTGCCTGATCAAGTCCAGTTAGAAGGTTTTGATTTTTCGATAGATCGAGAACAAACCTGTCCAACAATTGAAGAGTACGAACAGTACGAAAAAGATAACCCAACCTGGGGAATGCCTTTTGGTATGCCAAACCTATCAAACAGTGAATACCACACACTGATGACTTGGCTGGAAAACGGCGCGATAATGAACGTTCACCAACCAATTAGTGAACAAGAGCAAGCTCAAATCGACAAGTATGAAACTTTGCTCAATCGCGCTGATCTAAAAAATCAACTGATGGCTCGCTATATTTACGAGCATTTGTTTTTGTCTCACCTCTACTTTTCAGAACTCACTGAAGATCCTCGATTCTTTACGTTAGTTCGTTCTTCTACTCCACCGGGGCAACCAGTAAAACGTATTTCAACACGTCGCCCATACGATGATCCCGGGGTTGAGCGCGTGTTTTATCGAATTATTCCAGAACAAGGGACGATTGTAGATAAAACGCACATGCCGTTCGCGTTAAACAAGCAACGTATTGAAAACTGGAACACATGGTTTATCGATGCTGATTACATGGTTAATCAACTACCGAGTTATGAACCTGAAGTTGCTGCAAACCCGATGACATCATTTATCGATCTTCCGGTTAAATCACGCTTCAAGTTTATGTTGGACAACGCGCAAAACACGATCATGGCTTACATTAAAGGGCCTGTTTGTCGTGGCCAACTTGCACTGAACGTTATCAATGATCGCTTTTGGATATTCTTTCTAGATCCAGATAAAGCAGATATCCCTGAAGTAAATGAGTTTTACCGATCTCAGGCTGATAACCTAAGACTGCCAGCAGAGCAGGAAAGCAATACGCTGCCTGTTACCAACTGGGTTAAATACGCGCGTCAGCAAGCTCGCTACCTAGAAGCCAAGTCTGAATTTACCAATAACTGGTTTAAGGAAGGCGAAAACCTATCCACCGACGTAATTTGGGACGGTAATGGCACCAACCACAATGCGGCATTAACCATTTTCCGCCACTTTGACAGCGCGTCAGTCGTACAAGGGTTAGTTGGCGAGCAGCCGAAAACGGTATGGATTCTTGACTACGCGTTACTAGAACGCATCCACTATTTGCTCGTTGCTGGGTTTGATGTGTACGGCAACTTCGGCCACCAACTCATGACACGAATGTTCATGGACTTCTTGCGTCTGGAAGGCGAAAGTAACTTTATCTCGTTGCTGCCAACCGACATGCGTCATGAACTGCAATCAAGCTGGTATAAAGATCAAAGTCCACAGTTAAGTGACTTTTTACAACGCAACGTGAAGCCATTTAACCAACCAACCAGCGTCGAGTACAAAACTGACGATCCAAAAACAGAGTTAGTCGAGTTGCTTAGAGAACGAGTCTCAGATGTTCTTCTTCCGCGCTACGAGATTAAAGATACTGAGCTTTCTGCTCAAAGTGAAAAACAGCTCCAACGTATTGGCCAAGTTCGTGGAGGAGGCTTGAAAACCGTTCCGCAAATCACCATGCTTATGGTGAGAAGCCAATCTGGAAAAGATGAGTTGTTCACCCTACTTCACAATAATGCACACACGAATATCTCTAGCTTGTTTGATGAAGAAAGCAACCGGGACTTTGCTAACGATGATATGACCATCGTACGTGGCGTTGTGGGAAGCTACCCTGCGGCATTTTTCTCGATCAACGAAAATCAAGTAAAAGAATTTGTCGATCAATTTAGTGCCATCCAAAATGAATCCGATTACGTTAAGTTATTGGATAATTTTGCGATTCGCAGAAGCTCAGAAAAATTCTGGCCGTTTAGCGATCGTCTGCACAATTGGTACCGTACAAAACAACCGATCGAATTTGGATTACTTGACTATAATCGTTTTGAGAATCGATAATGATTTAAGGGGGTTCTCATGGGTATCCGAGATAACATTGCCGCTCTTGAACAACAGATTTACGTTGCTTGTTCTGAGGGAGACTACGAAACGGTCAACATGCTTGAGCATCAACTCGAATACTTGCGTGGCAAAGTGGAGCATCCTTTTGATGACGACCCTTATGCCCTAGACACTCGATTCGAGTGGGAAGATGACATGACCGAATAGAAAAAACCTCCGGCTTGCCGGAGGTTTTTGTTTTTGGGATGCAATTGATTTACTTCGCCATCAACTCATCAAGAGCTTGAATTGATTCAGACACTTGAGATGCCAATTGATCTTTAGTCGCCATGTAGGTATCTAAAGGTTGAGGCGCAGCTTCAATTTCTTGGCATGAGTTCATTAATGCCGTAAGCCCTAAACTCCCTGCGCTGCCTTTTAGTTTGTGAGCAAGGTTCTTCACTTCTTTACTGTCATTACCACCAGCAGACGCTTGCAGCTTGCTTAGTACATCGGCACTGGTCGTTCTAAACAGATTAATGATGTGCAACATCTTCTCTCTGCCCAAGATTTTCATATCGGACTCAATTACGCTCGGGTTAATGATGACCACATCTGATTCCTCTGTTTTAGGGACTTGAACAACCTTTGATTGTATCGCTTGTTCTTGAGGCGAAGTTTGATCAAACGGGGTACAGTCGGCATTTTGTGGCAACAACAACGGTTTTCCATCCAGCACGTCCTGAATCAATGCCGCTAGAGCTTCTTTTGCCAATGGTTTAGGTAAATACCCGTCAAAACCTGCAGCTAAATAGCGCTCAACTTCTTCGGCAAAAACGTGTGCAGACACTGCGATCATAGGCGTAGCAGCAAGGGCTTTATTGGCTGGTTTGTTACATTCAATTTGTTTCAAACGTTGGATTAACTCGGTTCCATCACAGTCTGGCAAGTTGATGTCGACTAAAGCGATATCAAAATCCTGCGTGCTGATCAGTTGCTCTGCTTGTGAGCCGTTTTCTGCCATCACGACCTGGTGGCCCATGCTTTCTAAAAAGCCTTCCGCAACCACTCGGTTTACTTCATTGTCTTCTACCAACAAGACTTTCGCTTTCACTTTGCAGCGCGCGGTTGCCACTGCACCGGTTTCAACAGGCTCACTTTCCTCTAATGGGATGGAGAACCAGAATCGACTGCCATGTCCTTCTTCAGAATCGACTTCTAAAATACCGCCCATCGCTTCAATGATTCGTTTACTGATGGCAAGGCCAAGCCCCGTTCCTCCAGTTTGACTCATCCCACCTTCGGCTTGCGTGAAGGCATCAAACAACGTTCTCTGATCTTTTTTGGCAATACCTATCCCGGTATCTGATACTTCGAATAGGACTTGCGACTCATCCTCTGGGTTGAGGCTAACATAGATATCAATTTCACCTTCGTCAGTAAATTTAATCGCGTTTCCGACGAGGTTGTTCAGCACCTGACTGATTCTGGTGACATCCCCTTTCCAATAGCGACTTACATCACTTTCGATATGATAGGAAAACAACAGCCTCTTCTCTTGAGCTCGACTGTTCATCAACTGGAAAGTGTCTTCAACCATTTGGTGTAAATCGAAGCCCATGTGGCGAATCTCTAAATGCCCAGCTTCAATCTTGGAGTAGTCCAGCACATCATTCAGAATCGCGAGCAACGTTTTACCACTGCGGTTGATGATTTCCGCATAACGCTTTTGAATAGGATTGAGGCCGGAGTCAATCAACAGACGTGCCGTTCCGAGCACCCCATTCATCGGCGTTCTGATCTCATGGCTCATGGTCGCCAAGAATGCTGATTTAGCTCGACTCGCTTGCTCTGCTTGCTTACGAGCTTTCGCGTGATTCAAAACCTCTTCATTCAAACGGCGGTTCGCTTGTTTTAACTGCGAAGTGCGTTGCTCAACGAGCTCTTCCAAATGCTCTTTGTGCTCTTCGAGCTCTCGCTTGGCTTGAGCTTCTCCCTCTGCGACCACTTTTAGCGCTTGCGCTGTATTTCGAGCCGTGATGATAGCTTGCCCCATATGCGCTAGCTCATCTTTGCCTTTTACCTCCAGCTCGACGGCTAAGTTACCCTGCGCCACAGAAAGCAACGCAGCAGAGTACTCTGCCAATCGCTTAACCACAGAAAGGTATACAACACGCCATAAAATCAGCACCAACACAATCAAACCAACAATTGAAATCACCGTTAGAGACCACTGAGCGAATTTCAGCGTGCTCGTCAATTCATCCACAGCGACGGTTGTCGTTTTGTTTGAATCATCAACCAATTTGTTTACGGTACCATTCAGCTCCGAAAACAATTCCAGTGTCTTTTGCATCAGTTGTTGAGATTGTTCGTTATTCTCATACTGCTGCATCAAAATAGTGAACACGACCTGACGCTTACCGAGCTCTGTTAGTAGTTGGCTCATTTGTTTAGAGCGAGTGGGATCTTCCACGGCAAGCACACGGCGCTTCATGATTTTGAGATTACTTTCAAAATCACTTTGCACCTGCTGGATGCGCTCAATATTGGTTAATGTGCGAGCTTCTTCAATTTGATTCAGCATTTTAAAAGCCAATAAGTGCAGCTCATGCAATCGCTCTGTCAGATCTAGATCCACTTCCACCAGCGCATCTAGTGCCTGATAAACTTGCGATTTTTTATTCGATTCTAATAAGTCATAGATATGTGTGACGTTAGCAACGGCAATGGTGCTCGTGTTCTGAACTTGCGTCCGAGTTAGCTGTTCCAACTCTTCACTCAGTAAGCGCATCTCTTCGACACGAGTATCAATCTCTTTTGCCAGCCACAGCTTTCTTTCAACCGAAACACCAAGTTCTGCCAAGTTGTCGATAACGTTCTGGACGTTATTCTCGAGATCTTCTAGCAATTGAGAATCAAACGACTCACTCCCCAGCTCTTTGATATGAGTAAGCAATGATTCGAGCTGTTCGAAAAGCACATGCCCAGACTCTTTTCTTTCCTGCTCGTTTCTTGCGTTCGATAACAGTTGTACAGACGAAATGATGCGAGTACTCAACTCAGAGACTTGCCTCGCTTCAATCATGGCGGGAATTGCAGAATCCACGACATTTCTTTCCGTCTTGGCAACTAAAGAAAATCCAGACACACCAATAAGTGCCGATAACATAACCAGCATTGCCATCGCAATGAAAGACAACAAGAGTTTACGACCGATGCTTGCGGTTGCTAGCAACATATTTTCATGACCTTAATGTTCGTGTTCAGCGACATATTACGTTATATTTTGCAGTGTTTACTTAATCTATGCCAACGAACTTCATTTCATGGTTAAAAATCAACACGCATTTCGCACAATTTTCAAACATTCTGCAGTCACATTAGCCCTTGTCGCTTCTTTACCAGTGGTTGCAGCAGAAAAAGTATGTGCCATTTACCCTCACCTAAAGGATTCATACTGGTTATCAGTAAACTATGGAATGGTGTCCGAAGCGAAAAAAGAAGGCGTCGAGCTGAGAGTCCTTGAAGCGGGTGGCTACCCAAACAAAACGCGTCAAGAGCAACAACTCGCACTGTGCAGCCAATGGGGAGCAGATGCGATTGTCCTTGGGACCGTGGACCCACAAGCCTATGAACATTCGCTTAAGAATTGGGTCGGAAACATTCCTGTCTTTGCTACTGTGAACCAACTCGATCTGGATGAAGAGCAAAGTGAGCTGTTAAAAGGTACGGTCGGTGTTGACTGGCACTGGATGGGATACGAAGCAGGAAAATATCTCGCTGCTCGCCATCCAAAGGGATCAGGAAAAACAAACATTGCCTTACTTTTGGGGCCGCGTACTCGTGGAGGCACGAAGCCCGTGACTGCCGGATTTTATGAAGCGATCCAAGGAAGTGATATCAACATCGTTGACTCGTTTTGGGCAGACAACGACAAAGAGTTACAGCGTAACTTGGTTCAACGTGTGATTGATATGGGAAATATAGATTATATCGTTGGCAGCGCGGTTGCGATTGAAGCCGCTATCAGTGAACTGCGTAGCGCAGGCAAAGCTGAGGAGATCGGTTTGGTTTCTGTGTACTTAAGTCATGGTGTTTACCGAGGACTATTGCGTAACAAAGTGCTCTTCGCACCAACAGATAAAATGGTGCAGCAAGGCAGGCTTTCCGTCATGCAAGCAGCGCATTACTTGAGGGGTGAAGAGTATGACAAACATGCCTCACCAACGATCAAGCCACTGACTCCGAAGACACTTCATGACGATACGATCGAAGAATCGTTATCTCCGTCAGAATATAGGCCGACATTCCGTGTTAAGGCTGTTGATTGAAAGACAAAAAACGTGTTCTATTGAATAACAACAATTTTAAAATCATACAAACGGAAACATCTTGATGCAAAAAACCATTCGTACCATGCCAACCCACAAACATGTGGCTTTGGTTGCCCATGACAACTGCAAACCTGAGCTACTTCGCTGGGTAAAAGAAAACAAAGAAAAACTGCAGAGTCACTTTCTTTACGCGACAGGCACAACCGGGCACATGTTGAGCAAAGAAACTGGACTGGCGATTAAGAGCATGATCAGTGGCCCAATGGGCGGTGACCAACAACTTGGCGCGCTCATTTCAGAAGGCAAAATCGACGTTCTCGTTTTCTTCTGGGATCCGCTCAACGCCGTACCTCACGACCCAGACGTTAAAGCGCTTCTTCGTATTGCTAGCGTTTGGAATATTCCTGTGGCAACGAACCGAGCCACCGCTAAGTTCCTGTTTAACTCCCCTCTTCTTGAGCAAGAAGTGGATATTGAAGTACCGGATTACGAAGCGTATCTTGCTGAACGCATGTAAGCTTTGATGCCAACCGAATAACGTAAAGGCGATACTGAGTATCGCCTTTATTATTTCTAAAATTCAGAACTCTGCCTTCAACGCGAAGTGATGATCGGATAATCGCCATTGACGAGCTCTTGAACAAATGCGGACCCAGCGCCAGTGTGCGTAATCCAAACTTTCTCTTTCGCACGCGTAATCGCCACGTAAAACAGCCTGCGCTCTTCTGCGTGAGGGAATTTGTCTTTAGACTCGGTCAATGCACCATCAATGTGAATTTGCTTCTTCTTCGCAGGGAACTGCCCCTCATCCACAGAAAGGATAATGACAAAATCAGCCTCTCGCCCTTTACTCGCATGGCAAGTCATAAAACGAATATCGAGATTAGGAAAACGTCGCAACCAATCGTCATACAAGTCGGGCTTGTGATAATGATTACGTCCTAACAATAAGACTGACTTGGTTTGCTTGGCTTGTTGATTCAATTGATCCAAGATTTTTTCAACTTGGTTGCTCGGTGCGGTATGCACACTCTTCTGCTTACGTTGCTTGTGGCTATTTAGTGTTTTCGGCAATTGCGATGGGTTTTGCTGCACAAAAGTGTTTGCCACATCACCAATCTGATTGTTGAAACGATAAGTCGTATCTAGATGATGAACGGTAGAGTGAGCAAAGCGGTCTTTAAACCCAGTGATAAGATCTACGTCCGCACCAGCAAACTGATAGATGGCCTGCCAGTCATCACCAACCGCAAACAACGTCGCACCCGCTTGTTTCGGTGTGGATTCGCACAGTGCTTCAATCAGTGCTAAACGGTCTGGAGAGATATCTTGGTACTCATCGACCATAATGAAGCGCCATGGGGAGACAAATTTCCCTTTATTTACATAATCTGTTGCACGACTGATCATGGTAGGGAAATCCACTTGATTGCTTTCTTTAAGCATTTTCTGCCACGCCGTAAAACATGGCCAACACAAGGCGAGTTCGCTGTTTAAACGAGTATAGTCTTGGTGATTTACCAACTTTTCTTGCACTTGCTTTTTGGTTAGCCCTACCGCAGCTAAGTGAGACAACTGAGAGTCTAGCCACGCGATCAGTTTTGGGTTTTCTGAGTGACTTCCTAACTCATCGTCCCCTTTTAAATAGGCAATCGGCCATTTGTCTAAATGTTTTTGCCAACGTTTAAAGTTAGTAGGCGTCATCCAATGCTTTTTCAGCCAATCTACACACCATGCTGTTCGCTGGTTGTCATCTAACGCCAACGGACTGATCTCAACAGGCTGTTGCTCAACTTGATTGAGTATATATAAGCCTAGTTGATGGAACGTATTCACACGCACACCGTCTGCGGCCATGCCTACTTTATCCACTAAACGCTCTTTCATTTCAGTCGCGGCATCACGACCGAAAGCCAGCATAAGCAACTCTTCTGCTTGAGCCTGGTGGCTTTGCAACAAGTATGCAACTCGAGCCGTTAAAACACTGGTTTTGCCAGAGCCTGCGCCAGCAAGGACTAAGTTGTGATCATCGTTAAGCAACACCGCATATTGCTGGGATAAGTTTAAAGGCGAAGATTCTATGCGATTAAACAGCACTTCCCAATTCGGACGTTCTTCCTCAAGCCAATCACGATTACGCTCACCAAGCGTCGCAGACGTATCAATAAGCCAAGGTTCGATTTCCGCCATGCGATTCGGCATCCGCATTTTGGCTTCTTCTAGAGTGGTTTTCATTTCGCTTAACTCTTGGTTAAGACTTTCCACCCAGGAGACCACTTGAGAGTGCGATAGATAGGCAGGAAGATGCTTAAGTTTGTAGAGCTCTTCTTCCCACTTAGGTAGATACTCAGCCAGTTTTCGGCACTGAGTATTGTGCCATTCTTGATACTGACGAACAGCTTCAAGAGCAAACTTACGGCATTGTGGCCACGGTAGCCCTTGTACTAGCCAGCTTTGTTGTTTGCCTTCGTGCTCATGAGCAAAAAACTGCAAAGAGCTCCATAACAACCCACGCTTTACGCTAACTTTGCCATTCCAGATCGTAAAAGGAATATGTTCTTCACTGCCTATTGAGCTTAATAAAACACTGTTCTCTTTTATTTCGACGTGATGGTACTCATTTTGAATAAAAAACTGTGCTTTGCTAGTGGCAGTGAGCTGCATGAAACGTGCGCCTTTTAATTTAGAAGTTGTCGATTTATATCATTTTAAGGCGCCAAATTGTAGCAATGGCGAGCACCTAAGTAAGCATCTTCTTTTATTCTTTAATAAAATTCACATTACTGTCGATTTAGTAACCTAAAGCTCATTCTATTTGAAGCTGACTTTACAATTATAGACACATTGCGAGGCTGCTTTAGTATAAGTCAATGACATCCCTGTTGATTTTATCGACAACAACGAATTTTTCTTAAAGTAAATCATAAACGCGCTATAGTGGGTTTGGTAGTATTCCCCCGTTCTTTATCGGAAACATAAGGCGCATTGTGCAAGCAACTTCTAAATTTCGGCTCTATTGGGCAAACAAGACCATAAATTACAGCGTTCTTATCCTAATCACCTTACTGGGTGTGGTTATCCCGACTTGGTACTTCGAGCAAAACACGCTGATCACGCCGCTAATACTGGGCGTTATTGCTGCTGCTTTGGCAGAGAGTGATGATAGTTTCACTGGGCGCATCAAGGCGCTGATTCTGACCTTTCTCTGTTTTGCGCTCGCCGCTTTCTCAATTGAAATCTTGTTCGACACCCCTTGGGCATTTGCATTAGGGTTATTTATCTCAACCTTTGGTTTTATCATTCTTGGAGCGATAGGTCCTAAATACGCGAGCATTGCTTTTGGCTCTTTGCTGATCGCCATTTACACCATGCTTGGTGCGCATGAAAGTACTAACATTTGGTTTCAGCCACTACTGCTTTTAACTGGTGCGGCTTGGTATTACTTCATGTCGATGATTTGGCAGATATTTTGGCCTCTTCAGCCTGTACAACAAAGCTTAGCCAATGTGTTCTTCCAAATGGCAAATTATCTCGATGCGAAAGCCAAGCTTTTTCACCCTGTCACCAACCTAACGCCACAGCCACTTCGGATTGAAGCCGCCAAGTGCAACGCAGCGACGGTGATGGCGCTAAACGCTTGCAAAGCGACATTACTAAACCGCTCGAAACGCGGCCACATTGATGGCCCTAGTGACCGATTCTTAAATATCTACTTCATCGCTCAAGACATCCACGAACGAGTCAGCTCTAGCCATTACCGCTATCAAGATTTAGCAACTGAATTTGAACGTTCTGATGTGCTGTTTCGTTTTAAATATCTTTTGGAATCTCAAGCCCAAGCGTGTCGCGATATTGCATTAGCGATTCAGCTAGGGAATGAATACTCACATACCGATCAGTCCATCTTGGCCTTAGCTGAAGTGCAAAATTCACTTGCTTACTTAGAAGAACAAAAGCAAGGACACTGGAAACGTCTGCTAATGCAGTTAACATATTTATTCAATAACTTAGCGACGGTAGAAAAGCAACTGAATAACATTAACAACCCAGATGTTGAGGGCCTAGAGGAAGATACGCTCGCCGATACTAACCCGCACACATTAAAAGCCATGTGGCAGCGTATATCCGCGAATTTACACAAAGATTCGATGCTGTTTCGACACGCATTGCGTATGTCGATTGCCTTGACGATTGGTTATGGAATCATTCAAGTATTCAACATCGACCGAGGTTACTGGATACTCTTAACCACTCTCTTCGTGTGTCAGCCGAACTACAGCGCAACACGTCAAAAACTGACAGCGCGAGTCATAGGCACTTTAGCTGGTTTGTTAATTGGCGTACCATTACTGACTTTCTTCCCTTCTCAAGAAAGCCAGTTAGTATTCATCGTTATTTCTGGCGTGATGTTTTTCGCCTTTCGGATGAACAATTACGGATACGCAACCGGTTTTATCACACTACTGGTCCTCTTCTTATTCAACCAGTTAGGTGAAGGTTACGCGGTTGTGCTTCCTCGACTAGCTGATACCCTCATCGGGTGTGTGCTTGCTGTAGGAGCCGTGCTGGTTATTTTGCCAGATTGGCAATCGAGAAGGCTGCACAAAGTCATGTCGGATGCGATAGATGCTAACAAACAGTATCTCGATCAGATCATTGGTCAGTATCGAATTGGTAAAAAGGACAACTTGAGCTATCGCATTGCTCGTCGTCAAGCCCATAACAGTGATGCCTCACTTTCTTCTGCCATCAGTACAATGCTTGCGGAACCTGGTAAATATCGTGCTGCCGTTGATGAGAGCTTCCGCTTCTTAACGTTAAATCACGCAATGCTGAACTATATTTCTGCTCTTGGTGCGCACCGAACTCGCATTGAAGATGAGTCAATT
Source organism: Vibrio sp. JZG10 (assembly GCF_054064075.1). Lineage (NCBI taxonomy): Bacteria > Pseudomonadati > Pseudomonadota > Gammaproteobacteria > Vibrionales > Vibrionaceae > Vibrio > Vibrio sp. JZG10. The sequence continues at coordinate 466,091 of NZ_JBSUGE010000002.1, forward strand.
CATAAGCTCGTTTTAGATGCACACCGCTGTATTCATCAGCATTTAGACGTCCTCCATAAACAGCTTCACCAGCATTGCGAAGAGTGCGATTTATCTAATATTGACGACGCAGGACTTGAGCAACGCTTGAATGAGTGGCGAGATGAAGATGATAGTTCCGCTCGCATGGTATTGCAGCAACTTCACCTTATCTATCGCATGCTCCCAGAGCTACATTCACTCGCCAGTAAGTTTGCAGTGAGGGTTAACTAGTAACACACGCATATAAAAGGGAAGCGGATTGTCGCTTCCTTTTTTCTTTCTACTTTTCTATCTACCCCAAAGTGGGTAATTATGTACCTTCATAGGAAAAATCTGACGTATCACTTAACGCACCTTGACAATATTCGGACAAAAAGCAATCGATCAAATTCTAATCTATCTAGGTTGAATAAATATGTTGTATCCAAAGGACGAAGAATTTCGGGAAATGAAGGATAAACCGAATTACAACGAGGGTATTGAGATGAACGCACAACAATTTAATGAACTTAAACAAAAGCTCAGTGATTTAACGGCGAGTCAGTTGAAATCATTACAGGGTGAGATAAGCGTAAAGTTAAACAAAACACAAAACCCAGTACTTTCTGTTGAAGAAAGAGAAATGCTTTCTAAACTGTTTGCTTAATCAAATCATTGATATAAAACACTTGAACGTTTTATAAACTCCACCTATGCTCTCATTAGCATAGTATTGGGGGTGGTGATATGCCTGTATCAGGAATTCAATCTGGGCACCAAATTGTTCAGATGTCACAGCAGATGGCTGAAAAAGCCGCGCATGGCATTAATGATAATTTAGGTAAAGTGAAAGAAGAGATCGCTTCTCACAACATCGATTTGGCTAAAGTGGCAGATGTCGCAATAACCGCTTCAACTCCTAGCCTCCCCTCTCAAAAAGTTGAATCACTCATCAACCTTACGCAAGCTGCAGGTTACAACCGAGTGGGTGCGTCCGTCATTGAGAAAAACAATGAAGTCATTGGCAGCTTACTCGATATTCACGTCTAAAACTTCTTAGTTCCGACCTGTCACTACAAATCCGTAACAAGCCCTCTTTTGCTACCTAATGTTGTGCTATTTCGATTCAATAAGTCTCGATAAAAATCAATAACTCCCAAAAAAAGACGGACGCCTTGTTAAAGCCGCCCGTTTTATGTTGAATCCAGATTTATCCGTTATCAATAACACCATGATTCAGCAATGACTCTACAATCTCATTGGAGCTAAGACCGTTGAAGTCTATCGATGTACCTAAGTTTTCCACAACAATGGTTTGCTGGACATTTGCATCCGTCGTAATGTTCAGAGAAACATTTTCTGTTGATGCGTCGTAATCGGCTTGAATGTGCGCAAGTAAATCATCAATACCTGCCGTTGGATCATTCAAATCAGCGATCACGTCTTTGAGGTCAATGGTGTCCTCATTGACGCTAAAGTCAGTGATGGTGTCAATCGCACCATTATCCACCGTGTCTTCTGTCCATTTAAAGATATCGCTACCCGCACCACCAGTCAGAATATCAGAGCCTAGTCCGCCAATAAGCACGTCATCTCCATCTCCTCCTAGGATATAATCATCTCCCGTACCTGCTGCTAAAGTAATGCCTGCATCACTACCAATAAGATAGCTGTCTTCACTTTCAGCTGACTGATCAATATCTTGACTATTTAGTGTAACGTTTAGATTAATGTCTAATGGCGTTGAATACGCTTGGTCACCATTTGATGCAGTAGAAACCGCAGTCAATGTAATATCGTAATCTCCCGGGATCGCATTATTGATATGTAGCGTATCAATTTCATCTTCTGGAACAGTCCATGTTGTACCATCAAAGCTGATATTCGATGTTGTAGCTTCACTCGTGATAGTGGCTCCTCTTGGCACGCCAGTGAGCTCTAAGGCCAGTACTTCATCGACATCGGTCAACGCCGCCATAATACCCACCAGCGCGATGCCTTGACGGCTTGCACTTTGACTCGCACTAATTCTTTGAATGTAACTAAAGTTCTGATCAATGGCCAAGTTTGGTACGTCAGCGACAGGCGTTACGTTAATATCAAACGTTTCTGATGTTTGTAGTGAGGTACCCGTTAAGTTGTCATAGAAGATACCGTTGTCATTAGCGGTAACGGTAAGCGCAATAGAATTGCTGTTCACGTCACTGGCATCAATAAATACACCGGCATCCGGATCCGTCGAAGCGAAAAGACTATTAAGCTGAGACAAGGTCCCCATCAGTACAGTTTCACCTGCTAAACCAACGCCTTGAGTAATGCCACTCCCAGCCGGGACAAGAACACTTATATCACCCTCATCGATGCTGAGTGACACCGTCATGATTTCATTCTCATGAATACCTGCAAAATCAACATCGGTAATTTCGATACCTGAGATTTTTTGATCCGATGACTCCATAATCGTATTTGTTACCATTGAGCCATCAATCTCCGGAGCATCGTTAATCGCCTGCACTGTCATCACGGCTGAGCCACTGACGGTCTTCGGATCCGAGACGCCATTGGTCATGCCATCATCCGTAATATCGTAATTAAAGCTTACATCTCCGTAAAAATCAGGAGCAGGTTCAAAGCTCCACTCCGTTGAGCTCAGTTGAGTAAGCGTCCCTGTTGCAGGGTCGACAAGCGTAACATTGCTAACGGTTAAATTGTCCGACTCAATATCAACAGCATTAACCAGCAAATCCGCTGCGGTAACAATAACAGCGCCGCTGTCTTCATCAATACTTGTCAGCGTCACTTCCGATGTTGTTGGCGCATCGTTCACCTCTGTGACTTCAATTACAAATTGGCTGCTATTTGAATTGAGTGTTTCATCGACACCGCTAATCACGATACCTTCGTTGCCTTGGTCATCGACAGAGATGTCGACATTGACGTTACCAAAGAAGTTAAGCGCTGGGTTAAACTCCACTAAACCATCAGCGATAGCGGCGTTAAGGTCAGATACGGTTCCTTTCAGTTCAATTGAACCCGTGCCGTCTCCTGAAACCGTCAATCCGTAATTGGCAATAATCGATGGATTGAGCGCCAAGTAACCGCTATCGACAGCAATATTCAAGACATACTCTGCGGTAGGATCATCAAGTACCGCATCCATATCCGAAATACCAAATGTATCCAGCAGGATAGCGTTGTCTTCTGGTGTTTCAACGTCAATGACATTCACGAAGTCCGGTCGATCATTCACCGCTTCAACATCAACAGCTACGTCAAACTCCTCGGCTGAACCTAAATTTTGGCGACCATCGAGCCCGGTATCAACGGCTTGCACTTTGAAATGCAGTGACCCTCCCCATGAGTTATCGTTTCGATCACCAGAATTAAAGACCACTTGATCCAAATCTTGAGCATCGATTTCTAATACGAAGACGCCATTTCCTTGGTCAGTAAACACCGTTCCATCAGGTAATGAAACACTCGCCCCATCAGGGACATTTGAAATCTCAACTCTCAGCGTCTCTGGATCATTTTCCTGGTAGGTTGCGCCATCTCCGATGGACTCTTTGTTATCAACCACCAACGCATTGACGTTGATAACAATATCTTCTCCCTCATTCCCCGCAGCTGAAGTATCAGGATTCACATCAACATCATCGCCAATAGGATTCACAACCAGCGTAAAGTTATTAGTTCGCTCAGTTGGTACTTGTAACAATTCTTCTTGGATGAACACGGTAATGCCAATCTCTGCCTCGCCACTGAAGTTTTTCGGCGGTTTGATTTGGATGTCACTTAAATCAACGGATGTCTGAGTAAGGTCTTTTAGCTGAATACTCCATTCTCCTCCGCCGTTGTTCTTAACAACATAATCAGAGGAATGGGATTGCACGACAAAGTCATCAGGGATCCCTGTTAACTTGAGTGAAACGAAACTTTCAGAGCCATCATTATCGTTTAAGCTGATCGAAACCCCTGAGCCCGATTGATTCAACGAAATTAAAGTATCTTCGTCACCAACCACGGTAATTGGCTTCGTAGGATCGGCACCTGTAATCGTAATATCGTCCACCACTGGCGTAACTTCGAATGTCACGTCATCAGTAAAAGTTCTTATGTCGATATTATCGCCAGGGTTATTTAGGATAGACTGATCAAATACAGCCTCGTCCGTGATCTCTCCTTCGATATTAATCTTGACGGTGTTTTGTCCCCCACCTACGGGATAATTTTCTTTCGGCCTAAACAGAACATTATCAAGCGCACCCGCTAAAATCTCTGCTTCATTAAACTCAATACTTGTCCCTAAGCTATTGCCATTTGCGTCAACAAACTCCCCCAGTGTTGTGTCATCGAGCTCTAACTTGATGTTCGTTAGCGTTTCCTGACCACCTTGGATATTGTTATAACGGTCGGCAAAATCGACATTCAGATTAAGTTGGATTAAACCATCTTCATAACCCACACCATCCGCCGTTGGTACATCGTTATTTAGGTCATCAACGGGTTGTTTGTTCGCGTCTAAACCGAGAGTACCTGTGATATCCACTGTCACATTTGGTGTAACATCACCATCTAGTGGCTGATCACCCGCCGAACTCGGAACATCTGCAATCGGTAAAACCTGAACTGGAATTCGCACGTTGTTTTCTTTTTCGTCGCCAGACTCTGTGTCTTTGGTGACAAACCTCACAGGCAATTCAAAATCACCAGCGTAATCTTCCGCCAAGTGCATCGTTAAACCGTCCAAACCTGTGATATTGCCACTAGCATCAATATCTGCTTGGAAAACGTATTTACCATTGACAAAATCGATATCAGTGCCTGTTATCACCAAGCCTGGAGGAATACCGGGAGCGGATGGATCAATAACAACTGTCAAAACATCTTCCACACCATCCGCATTAATCGCATCGACTTTCGACGTCAATTGAGTGCCAAGGTCGATCGCATTATCTTCCGATGCTTCAATTTGGACGTCATCAGCCACCTTAATTTCAGCTGCAACACTTGTTTGCGGCGTGAGAACCGTCGGAAACTCAAGTGTCACGTCAGTTTCTCTTACTACTGTTGCGTCTTTTTCAACGGCATCTTCACCTAAATCGTTGACCTCGGCATAGATGGTTAACCCAATTTGAGATAGACCGCCGTTGTCACCATCATCGCTGTCGTCGTTTGGCGTTAAATCAAGACCGGAAGGCGCTTTAATCGAGAAGTTTTCTTCGTCAATGACTGTCCATCGACCGCCGCCTTCGTTCAATGCACCAACAATGACCAATTGATTGAGAATCTCAGGGTCGACATTGTGGAACTGAACAACAAGCTGAGTCACCACTTCATCTGAAGAGGCGTCAAACTCTTGGTATTTGATGATATTCGCACCAGACTCCCCACCCGTTGAAGTATTGATCGTAAAATCAATGTTCCCTTGACCGTCTGACTTCACGATGTCAGTGACAACGCCAGTGCTTTCAGTAACAAGCAAACGTGTCTGGGCGTCTAGCGATCCTGTTGTATTTTCTGGCTCAACGATTGGATTGACTTGGACATGCACCATGCCATTGATGGTTTTTTCTGCAATTCCCTGTCCTGGATTAGAAGCATCGACATATTCGTGGTCTATCTCTTTCACCGTCACCGTAGTATTCAAATCAAAGTCAGTACTGGAGTCTTGCTCTAATTGCACCTGGACATAACCACTTTGAGAGATTCGAGCAGAGAAGTCTTGCTCCGACTCGTTCGCTAGTGGCGAAAGTGTTAATGTTCCAGAAACCAATGTTTGTGCTACGCCATCGACATAAACTGTGCTGCCTGGAGGAAATCCAGAAATCGTCACATCACTAAAGAACTCGTCTGTATCAGGGCTTTGAGCCAACGTTGGCTTCCAATCAATATTAAAGCGTGTATCTTCATCACCTTCTGATTGAACCGTGTAGTTATCTTGCGCATCAATGACAGGAGCGACAATAATTCGGATCTCACCCGATGAGGTTCGACTGTGACCATCATTCTCTGTGACGATCGTCGTTGCTGTAATATGAATGTTCTCCGTCGATGACGCTTCCGGTTTAATAACAATTCCAGAATTAATATTCGCCGTGGTGATATTGGCTTCATAGATTGGCTGATTTTGCGCGTCATAGCCTACAAAGGTCAGATCGACGGATGCACCATCGCTATCAAATACCTCGACACCTGCCGGAATATTGGACAGCAGAACCGTAACCGACTCTGAGTGGTCATTCGGGTTATCTGGTAACTCGCCAGAGATGACACTAAAGCCCAACTCTACTTGACCATTCTCATCGATATTAGTCTCAATACCTCTTACATTGCCGTCATTAAACTCATGCCAGATCCCTGATTTATCATTCAGCTCAATAAATGGTATGTCAGCTACGCCTTTCACACCGACGATCACTGTTTTGCTGCCTAGTGACAAAATATCTTCGGCAACCCCATTAGATAAGGATGCCGTGTCTTTGACGATACCTTCAACGTTGAAAGTAAAGTCATCATTGCTGTGCAACGGAGGAAGCACTTCGACCTTGGCTAACTCAGATTCTGGCACTTCGTAATAGAGTACATTGCCGCTTGAATCGGTTACTTCTACGATTTGGCTTGGGTTTGCTGAATCAAGCCACACTAACGTAACGCCATCAATTGAGAAGTCAGAAATACGCACAAATAGTGCTTCAGAACCATCTAAATCCGCAGACGGCTTCATGGTAATCACTTCACTTAACTGAAGTGGATCATGATCCGTGACAGGATTGACGGTATCTTGAGTTCGAGCGTTATCCTCAAAGACATTGATTCGGTTGACCGTAAAACTACCTGGGTCCGCGATTGGGTTAACATCAATGATGATAGTTTCTGTCTCTGAACGTGCCGTTTCCTTCCCTGATAACGGATTGTTGTTTTCTGTTGTAATCGCGGTTACATCAATCTTGATTTCGCCCGAGAAATTATCGATTGGGTCAATTTGAACGTCACCAATTCGGCTGGCATCTACGAGATAAACACCACCAGTTTGTGGAATCGCACTACCATCCGAATAGACTAACTCTGCGTTACCTTCCCCTTGTGTAAAGACGAGCTCGTACACTATATCTTCAGGATTACTAGTATCCTGAGTTTCCGCCGTGATATTAAGTGCGACGTTGTTTCCGTCTTCATCGACAGAATAGTTAAACTCGCTGCTCGTCGTCCAAGTCGCAATATCTGCAACGGCAGCAACTTCAATGTCTAAACGACCATTAATCGTATGATCTGGCGTACCATTATTAAGAATTTCCACACGGATACGAGGATCGATACCAGAAGCATCGGTTGATGTATGACGATCTGGTACGAAGTACAAGTTATCTAACGAGACAAGCTCACCATTGAATGACTGCTCGACATTTGATGCGTCGAGAACAACCGTATTGCCCACAGATGTTAATTCAATGTAGTTGCCACTGCCGTCTCGGTAGTAGAACGTACCGTTGTGAGTATCAGCATCTCGAATAGTGATATCACCTAAGCTTTCGTTACGATCGATATCATGCAAATCGATAACCAAATCGACTTTCGCCGGTGTCACATCCAGCGTCGACAAGTTGTCCTGCGTATTTGCAGAGTCAACGCCCACAACGACACCATCACGCCCTTGGTCCTCGAACGCAATAACGGTAGACGTGTCAATTTGTGCATTGCGGTCTCTTATCGAGATATCCACATCGGCATCTGCGATATCGCCATCACCATCGGTTGCAACAACGTTGATGGTGAAATCAATCGAGTCGGTTTCTGTATGGTCAAGATCGTCATTCGGACGGAATGACACACTGCCATCAGTTCGAACAACCAAACGACCTATTTCAGTATCCACTCCGTCAAGAACCTTGTGAACAAATACGACTTGGTCGCTGCCGTTCAAATCGACAGAATCAGAATCAACACCGTTTTGCTTAAAGTAAATGCCTGAATCATCAGCCGAAAATGAAGTCACTTGTGCGCCGTCAGCACCAAGATCGTCATCACCTTCTACAGGGTCTTGGAATAAGTGAACCGTGCGGCTGCCTTGTCCCTCAACACGCGAAATAGATGCATCGTACAAGGTTGGAACATCATCGGTGATCGTCACTGGTAAGTTGATATCAGCCGTATCGCCATCAACATCGGTCGCGAAGACTGGGAGATCAAGTATAAGTGTATCTTCGCCTTGGATTGAGTGGTCTAGCACACCCTCAAGCGTAAACTTGTAAGAGCCGTCAGCGTTCAAAACTAGCGTGAATACTGAGTTTCCATCCGGAGTCTGCCCTTGATAAGTGTAGTTGTTGTTGCTTACTGCAGTTTGAACAAGTGTCACCGCTAACCCACCGGAAGTTACTCCTGGGATCGGGTTAGAAGTAAGATCCAACTGGTAAGAGACAACGGTATCTGCCCCCTCCACCGTATCGAAATTGCCCGTTGCTTCTAGGCTGTCTTTGTTGGTTGCCTGAGAGCCATTAGCGAGGTCATCCTCATCAACAGCCAAAGCATCTGCTGATTTAATTTCGGGAATGTCATCAACCACGGTAATTGGAAGATTCAGTGATGATGACGTGTCACCATCAAAATCTGTGACTGTAATTGGGATATCAATGACAAGGTTGTTTTCACCTTGAATAGCGTCATGGTCGATGGGTCCCAATAGTTCAAATTGGTAACTGTCGTTATTCGCATCAAGAGACAGCGTGAAGATCTTAGTTGAGGTGCCAGCAATGACCGCTTGGTAACTGGTTACACCACCAACCGAGCTCACCACATTCAACTCGATGCTGTTGCCGTTTGAAGTTAAGCCAGACACAACCGCATTGAGGTCAGAAACTTGGTAGCTGACTATCTCATCCGCGCCATCAACGACTTCAAATCCACCAGTTAATACCGTTGAATCGCCACTTGTCGTGTCTGAGCCACCAGCAAGATCATCTTCATCAACGGTTTGTTGGCTAGAGTCTGTCACTTTCACAATCGCTGGAACATCGTCCACCACAATGATCGGCAAGGTGATGTTATTGGACACATCGCCGTCAAAATCGGTCGCATTGACTGGGAAGTTGATGACTAACGAGTTTTCATCGTTACCCGCAGGATGATCAAGTGCACCCAACAGTTCAAATTCATAACTGTCTACTGAACCATTTAGCGTCAGTTTAAAGACGGTATCCGTCGTACCTTGTACATAAGCTCGGTACTCAATCACACCGTTTGAATTTGAAAACTCAACCAATTCAAGCGGCTGACCGCCTGAGGTAAGTCCTGATACAGGTGACGTCAAGCTATCCAACTGGAAGCTAACGATAGAATCAGCACCATCGGTAACGTCAAAGTTGCCGCCAATGATATTGGATTCTGGCGTATCGTCTGAACCTTGGCTTGGAATATCATCCTCATCCACAGACAAGGTACTACCAGAGCTAATAGCATCAATGGTTGGCTTGTCATCTACGACAGTCACTGGCAAGGTCGCAGTGATGGTATCGTTGTCGCCATCTGTAATCTTCACAGGTAGATTCAACAAAATCTCATCAGAGTTAACCGCGTGATCTAACTGACCAGATAACTCAAAGTCGTATTTACCATCTTGATGAAGTGTCAACGTGAAGACAGTCACTCCACCCGGAGTTTGTCCCACGTAAACAAGCGCGTCAGCAGTTGAAGCACCAACGTCTTGAGAAAGTGTTACCACTTCTCCACCCGATTTCAGATTCGGGATAGGATTTGAGCTCAGATCTAATTCGAAAGAATCAATACCATCTGCGCTAGTGACTTCGAATTCACCTGATACCGTTAACGGCTCTTTAGTGCTATCAGAACCAAGAGGTAAGTCATCTTCGTCGACACGTAGACTTTCAATATTGGTAACAACTGGAACATCGTCCACAACGGTAATTGGCAATGTGAAGGCTGGAGAAGTATCACCATCATTATCTGTCGCGGTCACAGGGAGGTTAATAATGATCTCGTTTTGATGATTACCATCTGGGTGATCAAGCGGCTTCTGTAAATCGAACTCGTAGGAATTGTTCGTTGCATCCAACGTCAGTTCGAACACCACTTCAGCAGGATTGCCAGAGACACCTTGGTATACGTTCACGCCGTTTGCACTAGAAGACAAAACTAAGGTGATAGCATCACCATCTGAAGTCAGAGAAGCAACAGGCGTGGTCAGGTCACTCAGCTGAATAGAAGCAACTTGGTCAGCACCTTCGGTGATATCAAAAGTACCTGAAATAACAGTATCTTCTGTACTTGCAGCATCAGTGCCTGCTGGTAAGTCATCTTCATCAACGGTTTGTTCGCTGCCTGCTAGTAAACCATCAATGGTCGGAACATCATCCACAACCATAATTGGTAAGGTGATGTTGTTCGACACGTCTCCATCAAAGTCAGTCGCGTTTATCGGCAAATTGATGACCAGTTCATTTTGGCCATCAGCATTTGGATGATCGAGAGGAGCAAGCAAATCGAACGTGTAGCTATCATCAGAAGCATCAAGGGTCACACGGAATACTGGTGTCGTCGTGCCATCAATACGAGCTTCGTAAACTGAAACGCCACCTGCGTTTGAGACTTCAACCATGACCAGTGATTGACCACCAGAGGTCAGGCCTTGTACTGGCGTCGTTAGGTCAGAAACACCATACTCTACAATGCCATCAGAGCCATCAGTCGCGATGAAGTTACCGGCAATGCTGTTCGACTGCGTACCATCAGATCCAACTATTGGGATATCGTCCTCGTCAACCGTTTGCACACTTGTTGCTTCGATGCCACCAAGCGTCGGCTTGTCATCAACAATCTTGACAGGAATTGTCTCAACTGACGTGTCGCCATCAAAGTCTGTCGCAATAATTGGGAAATTGAGTGTCAGCTCATCGCTATCAACAGCATGGTCGATTGGCCCTTCAAGCGTAAACTGATAGCTACCATCGGTATTCACCGTCAGCGTAAAGACCGCTTCACTCCCCGCCGTCGCCTCGTAAGTAAAGCTACCGTCGCCATTTGCGATTTCAGTCAGCGTGACGGCCACACCTTGTGATGTAAGGCCAGCTACTGGTGTTGCAGAAGCGTCAAGCTGATAACTCACCACTCGGTCCGAGCCTTGTGTGGTGGTAAAGTTGCCATCGATTGAAATCGGGTCAGTTTGGTCTGAGCCAATCGTGCCTAAGTCATCTTCATCAACGGTAATCGCATCAACATCGGTAATGGTCGGTTTATCATCCACGATGGTGACTGGGATCGTTTCTGTGGTGGTATCACCATCAAAATCTGTCGCGATGATTGGGAAGTTCAGCGTGAGCTCATCACTACCTGTTGCATGGTCAATTGGACCTTCAAGCGTGAAGTTGTAACTGCCGTCGCTGTTCACCGTCAAGGTAAATACGGCTTCTGATCCTGCGGTAGCGGTATAGGTGAAACTGCCATCCGCATTCTCGCTTTCCGTCATTGTCACCACTACCCCGTGTGAGGTTAAGCCATTAATAGGATTAGAGGACGCGTCTAACTGATAACTCACAACATGATCAGAACCCATCGTGACAAAGTGACCATCAATCGACACGGACTCGTTTTGATCAGAGCCAATCGTAGCCAAGTCATCTTCGTCCACGCTGATCGCATCAACATTAGTGATGCTTGGCTGATCATCAACAATAGTGACAGGCAGTATTTTAGTTGAAGTGTCGCCATCAAAGTCTGTTGCGATAATCGGGAAATCGATTTGTAGGCTGTCGCTATTCATCGCATGGTCTAGTGGACCTAGCAGAGTAAAGGTGTAGCTGCCATCTGGCTTCAGCACTAATTCAAATACGGCATTGCCATCCGCTGTAGCAGTGTAAGTAAAGCTACCATCACCGTTTGCCGTCTCAGCAAGCACAACAGGTTCACCTTGAGAAGTTAACCCTGCTAGAGGATCCGCGGTTGCATCAAGCTGGTATTTAACAACGCTGTCCGATCCTTCTGTCGTACTAAACGAACCAGACATAAACGCATCATCGTTTTGGTCTGAGCCAATTGTGGCGAGATCATCTTCGTCTACTGTCAGTGGAACAACGTTGTCGATGCTTGGAACGTCATCAGTAATGGTGACTGGAATGGTCGCAGTAGTCGTATCACCATCAAAATCCGTCGCAATGATTGGGAAGTTCAGTACTAACTCATCGCTGTTTAACGCATGGTCGACCGGCCCTTCCAGACGGAAGTTGTATGTACCGTCTGCATTCACATTCATGGTGAATACAGGATTACCATCCGCGGTAGCAACGTAAGTAAAGCTGCCATCGGCATTCGCAGTCTCTACCAGAGTAACAGGCTCACCTTGAGAGGTTAAACCTGCAACAGGATCAGCCGTTGAATCAAGTTGGTAGCTCACCACACGGTCTGAGCCTTGAGTGGTCGTGAACGCGCCTTCTACATAAACAGCGTCACTTTGGTCTGAGCCAATACCTGATAGATCATCTTCGTCTACAGCCAGAGGCACGACATTATCGATGATTGGTGCATCATCCGTGATCGTAACGGGAATGGTTGCCGTGGTCGTATCACCATCAAAGTCGGTGGCAACAATTGGGAAATCAATCGTTAGGCTGTCGCTGTTAGCGGCATGGTCAATCGGGCCTTGCAGCGTAAAGTCGTAAGTACCATCTGTTGCGACGTTTAACGTGAATACTGGATTGCCATCTGCGGTCGCAACATAGGTAAAGCTGCCATCACCATTCGCGGTTTCCACCAAGGTAATCGCCTCACCTTGAGACGTCAGGCCCGCAACAGGATCGGCTGTTGAATCCAATTGATAGCTCACCACTCGGTCAGAACCTTGAGTGGTGGTAAATGCGCCTTCAACAAACAGATCGCCGCCTGGGTCGGAACCTACAACGTTAAGGTCATCCTCATCAACATTCAGCGCACCAACCGCTGTAATAGTCGGTACATCATCAACTATCGTGACTGGAATGATTTCAGTGACGGTGTCGCCATCAAAGTCTGTCGCGATAATTGGGAAGTTTAGTGTCTGCTCGTCACTATCAACCGCGTGATCAATTGGTCCTTCTAACGTGAAGTTATATGAGCCATCAGTATCTACTGTCAGAGTAAATACTGGGTTGCCACCCGCTGTCGCTTCATAAGTGAAACTACCATCACCATTTGCGGTTTCTGTTAGCGTTACCGCCACACCTTGAGATGTTAAACCGTCCACTGGTGTTGATGAAGCATCGAGTTGGTAGCTCACCACACGGTCTGAGCCTTGCGTGGTTATGAAGCTGCCATCAATAGAAATTGGATTACTTTGGTCTGAACCGATTGATGCTAGATCATCTTCATCAACCGTAATGGCATCTACGTCAGTAATAACTGGCTTATCGTCCACGATGGTGACAGGGATAGTCGCGTTTGTGGTATCACCATCAAAGTCGGTCGCGATGATTGGGAAGTTGAGCGTCAACTCGTCGCTATCGACAGCATGATCAATTGGCCCTTCTAGCGTGAAGTTATAAGAGCCATCAGTGTTCACTGTCAGTGTAAAGACCGACTCAGTACCTGCTGTTGCTTGGTAGGTAAAACTGCCATCACCGTTTGCGGTTTCAGTTAGCGTGACTGCAACGCCTTGTGATGTAAGGCCGTCAACTGGTGTTGCAGAAGCATCGAGCTGATAGCTCACTACTCGGTCCGAGCCTTGTGTGGTGGTGAAGTTGCCATCGATTGAAATCGGGTCTGTCTGATCTGAGCCAATCGTGCCTAAATCATCTTCATCAACAGTAATCTCATCAACATCGGTAATGGTCGGTTTATCATCCACGATGGTAACAGGCAGTACAATTTGACTTGTGTCACCATCGAAATCAGTAGCAATAACACTAAAATCAAGAGTTAAACTGTCGCTATTTGCCGCATGGTCGATTGGACCTTGCAGCTCAAAACTGTACGAGCCGTCGGTATTCAAAATAAGTGTGAAGACTGCACTGCCATTTGCCGTTGCGCTATAAGTGTAACTGCCGTCTGCATTTTGAGTTTCGGCAATGGAGACGGTTTGACCTTGAGATTGCAGGCCATTTAAAGGATCAGCGTTTACATCCAGCTGATACTGTACAACGCCATCAGAGCCCTGAGTTGTCGTGAACTGGCCTTCAACCAGCGTTGGCTGTGATTGGTCAGAGCCTACCGAACTTAAGTCATCTTCATCGACGGCAAGAGCAACAACGTCGTTAATGGTTGGCACATCATCAGTAATGGTTACCGGTAGAACAAGTGAACTGGTGTCACCGTCAAAGTCCGTTGCAACAATCGTGAAATCCAAGGTTAGGCTATCGCTACCCACAGCATGATCGATTGGACCTTCAAGAGTAAATGAATAAGAACCGTCAGAGTTCACTTGTAAGGTGAAGATAGCGTCCCCTTCTGCCGTTGCAGAATAGGTAAAGCTGCCATCTGAGTTGACAGTTTCCGTCAGAGAGATAGATCGACCCTGTGATTCCAACCCATTGAGTGGATCAGTGCCGCTCTCTAATTGATAACTTACAACACGGTCTGAGCCCTGAGTCGTTGTGAAACTGCCTTGCGCGAGCACAGAATCGCTTTGATCGGAGCCAATGCTTGATAAATCATCTTCGTCGACGGCTAGTGCATCAACGCCATCAATCGTAGGAACGTCATCTTGAACTTGAATGACAATTTGCGCCGCTTCTGGTGTGTTCGAACCTTCAGTAATCGAGGAGCGGTCGCCATCCGCATCTACCGCATAAACTGGCAGTGAGAAAGTGAGCGAGTCATCGTTAGCACCCGTATGGTCGAGTTGTTCATACAAGTTGAATTGGTATTCGCCCAATGCAGGGGCATCAATCGCCACATCAAATACGGTAATACGCACGCCATCCAGCTCGATGAAGCCCTCGTAAGTACGCACGCCGTTACTCTCGGACGCTAATTCTAGTTGAACAACCTGCCCTTGAGATTGGAGTTCTCCACCAACATTAAACTCTGTAGGTTCCAACTCATAATGGTCAATGATGTCACTACCGACCGCTGTCGTGATCGACCCAGTGCCACTTGTTACTACCGCGCCTTCCTGTGAACCTTGGTCAACACCCGCTTCGTCTAAAGACAATCCCGTCACGTTTTCAATCACTGGATTATCGCCATCAAGGATGGTTAACGTAAAGGTGTTGCTTGCCGTATCTTGGTCGAAATCGACGATTGTGGTTGGCAAAGAGAGCTCAATCGTATCTTCACCGTTTGTTTGTTCTAACGGCTTAAATTGCTCAAATTGGTAGGTGCCATCGGTGTTCAGACTGATGGTTAAGACGGTTTCATTCGAGCCAGCAATGTACAAGGTGATAGTACTGCCGTCTTCAGAGAGTACCGCTTCTGTCGCCTGATTATCACTCAGTAGGCCATCGAACTGACTAAGCCCTTCTTGATTAAACGTGACCGTTGCCAATTGATCACTACCAATATCAACAAAGGTGCCAGTAATCGGAGTAGAAGAAGATTCAACGTTTTCGAAAGTAACGTTTTGCGGCGCCGGATCATCGCCATCAATAACGGTTGTCGTGAAATCGATAGGTGCTTGAATACTGTTACCACCAATATCTGCGCCTGTAATGTCAAAAGCGATATTGATTTGATCACCGGAGATGGAAACTTGACCATCAGCAACAGAAGCGACATGGTCAATGCCCTGGCTAATCGTGGTGACGACCTCTAACTCTAAATCACGGCCTAAAGATGTCGCTTCGATCTCTATACGAAGCACTTCGTTACCTTCTTGAGTGCCGATAATGGCATTTTTCGCTTCGTCATAAACGAACGCCACTGGCTGACCACCAGAGGTAATATCACTGTTAAGCTCAGTTAACAAAGACTCTAAAGAAGACGTTTCGGGTACAAATGAAGCGGTATCAAGTGCGAGATCCCCTGCTTCAACCAGCACACTAGAAGAAATGGTTTGCGGATAGCTTGATAGAGAAATTGAGCCTTCTGTTACGCTAGATTGCAGTGATTGTCCGCCATCGGCAAAAATAGTGACATCCAAATCATCAGCTTCATCGCGTTCTTCTACACCGCTACGAGTCGCTGACGTCTCAAAAAAGGTGGAGGCAAGTACTTCCGGATTATTATATTCAACGGTCACATAGCCAGCATTGGCTGAGCCTTCAGCGCCAGCACCAGCAGCCGTTGCTTCCAAAATAGCAGTCGGGTCAGCACCATCTAAAATGGCCTGTTGGATAGCCGCGACATCATTAGCGTCAAAGTTAGCACCTTCGATAGCTGTTGGATCGAAAGTAACCTGGCCATTAACTGGAGATTGCAACAAGGTTTCTGGTTGTTCAAAAGAAGGTTCTGGAAGGCACGCGACACAATTAGCATCAATCAGATACAGCTCATTATGTATCTGTACATCAAGAGAAGCGTTATTTTCAGTAATGATCACTTCGCCAGATATTAACTCATCCCCCGCTTTTATAGACCTGACTTTTCCATCCAGACCTAAAACCAAGACTTCACCTTTGACAGCATTTACAATCGCGTTCTGCGGCACGGTTTGCGTACTCATCTGACCTCCGCTAATGGCCTACGTTTCCCATTAACCTTTTTAGATAGTTTTTAAATGATTTAGTGCGGCATACTGCACACCTTTAGACGATTAGACTAAGTATCAACTCATTAAACAATCGATAAATGGCGCACTAATGAGCAAAGTAAGTAAAACTTACTAGTAGTCACAAAAAGGTGACACATGTCCTAACACCGCAATATCGATTAATTATATGAAATTGATACCTTATTCCGTATAAGTGTAGTCGTTTTAAAAAAGAAGATAGATGAAAACGCTCAGCTAAACGCCAAACTACCGGTTGCAATCAATAATGGAAGAAAAGCAATAAGAATGTTGTATACACCTGAACGTGATGACAACTTAATCAATATTGGTGACGAGAAAAACGTGACGATTAAATATTGAATGACATAAATCGTTGGACAAAATATAACCATGAAAATGTGGCTCACAATATGAATTCCCGAGCACCACGAATTCGGCTTTGTCCTGATATACAGTAAAAAAAATACGAGCAAGCTAATAAGAAAATACATAAACATCACAATTGAAAATAATTATCATTTTCAATCATATGTAAATACTCCCCCACTTTCAATGATGTGAGAGCTATTAATACCATCGTTATTATCAATCAACACAATAAGTAAAATTATCAGTAATTCCCGTCCTAAACGTTTGCGTAATCGCTAACCTTCTCTTAACCTTGATTTGAGGCTTTTATCACGGTTTTTCCATTGATATAGTGCGTCCATACAACAAAAAAAGACCATTCGAGGCATGGAGCTTCCTCATTAATCTCAAGATGAGAAGAATTGGTACCGACAAAATTCGGCAGATTTTAAGAGGGTCAAAAAATGGACATGAATATGGTTGAGATTTTAGGTTATGCAGCTTCAATCATGGTCGCAATTTCGCTAACTATGAAAGATATTGTTAAGCTTCGTATCCTTAACTTTATTGGTTGTGCGCTATTTACTGCTTACGGACTAATGATTGATTCTTGGCCTGTAGTATTAACTAACGGCTTTATTGCTTGCGTTAATATCTACTTCCTAGCAAAAATGCAACAGGAAAAAAAAAGCCTAGAATCTAGAGCCTAAAAAGCAATAGCATTCGAACAATAAAAGCCCGCGAATGATAAGAGCGCGGGCTTTTTGCTTTTAATGCGCTCTCATTTTCTGCACATTCATCAATAGCTCTAGCGAACCCAGTTAAGTGCTAATGTTTCTCGACGAGAGAACATGTCTACATGCGATGAGATTATCGCCTTCACTGTGCTCAGTTTCTCTTCGGAATCCGCCTCACAAATAATGGTCAAGCTAGACTCGCAAAGAGCAAACTCCGCTTTTCCCGTCGGGAATGCCACCAAACCGCTGTTTTCATTCCAAGTAGCAGGAACCTTTCGTCCAAAATGCCGACAAAGCGTCACTAAGTATTTGTCAGCGTGTTCGCTATCTATTCGGGTGCTTTCTTTAATCATGAATTTACTCGTGTTTTGAAGCGCCCCCTCTCGGGAGCTCTATTAGAATTGATAAGCAGCAGAAAGTTTGAAGTTGCGACCCGGCTCGTAGTCATCAAGCGTGAAGCCACGTGCCGTACCCGAACGAGACGCATGAGAGCTGTACAACTCGTCAAATACATTATCAATACCAAAGGTCACCGACAGTCCATCAATATCAGACGGCACCCATTGAGCATATAGATTATGTACATCATAGCTTGCTTTCTTTGGCTGACCATCAAAGACGTTGTCTTCCTCTAGAACAAACATTGAGTTCCACCCGAAGATCGTTTCTAAAGCGTCTGACTGGTAATCCAAAGTTAGAGCAATACTATCACCCATATCAATGCTACGCCCATTACCCCCAGCAACAGGGCCACCAGTATTCTTGTTTTTGGTGTCCGACTTAGAGTAAGAAAGTTTGCTGTTAAACTTGTCGTAGCCATAAGAAGCACTTGCCTCAAAGCCTTTAATCTCGACATCACCTAAGTTGTAAATCAGGTAAGTTTGAGTCGCGTTTTGGTACTGGTCTGCAATGTAATCATCAATTTCCGTTTGGAATGCCGTAATATTCGCTCCAAAGAAATGCTTATCAAAGGTTTTATCAAAACGGACACCACCCTGTGTGTTCAACCCCGTTTCTGGCTTTAGTCCATCCTCTAAAAATGCAACGTCTTGGTAGGCAATAAAGGTTTCCATCAGCTCAGGGCCTTTGAATAGAGAGCGTGCGCTCGCAAACAACGTCCAATCCTGAGTGACTGCCCATTCTGCTGCTAGGGCCCAGGTCACATCATCATAATTACTCGTCCCCGTTTCAGCTTCACGTTTGTAATCATCAAAACGCATACCTGCGGTAACAAAGAAAGCATCAGAGAAGAAGAACTGGTCTTCTACAAACAATGCGGTTGAAATGGCCGATTCATCCATGAACTTACGACTACCGTAGTAACTTGAAGATGTCTTATCCATGTAGTCGAAACCATAGGTGATTCGATTATCAAACTCACCTAACATAACATCCGACTGGAACTTACCATTCAAACCAAAGTTTTGGTTTTTAGCGGTGTTCTTCGATAAACGGTTCGAAGGCCAGCGAGGAGCCATAACGCTCTCATCCCGTTTAATTTCTGTCTCGGTATCATAAAGTGTGACGTTACCTTTATGCTGTTCGCCTCGCAGCTCGTAACTCAAGGTAACGGTATCTCGGTCATAATCCGTAGGAATAAGTAACGTGCTCGATAAGCCATTGTTCGCACTACCCGACATATCAGGACGCGGACTGTAAT
This sequence comes from Vibrio sp. JZG10, assembly GCF_054064075.1. Classification (NCBI taxonomy): domain Bacteria; kingdom Pseudomonadati; phylum Pseudomonadota; class Gammaproteobacteria; order Vibrionales; family Vibrionaceae; genus Vibrio; species Vibrio sp. JZG10. Next base: position 485,466 of record NZ_JBSUGE010000002.1, read on the forward strand.
CACCACTGTCTCGGTACATGTCATAAGAGAGCTCAAAACGATGGATGTCGTTTAGTTCATACCCCAACTTAGCCAGAATGTTGTAAACATCACCCGCAGAGCCATAGGTTTTGTTGCCGTCACCATCTTCGAAGTCATCACGCGTAACGTAATGACCATAAACCATCGCATCAATGTTTTCGGACAAAAGCCCGTACAGCGTCAACGAGCCTTGTTGGTTGTCGTTGGATGCATAACCGCCATAAACACGAGCGCCAAACGTTTCATCGTAACGAAGTAAATCGCGAGCGTCTTTCGTTTCAAAATAAACCGAGCCGCCTAAGCCATTTTGAGTCACAGAGTTATTACCTACCTGGATATCGGCAGATTTGAGAATGTCAGGGTTTAGCGTCAAGTTACCAATGTGATGGAACATGCTCGCATGCTGAGAAGCACCATCAAGACGAATGTCCAAATCGGTTTCGCTCAAACCACGAATGGTAATACGTTGATTCACAGAGTGTGTTCCACCAACATCCACACCGGGAATATCGCGCAGTAAATCAGACATATGATCCGCTTGCTTCAGTGACATGTCGTCCGCAAACATCGACTCAGTATTGCTAGAAACTTTTGTTCCCCATACAACGACTTCTTCAAAATGTGACTCGGTATCTTGAGCTAAAACAGGGTTTGATAGCGCCATTCCCACTGCAAGGCAAAGGCTTGAAAGCTTGATAGATGAACAAGCAGGGCTTTCCATAACTTCATTCCTAAATATTAATGATAATAATTCTCAGGTATAATAAGCATGAGTTTTATAAATACAAAGGCGATTTGATTATGCGAAATCGCACAAGTGTTATGAGGAAGTGTCAAATGCGGGAAGTCACACCAAAACGAACTAGAATTGCCAAGATCGCTTTAACCCAAAAACTGGAAGCCACAGAAAAGCAGTGGATCGTCACGCAAGGTCAACCTTGTCAAACTCAACTGGCAGAAGGCAAATTCCTATCATATCAGTACAATGATCAAATCTTTATTCATGGTGGACGTTGCCTAGAGCTTGTTGATTCACATATTGTTTCTACTGCACACGCCTCACTGTTGGTCACTATTCTTTTAGAAGGTAAGCTCTCGTTTGGCTATGACGATTTGCAATTTGATTTAGACGCAAGCGACGGCCCTAAAGGTGTCGTGGTGAACCTACTCAAACCTGCAAACTTTCGTCGTTCACTGCTCAAAGATAACGTCATTAATAAGATCAACATATTGGTTAAGCCCCAGTGGCTAGAGGCTCGCCTTGACCAAACCTGTCGTCATCGGTCCTTTTTTAACTCTCATCAGGCGTTTCATCCTCTAGAGCTTAACCAGGCGTTATGCGAACTGGCTGAAACGCTGACAAGCCGAGAAACACCACAAGAATTCCAAGATAAGTTGGAAGTTGAAAGCTTGATCTATCAAATTTTGCATCAAGCGACTGAGCAAATCCCCAAAAACTTCAGTGCTAATAAAAATAACCATGAACGGCACACAGATGGTCGAATAGAGGATATTGTTAGCTATATAGAAACTCACCTTGAGCAAGAACTAGGCTTAGAAAAGTTGGCAAGCGTGTTTTCAATGAGCGTTTCAAACCTGCAGCGCCGATTTAAACAATCACTGAATATGACCGTAAATGGTTATATTCGCTTTCGTCGCCTTGAGATTGCGAGGCAACACTTGGAACGTGGCCTAGTGACGATCACGGAAGCGGCTTATGAAGCCGGATACCACCACCCTTCCAACTTCACCTGCGCTTTCAAAAAGGTATTTGGTGTACCACCGCATGAAGTGATAAAAGAGTAAAGAGGCCCCAGGTAACTGACTGTTATTTAGGAGTGTCTTATCCACAACATCGGTATATACTCGCCTTAAACGTTATGGAGGTTGAACATGAATATTGGTGCTGTCGCAAAGCTTACTGGGCTTTCATCTAAGTCGATTCGATTGTATGAAGACAAAGGGATCATATCTCCACCAGCGCGCAGCGACTCTGGCTATCGCGAATATTCAGATAATCATATTCAAGAGCTTAACTTAGTATCACGCGCAAAAAACGCTGGCTTTTCACTGCAAGAATGCAAAGAGTTTGTGCAGCTTGCCCATAATCCCAACCGAAAAAGCAGCGAAGTAAAAGCAAGAACCATGGATAAGCTGAGAGAGGTTGAAGAAAAAATCGCGCACCTTATGGAGATCAAAACGCAACTTGAAGGTTGGGTTTCTTCTTGTCCGGGAGACGCTGAAAGCCGATGCCCAATCATAGACGAGCTCACCAAGTAAACTCGCCTATCTATCCTCATTGAAGAATCGCTTTCATTAAGCACTGAGGTTGGATTAGTGGTAAGTACACATGCGCTTGCCGTTTAATTCGATAATATTAAACGGCGTTTCGTAGATATCCTCTAGCGTAGACGCCTGAATCACCTCTTCCACCGCACCACTTGCCACAACTTTGCCTTGCTTAAGCGCCAATATGACATCCGAGTAGCACGCTGCGAAATTAATATCATGAATTACCACCACCATGGCTTTGTTCATGTCATGAGCTAACCGCTGCACGACTTTCATGATCTGAAGAGAGTGTTTGATATCTAGATTGTTAAGTGGTTCATCAAGAAAAACGTAGTCTGTATCTTGTGCAATCACCATGGCAATAAACGCAAGCTGTCGCTGACCACCACTTAATTCATCCAAATATTTGTCTTGGATACCTTGTAAATCTAGGTAGTCGATCGCTTGTTCAATCACCGCATGATCTTCTTTGGTCAGATTTCCTTTGGAGTATGGGAAACGGCCAAAAGAGACCAACTCTTTCACGGTAAATCGCATGGTAATCGAGTTGGCTTGACGAAGTACCGCCAGCTTTTTCGCTAACTCTTTAGTGTCCCATTCCGCAATTTCCTTGCAATCAATGATAACACTACCACCATCCCGCTCCGTTAAGCGCGAAGCCATAGATAACAGCGTGCTCTTTCCCGCGCCATTCGGGCCAATAATCGATGTTACCTTGCCCTTTTCAAACTGAGTATTGGCCTCATCAACCACTTTATTTGAACCGAAGGCCTTCGTTAATTTGTCTATCACTATCATATTTATACAACTTTGTTTTTCAGTAGTAGGTATAAGAAATACGCACCACCAATAAAGTTAATAACGACACTCAACGTCGTCTCAAAACTGAATACGTTCTCGATAATCCATTGCCCAGCCAGTAACGAGCTGATGGAGAGAAACGAACAACCAACCAGTAGCGTTTTGTGTTGGTAACTTCTGAACATTTCTCGGCTTAAGTTGGTTACCAGCAAACCAAAGAACATAATTGGTCCCACTAGAGCCGTAGAAATAGCAATCAGAACCGCCGAGATAATGAATACATTTCGCGTCACCTTAGGTACATCGACGCCCAAACTTTTCGCATTGTCTTGGTCGAGCCAAAACACATCTAAAGTGCGATGCATACTAAATAGCAACCAACATGCAAACATCAAAGCTGGCGCACTAAAGTAAACCAAATTCACTTTGACATTATTAAAGCTGGCGTAAAGTTTCGATTGAACGATTGCAAACGTATTTGGATCCATCAGCAAAGAGAAAAATGACGCCGCATTGGAAAATAGCTGACCAAAGATCAAGCCGACCAATAGCAACGTAATCAAGTTCTTGCTTCCTTTAGAAAAGTAAAAACCAAACAACAATAACGAAAACGACACCATTACAATTACGGCAATCGCGAAATTGACGTACAAGTTAAGAACTAAAGTACTCAAACCACCAAATATCAGCACGATCAAAATTTGCGTCAACACATACAACGCATCAAACCCCATGATACTTGGCGTTAAAATTCGGTTGTGCGTAATGGTTTGAAATACAAGTGAAGACTGAGCAATAGCCACACCCGCTAGCACTATCGCCAATACTTTAGGAACTCTACGAGATAAAAAATACTGGTAGTTGTCAGCCGTTAGCCCAATACCAATAAACAAACATGCAAAAAGTACCGCAATGCCACCTAGCAGTAGGATTTTCGTTGAATCACGCATGTTGCTTACCTCGCAACAACATCGCGATGAATACCACGCCACCCAATATGCTGATCACGATAGAGATTGGCATTTCATGAGGGAAGATAATCAAACGACTCACCAAGTCGCAACACAGCACTAAAGTCGCCCCATACATGGCCGTAAGCGGAATGTTCTTTTTGAGGTTATCACCATAAAAGTGACTAACGAGGTTCGGCACAATCAGACCAAGGAATGGCAGCTGCCCAACAATCATCACGACACTTGCTGACATGATTGACACCAACAGCACGCCAATCGTGACAACCTGCTGATAATTTAACCCCAAGTTAACCGCGAAATCTTTTCCGATACCCACGGCTGAAATCCGTGCGGCAAAAAGATAGCTTAGAATAGCCATTGGTACCGCGATGTACAGTAGCTCAAAGTCACCACGTAAGATGTTGGCAAAATTCGCGACTGTCCAAGCATTCAGACTTTGAAGTGCATCGTATTTGTAAGCGATAAACGTGGTCATGGATTGGATGACATTGCCGAAAATAATTCCGACAAGTGGCACAAAGACCACACTCTTAAATTGAATGCGTTGAATAAAGAAAATAAATGCTAGCGTCCCGAACACCGAAATACCGAAGACAAGCCATAGGTGATTGTCGTTACCAAAGAAAACCACGCTCAGTACGTAGCCCAGCATGGCACATTCGATCGTACCGGTTGTAGAAGGTGCAGCAAATCGGTTCTGACTAACTTGCTGCATAATAAGGCCTGCAATACTTAAGCCTGCACCAGCGAGTAATATGGCAAATAAACGTGGTATACGGCTGGTAAAGAAAAGCTCCAACGCTTTCTCATCACCCGAAAAGAGTTGTTGGGGCGTCATGTTTGCCACCCCAACAAATAACGAAACCGCGCTTAAAACCACAAGGGTTAGCAATAACTTTTTCAAAGTTAACCTCTGCTATCTTGGATTACAGTTCAACGGTTTGCTTGATCTCACTGACCATTTTTTCTGTTGCAGTCACACCAGACATCGACAAGTACCACGCGTCCACATCTAAATAAGTGATTTTGTGATTCTTATATGCGGCGGTTGCTTTGACTAAGTCGTTATCCATGGACTTACGAATATCGTTATCTGGCGTGCCTTTCAGCGAATTGCGGTCAACTACGAGTATATTTTTCGGGTTAGCTTCACGAATAAATTCATAAGAAATAACATCTCCGTGAGTGCCCGTTTTCACGTGTTCAACCGTTTCCAAGAAACCGAAATCGTTATAAATCACACCAAATCGTGATTGAGCTCCAAACGCACTGATGTTGTCACCCATGCTTAAAATCGTTAACGCATCATTGTTATTTGATTGATTGTAGTCACGGATTGCTTTGAATTGAGCATCTAGCGCTTCAATTTTCTGCTCTACTTTTTCTTCGATATCGAAGATTTTACCAATATTGCGCCATTGCGCTTGCGTACCTTCCCAGTAACCTTGATTTTCTTTCGCAGCAAAAACAACCGTAGGAGCAATTTCACTCAGCTCTTCATATTTCGCAGACGCTCGCGGACCAACCAATATCAAATCCGGTTTTTGCATGTAAATGGTTTCAAAGTCAGGTTCAAACAAACTACCCGCAGAGGTGTAGTTATCTTTGCTGTACTTTGAAAGGTAGCTAGGCAGATTAGAAGAGTTAGAGACTGCAACAGGATCGATACCAAAGTTGTCCAGCGCATCTAGCGGACCAAAGCCAATCACAACCACGCGTTCTGGTGATTGCTCTAGCTCGGTTTGACCCATGTAATGGTCAATCACAACCTTAGCAGCGAAAGAAGGAGAAACAGTAAATAGCGACAACATAGCCGCACCGACGAATTTTTTCATTTTGTTAAGCCTTAATGAGATCTATTATCATGCGCGTTCGCAATATAACGTTACTCTTTACTGCATTCAACAAAATTTAAGGTACTTTACATTAGTTACGCTTATTCGAGCTCCAACTATATCAAAGACTTATAAAAACCATTCATTGCAATATCTAGGTGTATCATTCATGCGCTTCGATAAATGCTTTGAGTGCAAGCTCATCAATAATCTCCAACCCGTTTTCCGTTTTTGCAATCAATCCCTTTTCAATCAAATCTTTAACTGCACGTCGATAAACACGACCAGAAGTACCAAATCGCTCAGCTTCTTGATTTACTTTGTCAAAGCCACCGAGCAATGTGTTGGTTTGATTACGGACGAAAAGATCATACGCAATATTATAAGTAATGGGATGCAATAACCGATTGGTATAGATATCCATAGAATCTTGATAATCTTCGGCCAACGCTGAAGTAAAGAACACCATCATTTCTGGATGCTTTTGTAGCGCTTCAGTTAGTTTTTGGATGCAGATAACATCAACCTGCATGTGCTCATCTGCAATCACATTCCATTGGCAAGGAGTCTGAGTGAAGTACTCCATTTCACCATAGATATGATAGTCGCAGTTTGCCTCTCCTAATTGAAAGCGTCGCCCATTCGCGGCCAATATGCTCATTGACACTCGACCTACCGGCACAACATATAAGTACTGAAGTTGCTCACCTTGACGGAGAATTTCTTCCCCAGCATCAAAGTAACGCGTACTAATTTGACACTGATAGATCATCTCACGAAAGGCAACGCTCTTTTTTTCAAGGTATGTTTTGAAGCGGCCAGTTGGATACGGGCTGATTTTCATTCTCTGCTCTCTCAGAAAAGTTACTGATAACTATCTCAGGTGGATTGTACCCCGTAACACCAAATAAAAAAGCGACAGAGGCCTGTCGCTTTACATTCATTGATTTATAAGAGTTACTGAGGTTAGTACGGACTACCTCTGAGCGATCAGAGCTTCTAACGCCGTCATTGCAGCAAGATTCTCACCTTGCATCATTACTTTCGCTTCATCAACGTACTGGCTAACCCCTTCTTTCACATCTTGTTGGTACAGAACGACGTTATTTAAGATCGAAGCCACATGAAGACCACGTAACCGGCCAACGGCAAACAAAGCTGAGGTTTCCATATCTGCACCTAAGACGCCCTTCTTGTTCCAGTATTGGCATATCACATCTTCGTCATCGGTATAGAAACTGTCGTGAGAACGTACCACACCAAAATGATAACGTGCCTCTTGCACCGACAGGTAACGCTCAACTTCCTTTAATAAGGAAAAGCTTGCGTACGCCGGATAAGCCGAATCCACATACGCTTTGGAGCCGCCTTCATCTCTTACCGCACCTTCGGCAATGATTAGCTCGCCAAGCTGAATCCCAGATTGCATCGCACCTGCCGATCCAACACGTACCACATGAGTTACGCCGCACTGTTTTAGCTCTTCCACCGCAATGATCATTGATGGCGCGCCGATGCCTGTGCTGCATACTGAAACAGGCTGGTCCTTGTATTTGCCAGTAAAAACACGGTACTCGCGATTTTCCGAGATCATTTCTGCATCATCCAATAATGCGGCAATACGATTAGCTCGGTCTGGCTCACCACATACAATGACGAGAGGAGCGACTTGTGTTTCATCAACACCAATATGAGGTTGTTTCGCCATTTTTCGTTCCTTAAGCTGCAGCTTGAGCTAAGGTTTTATCGCCATTGCGCTTGGCGCTACGTGCCCATTCACGCGTACCATTGGCAGCAATGAACATCAAAATCGCATACTGAACGGACATCGCATAAACACCCTGTGTCGCGTAGATGCCAACACTAATGATGTTAATCACAACCCAAAGAATCCAGTTTTCCACATATTTACGTGTCATCAGAATTTGTGCAACAACAGAAAGTACTGTCATGGTTGCATCCCAAAACGGGAACGCATCAGGTTCAAGTACCGGATCAGCCAAACCTGCACCAAAGAGATTCAAGCTATCAACAGCAATGTTTGCTAATGCAAAGAAAAAAGGGTCGATGTAGATGGTTAACAACGCGATAGACACAACGCTAATAGAAGCAGTGGCGATGAGTTTCTGTTTGTTTAACCAGCGTACTTCCAGCGTTTCACCTTCCGCGTTTGGACGAGTCCACGCATACCAACCGTAAATGTTCGCACAGAAGAAAAACAGTTGAAGAAGTAATAATCCGTATAACTGAATTTGGAAAAAGATAACGGCAAAAAGAGTGACATTCAGCAAACCGAATAAGTAGTTGATGGTTTTTTCTTGGCTAGCAAACCAAATGCAAAGCAACCCAAAAACCGTACCGAAAGCTTCGATCCAACTCATTGCGTAACCGCCGCCAATTGGAATGTTAACTAGGGTGTTGTTTATATCGAGTAAGGCAAGTAGGTCCATGTCGATGTCCTTTATTATTTTGTTTGGGAATATGCCTATATTAGGGCGTGACACCTAACAAAAAGGAGGACATTTGTCCCCCTCTTGATGCACTCGATCATAATTCAGTTCAATATTTGCTTGAAAGCAATAAATGACTCAATTGAACCGCTTGGAAATTAACACGCCTAAGAATCCAAACCTAAATAGCGCTTTTTGAATGCGGAAGCTGATGCAAATAAAGCTGACGCCAAAAGTGTAATAACAAACCCAATGGCGTACTCGAATGCTTCATTCACCAAGAGCTGATAACAGCTCACAAAAAAAATTAGTATGACCGCAATAACATTAACTCGGTGAAACCAAGGATGCTTTACGGAGAACTTAGCGTAACCTTTTGATAACATTTAACTAATCCGCCAGACAACAATTAATATTTTTATTTATAATCAATGGTGATAGTAAGGCTTTATAGTATAAAGAGAAACGACTTTTTTGATTTTTTAGCTCAACATCACAGGTCATCTAGTGCTGCTTGACTTTAATATCTTGACACTTTTTCGTTCAACTAAGGTAGGTTCTAATTGCACGACTTGCGCTTCTGTTGATTTATCATCCAATTTTCGGACAAGCGTTTCCACGGCAGCTTGCCCAAGACGGTATTTAGGCTGGTGAATTGTGGTGAGTGATGGCGACATGAACTTCGCGATATGTATGTCATCGTAACCGATGATTGAAATCTGTTCCGGGACTTTAATATTGAGCTCATTTGCGGCGTTAATCACACCCATCGCCATCATATCATTGGAAACGAAAATCGAGCTGGGTAAGGTGCCTCGCTGCGCCATTTTCATAAATGCTTGATATCCGCCTTCACATTCGAAGTCCGATTCAATTATCCAGTTAGCATTAAATTCCAAGCCAGCTTCGTTCATCGCACGTTTGTAACCTTCGTATCGCATTTGTGCTTGGTGTTTAATCAAAGGGCCGGTGATACATCCTATTTCTGTGTGGCCGCAATCAATCAGGTATTTCGCCGCTAGGTAACCGCCACGAAGCGAGTTATCTTGAATTTTGTCGCTCGTAAACAGCATCGGCCCCCAATCCATCACCACGACAGGGATATCAGGATAACGCTCAAATACATCGATACGCTCCCCTTCTAGCGAGGAGCACATCAAGATCAAACCATCGACACGCTTTTGCAAAAGCGTATTAATGGATTGGCGCATGCGTTCATTATCACCTTCTGTGTTACATAGAATGAGACTATAGCCTTTGTGATAGCAACTGCGTTCGACGCCTTTTACGACTTCGCCAAAGAATGGGTTGGTTGAAGTGGTCACTAGCATACCAATGGTTTTGGTACGATTGACTTTGAGGCTACGCGCCAAAGCTGATGGCGCATAGTAGTTGAGTTCTTTTGCGGCATTATTGACGCGTTCGGAGATCTCTTCACTCACAAAACGCGTCTTGTTAATAACATGGCTCACTGTTGAAGTGGAAACCCCTGCCAGTTTTGCGATGTCTTTCATCGTCGCCATGTTATTACTCCTAATTAATGAGGCGTTTAAGCCCTATTGTGCTGCGAGAAACGCGTCCACCTCTTCGCGAGTTGGGATCGACGTCTGAGCGCCAAAGCGGGTCACAGAAATTGCAGCCGCCGCATGTGCAAACTTAATTGCTGATTCTAAAGGTAAATCCTCTAACAGGCCAGTGACGAATGCCCCATTAAACGTATCCCCTGCTGCGGTGGTATCAGTCGCGTCAACACGGAACCCCGGGATGAGCTCACCTCTACCATTTTGACTTAACCAAACACCCTTCGCACCGAGAGTGATCATGACAATTTCGATACCTTTGCTATGAAGCACATTCGCCGCTTCTTGCGCGCTGTCATTATCCGTTACCGTTACCCCCGCCAGGACTTCAGCTTCGGTTTCATTTGGTGTAATGACATCAATACAAGCAAGCAGTTCGTCTGACAGTTCACGAGCAGGGGCAGGGTTTAAAATGACGTTAGTTTTTGCATCTTTCGCCACTCGCGCGGCTTTCTCAATGCCGCACATCGGCGTTTCCAATTGCATCAGCAGGTAATCCGCTTGGCGAATGCGATCTAAATCTGGCTCAATCGCTTCTGCTGTCAATTTGGCATTCGCTTCTGCTGAAATACAAATGCTGTTTTCACCACTATCCGACACTTGAATCATCGCAATGCCAGTTGGGCAGTTTGGTTGCATCTTCACACCAGTGATGTCGATGCCGTCCATATTGAAGTTTTCACGAATATTGATGCCGAACGAGTCATCGCCTACACAAGCAATAAAGCCAATATCAGCCTTGAGTCGAGCTGCAGCAACAGCTTGGTTGGCACCTTTGCCACCTGGGATAACTTGATAGTTGCGACCATGTAGCGTTTCGCCAGGGCGAGGGAAAGAAGGCACTTGAAGAACATGGTCAGCGTTTACACTACCTAACACCACTAACTTATTCATACGGTTATCCTCGGTTCTGAATGAACCCTTTTTTTGAAAAACTATTTTGGAAAATACATTAGATGACTTTAACTTCTCTTCCTAACGAAGGAGTCACGATAAAAAGTCAAAGGCATCTATACCCTGCATTTTTAAGTCTCTTGGGTATGTTTGCCCTCTCCTCCTAAACGACAGATATAAACGGAGGAGAGAGCAAAAATTAGGACGCTTTATTGAACGTCAAACTTATTTAGTCACTACTTTTAGTGGCACCGGAATGTATTCTTCTACTTTTTCACCTTTCAAGACTTTGTCAGCCGTTTCAACACCTAAAGCACCAATAAGATCTGGTTGCTGTGCGATGGTTGCTGCTAGCTTGCCACGGTTAACTGCGGCAATGCCGTCTTCCGTGCCATCAAAACCAACGATAACGACGTCTTTGCCAGAAGCTTGAACGGCGCGAAGTGCACCTAGCGCCATTTCATCATTCTGTGCGAACACCGCTTGTACATCAGGGTTAGCCGCGAGTAGGTTTTCCATCACGTTTAGGCCTTTAGTACGGTCAAAGTCTGCTGGCTGGCTGGCAAGAAGATCCATATCGCTGCCCTTCACGGCATTCATGAAACCTTCACCGCGCTCGCGCGCCGCCGATGTGCCCGCAATACCTTCAAGCTGAATTACTTTTGCTTTTTCGCCAACTTTTTCCATGATGTAGTGGCCTGCCATTTCACCACCGATCACGTTGTCGGACGCGATGTGGCTCACGACTTCACCACGGCTTGCGCCACGGTCTAGTGTCAATACAGGGATCTTAGAACGGTTCGCCATACGAATCGCATTAGACACAGCATCAGAATCCGTTGGGTTGATAAGAATTGCTTTTACACCGCGAATACTTAAATCCTCGATGTTCGACAGCTCTTTGCTCGGGTCATTTTGCGAGTCCAGTACAATTAAGTCGTACCCCAATTCTTTCGCTTTAGCTTCCGCACCGTCTTTCATCGTTACGAAGAACGGGTTGTTTAGCGTCGAAACCACAATCGCCATCGTATCTTGGGCTTGTGCCGCTACTGATACAGTGGAAGAAAGAAGTGCAGCAGAAATAAGAGTTGCAAGTTTTTTCATCGTTCTAGTCCTTTGTGTAGGGTGAGCCAGCACACGCCCACTGGCTCGGTTTGTATTCAGGATTTAATGGTTATGGATTATTTGTTTTTGTTGTCTACCAGTACTGCGAGCAAGATAACCACTGCTTTGGCAATCATTTGGTAGTAAGAAGAAACATCAAGTAGGTTAAGAGCATTGTTCAAGAAGCCGATGATCAGCGCACCAATTAGCGTACCCATGATGCGTCCTTTACCGCCCATCAAGCTGGTACCGCCAAGTACAACCGCAGCAATCGCATCTAACTCGTAACCCATACCCGCTGTTGGCTGCGCCGAAGACAGACGAGAAGTCACGATGATGCCTGCAAGCGCTGCCAGCATACCGCAGATGGCGTACACACCAATCTTCACTCGGTCTACATTGATACCAGATAGACGAGTCGCTGATTCGTTGCCACCTAGTGCATAAACGTAGCGACCAAAGCGAGTGTGGTTAAGTAGATACCAAGCCGCAGCGAATACAACTACCATCAACCAAACGGGTACTGGAATACCTAGCGCGTAGCCGGTACCAAACCATGCAAACGCATCAGCTGTGTCAGTAAAACCTGTCGAGATTGGACGACCTTCGGTGTACACCATAGTCACACCGCGTAGTAACGTCATGGTAACCAGCGTAGCGATAAAGGCCTGTACTTTGCCTTTCGCAATGATGATGCCGCTAATTGCGCCTAACGCTGCACCTGCGACTAAAGCAGTCGGAACCGCCACCAGCACCGGGACTTCAAGCGCAATCATGCTTGCCGCAAAGGCACCACATAGCGCCAGTACGGAACCAACACTCAAGTCGATGCCTGCGGTTAAAATAACCAGTGTCATACCTACCGCGATAATGGCATTCACTGAGGTTTGACGAAGAATGTTGAGAATGTTGTCGACCGTAAAGAAGTTCGGGTTCAAAAATGACACAACAACAATCAAAAAAATCAGTGCTATCAGTGATTTTTGCTCAATCAACCACTCTTTTGTGAACAACTTCTTGTTGCTAGCTTCGGTTGGTTTGCTCATGGTATTAGTACTCATGCTGCTTCCTCATTGATCTTTTTGCCTACGGCACAGGAGAGTAATTTTTCTTGATCGGCGTCTTTCGCATCGAATTCGCCAGTAATACGACCTTCATGCATAACCAGAATGCGGTCACTCATACCGAGCACTTCTGGCATCTCGGAAGACACCAAGATGATGCTCATGCCTTCGGCTTTGAACTTGTTGATGAGTTGATAAATTTCTTTTTTCGCACCGACATCGACGCCACGTGTTGGCTCATCGAGAATCAGAACTTTAGGTTTGGTCATTAACCCTTTCGCGATCGCCACTTTTTGCTGGTTACCGCCGGATAAGTTACCAATGATTTGGTCGCGCGTAGGGGTTTTGATATTAAATAGCTTGATAAAATCTTCCACGGCAATCACTTCATCGCTATGTTGGATTTGGAAGCCTTTAGTCAACTGATTGAGAGAACAAAGTGACATATTCTCCTTAACCGAGAGACCTAACACCAAGCCATCGCCTTTGCGATCTTCAGAGATATAAGCGATGCCATTTGCTAAGCCATCTTGTGGGCTAACCGGATTAATGGTTTTGTTATCGAGGTTGATAACACCATGCTCACTTGGAAACGCGCCGTAAATCACTTTCATCAGTTCGGTGCGGCCTGCCCCCATCAAACCAGAGATACCCAAAATTTCACCGCGTTTCAGCGTGAAGCTCACATCGTGAACGCCAGAGCCAGTCAGGCCAATCACTTCAAGGCAAGTTTCGCCATGTTGTACATCAATACGTGGATATTGCTCTTCTAATTTTCGGCCAACCATCATTTCAATTAGGCCGTCTTCATCAGTGTCTGCTACTTTGCATTCACCGATAAATTTACCGTCACGAAGCACGGTAATGTCGTCACAGATTTCAAAGATTTCTTTAAGACGGTGTGAGATGTAAACGATGCCGCAGCCCTGCTCTCGAAGCTCGTTGATCACTTTAAATAGTGACTCCGTCTCGGTATCAGTCAGCGCGTCAGTTGGCTCATCCATAATGATGACTTTCGATTCAAACGAAAGCGCTTTCGCGATCTCCACCATTTGCTGTTCACCTAAGCTCAAATCACCAAGCAACGTTTTCGATGAGTGCTTTACGTTAAGGCGTTGAAGCAACTTGTCTGCTTCTTCATACATCTTGCCCCACTGAATACGCCCCATCGTGCCGGTAAATTCACGACCTAGATAGATGTTTTCAGCAATCGTTAGTTCAGGGATCAAGTTCAATTCTTGGTGAATGATGCTGATGCCCGCTTCCTGTGAGTCACGCGGCCCTTTAAACGCGGCAGGTTGGCCTTGATATTGGATGCTACCCGCATCCATGTGATAGATGCCAGTCAGCACCTTCATCAAGGTTGACTTGCCTGCTCCATTTTCTCCCATGAGCGCCATGACACGGCCTGGGTAAACATTCAGGCTCGCTTTGTCCAGTGCTTTTACGCCCGGGAACGCTTTCTCAATGTCGCTCAGTTGTAGAATGGCTTGAGTCATAATCTGTCCTCAATATCTCTGGCTTAAAAAACCACGCCCGCTTGAAAGATAACGTTCGCGTATGGCGAGCATTCGCCAGTTCGAACGACAGCGCGGCTTTGTGCCGTGCGTGCTTTAAATGCTTCATGTGACACGTAGCTGATCTCGATAGATTTACCCGTTTCTTCGCTCTCTTTGCTCAGTTCGTTAAGCAATGCTTGATGCAAAACAGGGCTTACATCAGAAAACTCTTCCGCAATGATGACCCCTTCGATTTGCGACTCAGATAGAATCACGCGAACAGTATCAAGAAAACTTGGTACGCCATGCGTTAGCGCCAAATCAATTCGCTGTACATGCTCAGGGATTGGCAGGCCAGCGTCACATATCGTGATCTCATCGGTGTGGCCTAGCGTCGCCACCAAGTAAGAAATATCTGAGTTAATTAGGGTACTTTTTTTCATCTCATCGACCTTTCGGTTACACGTTCATACAACCATGAGCGCCTGTTTTAAAGTGCTTTCGTTATTAACAGAAAACTCATCGAAACGTTTCGATGAAATAGTAATTCGTTGTGGTAATTTGACCAGAGTGAGATCGATAAGGTGTGAGAATGATCCGTAATTAACGGGTCATCGAATAGTAAAAAGGTACATGAGTCACACTTTGTCATCGAAACGTTTCGATATCTGGTTTAATCGACACTTGAAGTGAGGTTTTTAAAGACAGTTGAAAAAGAGGTACGTCCCATTACTGAGAAATACTCTAGTTAATGAGATGGAAACCTTACACATCATCACAGTTCTTGGATGGTTGTCTGATTTTGGAGAACGCTCACCTTACAATCTGGTTACAATTTGCAAAACACATCATCCGTTCAGTACCTTATATGGTATGCGACGTTTGTAGGGACACAAACGGAAACTAAAAGCCATAATGAAGTTAAGCAATCGAGTCATCTTGCTTGTCGCGCCAGTGATCTTATTAAGCGCGCTGGTATCAAGTTATATTATTTACAGCATTCAAAAAGTAACGCTCATCAAGCGAGAAGACAGCTATATCCAATTGCAAATGGAAAAGCTCGCAGGGCAGTTCCGACAAGCCAACATATTCCTCAATAGTTATGCATACACATTAAGCAAAAGTGATGTATTGCAAGACTACTTGGTGAATCATAGCAATCCGTATCGTGAGCGCGTGTTATTTAACCGACTCGATGAAACCGCAGATGTGTTAAGCCATGGCTATACAGGCGATGCAAGCATGGCGATTCTCGACGGGAAACAAAACCTTCTTTATTACACAGAAAATAAATACTACGAATCTTCAGGTGTAGTCGACCCTAAGGTATTGGATTACATCTCGCGAAGCTTTAGTACGAGAGAAACGTTTAACCATACTGGCTTTATTTACAATTCCAGCGGGCAAAGTATTCTTCTGCAATACGAACTGATCGACAAACGAACAGGGACACAACCTCTAAGTTTTGATCCGCAAAATGTCTTTTTCGTGGTGGTATCGGTATCGCTCGAAGCCTTCAATGAGATCAAGCACGAAATCGAGTTCGACACGCATAGCGTGATAACTTTTGCCGACAAGCCTATTTATCTCGATATTCCTCTCGCTCAGACGATTGAACTATTGCCACACTTTTATGCGGTACTCTCCCCCGCTGAATATTTGATGTGGAATAAAGTCGATAAAGTGTGGCTAGAACTGGCCCTTTCCTTTGGTGTGGCGGCGTTTTGCACCATCACCTTAATTGTTTTGGTTTTGTATCGTTATGTATTACACCCCGTTTCTCGCCTCGATAAACAGCTACAAGAGCTGGAAACAAATCAACGCGGCAACATTGAAAAGCTAGAAACAAACGATGAAATAGGACGCTTATCCTCACGCTTTTTTGATATGTATGAAGAGCTCAACGTCATATATAAGAAGACAAAACGCCTGGCTGAAACGGATCACCTAACGCAACTCGCTAATCGCCATCGTTTCCATGAACTTGCAACTCGTGAACTCGTCTCCCCTTCGCAGCATTTGTGGGTCATTTATGTCGATCTCGATAACTTTAAGTACGTTAATGACAAATACGGGCATGAACTGGGAGACAACTTATTAAAGGTGTTTTCATCACACATCAAAAATGTCTGTCAAAAATTCTCGCACGACTACGATAGTCCCTGTTTTGCAGCAAGATTGTCTGGTGACGAATTTGCTATTTTATTGAGCTCAAATCAGGATGCACAACGCCTACCCGACTTGCTGGCCTCAGAGTTGCTAAAACCGATTAGCAATCTCAGTCCATCTTGGAGTAATTCATTCCCCGTGACTGCGAGCGTAGGTATCGCTCAGTACCCTCAAGACGGTACAGACGTCGCGAAATTACTCTCCAGTGCCGATGCGGCAATGTATCAAGCCAAACGAGCCGGGAAAAACCAGTACGCTTATTACTCAGCTGCTCTCAATGTTGAGTCTCAAAGACGCAGTCAGCTTGAGCGAGCGCTCAGAAAAAGCAACGTGGAAGAAGAGTTCCATCTCGTTTTTCAACCCTATATGAATAATCGGGACAACGAGATTGAAGGACTAGAGGTATTATTGCGCTGGGAAGCGGAAGGCATTGGTCCCGTGCCTCCGAAAGAGTTTATCCCAATCGCGGAACAGGCGGGCTTATTTGATAAAATTGATCGCTGGGTTTTCGCCAATGCAACTGCAGAATATCACCAATTAAGAAATATTTTTGGCAAAGACATTGTCCTTTCGATCAACCTCTCTTCAGCAGAACTTAACTCAATCGAAATGGCGAATTATATTCATGACCAAGCAAGCAAAAACGGTGTGAAACCAGAATGTATTGAGTTAGAGATAACAGAAACCTTTGCCGCAGAACAACAAGGTACAGCATTACTTGATGAGCTGTCGAAGCGTGGCTATCGTCTCGCCATTGATGACTTTGGCTCTGGCTATACATCGCTGACTCAACTTGTTCAATATCCAGTTCAAAAGATCAAGTTTGACCGAGAGTTCCTCGTTACATTGATGAAAACCAACAACGGTCATGTGATCAAACCCATCATCGATCTATGCCACGCTCAAAATAAAACGGTCACCGCAGAAGGTATTGAGCACAATGTTATGCATGAATGGTTATCGGCCTACCGCTGTGACTATATGCAAGGCTATTTATTTGGTAAGCCAATGAGTAAGGAACAACTGAATTTGTGGTGGCAATCCGCAAATGATGATAGCCGCTTCGATGGTTCCATAGTAGGTTCGATTACTGTTCAAGGGACATCTTGTTAAAGATTAAGTACAGAAGCCATATATGTGGCTGCTGTACTTGGTCACGTGTGATTCATAGAGAGAACAAAAAATCTAGCTCTTACTATCACACACCTATAGATATAATACAGTTGCATAAAATTACCGTTTATCTACTCTTAAACAAGCACCTCTTTGAAATCCAATCCAGTCAAATTTAGTTCTTTGACTCTATCGTACAATCCACCTTTTTTGTCCGTGCAAAACGTCCTGAGTCCCGCACCTTTTACTCTGAATAAGCCAGCTTCATTAATGGCTTCTCTATTCAAAACGAGTTTCTTAAACGGCCTAGTACGACTCGGTTTCCCATTACGAAGGTTATACTTGGTAGCAGAGCTATCAATAGCATCGATTTGAGTAATAATATTTAATGCTCGCCAAGGCTGTCCTTTTAGACTCAATGGCAAGAATTCGACATTCTCGCTTAACGCACCAAGCTTATCAGCAATGGCAGCTGGCACAGCGAAAGTAACCGCTCCCCAAGCAGCAACATCAGGCCTAGGTAATGTGTTTTCACCTTCAACATCTAACCATTCAATATCAATACTTCTCCAACAGTCTTTAACAGATTCTCCATACAGCTGGATAGGTTCGTTTGTGGTTACTTGAAGGGACATTTCCAATGCAGATTCTTGCAAGATTGCAAAATCATGCGCATTGGGTGTGACAATAAACACTTTGTTAAATGCTGTCATAACCATCCTTAAACAGGTTGAATAGCTTCTCTTAATGGGAACTCTCCACCCTCAAGATTTTCGCCTACTTAGCTAAATATATCAATTATGCTTGGTATGTTAATGTCACTGCATTATCAGGTATGACAAAATAGGTTTAAAGATCAAAATTAAAAACTCGATACTCAGCTAAGAAAGGGGATTTTTCTCTATGAATCAAACATAAGGTCCAACATAAAAAATCACTCTTAGATTCAACAAGATAAAAATTGATACAAGTTCGTACGTTAATTTTTGGTATTATTATTTTTCGATGAAACCTCACAGTTATTTAAATATTTAATCAAAACGATAGAATTACTTTTTGGTAAGTTTAGTTCAGATTTTATGTATTTAATTGAAAACAAGAGGAAATAAGTAAAAGCTGACAAAACTTACTTTTGTACTGCTAATCACCGGCTTAGATGATTCGTGTAGAAGCTCATTTGTCGGCTCCACTTAGACTTAGCTTTATCACTTGTGAACAAGAAATGCCCTTCTTCTCAGTATTTCTCTACCTTTCTTATCCATCTTGTTGTTTACCCATTCACTTAAAATGCACTAACACACATAACGAGTTGACGTTACGATTTGTTACGAGTCAAATCACAAATCTAAACGCAAGCTAAATAGACGTACAAAAAACAAACATATTGAAATAAAAAGAATTTCTAATCTAGAAAAATAAAACGTCGTTTTTATAAATTCGCCACCTCACAAATATCCTTAAACACAGTTTTATTAATTACACATATCAGATATTATTTATGCCGAAGTTTATCGAAACAATCGATTAACTTCATAATTTATTTGAGTTTCAAACAGTTAGTTTTTAACTTGAAAACTTATCGTTAACCCAATATTAAGTACCTAAGCGTACAATAAGAAACATTGGGAATAGAATTATATTGATGTGCATGTTGTTTTAACGAATGCATGAAGCAATCGGTAAATTTGTAACACCATAGAGTTTTATTTAGCCAAGATGAAAAAGTTAATTTTATTATTTATATGGACATTTCTGTCTGCCTCTCCTTTTGCCTTTGCAAAACAAGCAGATAACGAAGTCAAAAGTCACATACCACAGAATCAAATTGAACAAGTGTTCAAACAAGCAAAGTTAGATGGCGTAGTAGACTTTAAATTGTTTCGTGACGCTTATATCGCGTACCAAAAAACACCCGATAGAAAGAAATCAGTACTAACCATTATCGACTATAGTAAACCATCGACTGAAAAACGCTTTTATGTGGTTGATTTAGATAAAAAGAAGCTTATCTACAATACTTATGTTTCTCACGGTGTGAACAGTGGAAAGAAAACAGCGACGCAGTTTTCAAATGTGGTGAACTCGCGTAAAACATCACTGGGTACGTTTTTGACTGACACCACCTACTACGGATCAAATGGTTATTCACTTCGATTAGATGGTCTAAGCTCAGGGTTGAACGATAAAGCTCGCGAGCGTTATATCGTTGTGCACGGTGCCGACTATGCTAACCCTTCTTTTATCAAGAAGAATGGTTACCTTGGGCGCAGTTGGGGTTGCCCTGCACTGCCAAAGAAGTTGTCTCGTGAGATCATTGACACCATAAAAGGCGGCAGTGTTATTTATGCAAGCGCATAACGCGGTGCAAATTATGTGGGGAAGAATGCTCTATTTCTTCCCTAACAAATAATCGGATTGGCTCAAGCTTCCTTGTCTCATGACTCTCTTTACCTGTTTCTCCAGTTTTCGCTTGCCTCAACGCTAAAATTATTTAGGTATTAGCTTATACCCAAATAACATCAGAAAACTCTGTTCATCCCTCTTCCATCTCGTTAGTATACGCTGAGTTGGTCAGACACCGATTTTCATTGTTATCATAGTGTCACTAAGATTCCGTAGTCATAGTGATAGTCTATGACGTTATATGTTTAGGGTTACTTCTTGCGTTATCTACACCGTATATTATTGATGCTTTCATTGTCCCTATTTTCAGGGTTCATCGTTGCCTCATATGCGCATACGTATCACCACACTAAACATTACACCTCTGAACGCTTGCTTAAACTTGCGCAACAAGACGATTTTGAACTAGCACATAGCGAATTCCATACTTTTGCCTCTCCAAGTTCTTGGGGCTCAGAAGGTTATTATCTGCATATAAAGCGCGAGTTGTTAGCGCTGGTTTCCTGCCGCCGAACATCCGCCACTGATGGTGTTTTATCATCAGATTTTACTCCTGATTATTTTTTACTTGTTGCTTTCTCTTCCCCACCACTATTGGAATTGGCAAAACAAGCATCTCGCTTACCTCTTGATGGTTATGGCGGGCTGATGAGTAAACGCTCTCTCTATCGACTCTCAGGAAGAAAAGAAGCCAATTTAATGTACGTCTTTACTCATGGTCGCAACGCCTTCCCTGTTGTTTAACTTTTTATGACATACAGAGAACACGGAAATGTAACGATGAGAACCAATACGCTCATTGTTACTAGAACCAATTTGAGGTCCATATAATGACAAAATTCGCTACGACTATCGCACTAGCATTACTATTTGCAACGGGCTCAGCCTTCGCTAACACAGAAGCAAAGCCAGAAGAAATGAGCAATGAGACTCTGCTAGAGTGTGCCAATGTTTCTAATGCACGTATTGCGGTTCCTGAACACAGAGCGATGTTCAGACACTACCTAATGTCTGAAAGAAACTATAGTTTCAGCCAGTTATCTTCTGCTGAGCTTGAATTTAAAGCAGCAGATAAGAATGAATCCGAAGTAGAAACTATCTACAAGTCTCAGTGTAAAGAGGTTGGCGAGTACCTATATAGCATTGGCTATTAAACTCGAAACCCTAACGACACTCAAAAAGAAAGGCGCATACATTGCGCCTTTCTTTTTACTGATAAAAACCAGCCGATTAGATGTCTAATCTGTATACAAGCTTAAAAGTGCAAATCAAAGTAAACTTACTGAGAAAACTCTGACACATCCTTGGATTTACAGAACGCTCGACGTGCTTTAACAAACAAGAAACTAAGCACCCCAATCACAAGAGTAATTATTGGGGCCGCCATTAATAGCATTGTGATCGTTTTGCTTATATTCTCTGGTAACAAGGGAAGCAATAAACCAAAACCGCATAATATCAGCGTCCATAAAATCGCACTCAGCCACGCAAAGTAATGGAATTTACTAATACCTTTCACTCGCAACCCCATCATTAATGGCAATAGGGAACGAACAACCGGAATAAACCGCGCACAAAAAAGCGCGATCAATCCATGTTTACTGAGTAATACGTCGACCTGTTCCAAACGCTTTTGAGGAACCGCGCTCACCCAGCCTTGGACCTTAGGTAAGCGATTTAGCCACTTGCCTTGTAAGTAAGCTGCCCAACTTCCCAATCCCGCACTAACAGCTATCACCAACATGATCATTATTGGATCAAGGACACCAACCGCCGCCAGCGTACCGGATAATACGACGACACTGTCGCATGGGAATGGCGCAGCAGGAATAAAACCACTTTCCAAAAAGATAAGCGCAGCAACAACAAAATAAACCAATCCTGCACCGCCTGGCGCCATTAACGCCGTAAAATCTTGATGCCAAAAGGCACTCAAGACCTGAATTATCGAATCAAACATAAACCGCTCCTAAGCATAACTAACCAAAAATTGTAAAAACATGGAATGTGTTAGCGAGCATGTATAAAGCGGTATATGAGATTCGATTCTTTCCTCGCACCGATTCTGTATTTAGAATGAGTAAAAATACTTTCAACACAACGACCTAAAGCCTCATTGCCGATGCGTTTTAGCAGCCCCATCGAGTGAATTGCCGAACGATGTGTCCACCAAACTACAGCAAGCGTTTCAAACCATTCGAGTTCTACATCGTCGTTCGAGCTCGTTTCCTTAGAATGGCTAACCCTCAATATATTCCGGCTGTTTAAACTCGGATAGTCTTGTTGTATTGGAGAGGCAGGGTGTTCTGAAAAGTGCTTCGACTTAGCGTCAACAGCAATATTCTGGTTATGAAAGGAAAGA
Organism: Vibrio sp. JZG10; assembly: GCF_054064075.1. Classification (NCBI taxonomy): domain Bacteria; kingdom Pseudomonadati; phylum Pseudomonadota; class Gammaproteobacteria; order Vibrionales; family Vibrionaceae; genus Vibrio; species Vibrio sp. JZG10. Next base: position 508,027 of record NZ_JBSUGE010000002.1, read on the forward strand.
AAATTTGGGTATGAGTGCGCCATACTCATGCTCGGAGCCAACAAGCAGAAAAGTAGTCCGAGTAAAGCAATCAGAGTCGTACGCACAAAGGTAACCAAAACCAAAATAATAAGTTCTTTTAACCCTGTGCGTAACGATTGGCAATTAGTATTCTTAATCGTTAAGAATACTAATTATTTTTCACCGTAAGGGTAGTTTTCAAACATTTTCGCAATTTCTTCTTCAATCAGAGACTCTCTTTTCTCAGAGCTCATAGACTCAGATAGTTTCCTGCTTGAAACACCTTTCCACACAACCTGATTAGCCTTTGCATCAACAAGCTCTACCACCAGTTTGCCATACTTACGTTCTTTGTATCGTTCCGGGCTTGAAGTGATCACGCCAAAGCTATTCCAACCATAACCGAAACTCACCGAAGACCCAGAAGAGACAAGCTCGGACTCTTCGACGATATCATGATGAACGTAAAGGTCCCCACCACTATTCACTTTAATTAAGCCCTTGTCTTCAAGCTGTTCAGCCAATCCTTGTTCAATACGTCGACCATCAATACTCGTAGGGGCTTCTGCTTGGGCACCGAAATCAAACGTTCTGTAAGCTGAAAAATCGGCTTGCTTATCAACATCCGTTGTTACGGTTGTACAAGCCGATACGAGCATCATCACCGCCCCTAATATCAAACCTTTCCACATGTTAAATCTCCTTTGGTTAAGCTGACTGTTTCAGCGGAATTACGCTAGTGCTATACATACGCTTCAGCAGTAAAAAGTAATCATTTCAATATCTAGTCTTGACCATGAAACCTGACTGTTCAATAAACGCGATTAACCTTTACACTGACAATCTTGAATATCATCAATGCCTAAACGCTAGTAGACAGTGTGTTTGCCCCTAATTAGCAGCCATCGATTTTAGAAGCGGAATCGCTGACCCTCCTGAAAAACAGAGACAATGGACACTTTAACACCAAGACGCTACTTTTTTAGGCATCTGACAAACAATTGATGAGAAAAGACTTTTCTTTTTCGTTCAGTGTGGCATATTACCTGAGTCCTATCGATGCGCGGGCATCGTATAATGGCTATTACCTCAGCCTTCCAAGCTGATGATGCGGGTTCGATTCCCGCTGCCCGCTCCAATCTCTTTTATCTCAATCTACTCAAAAGAATCCGATGGCGGAGCAAATAGACAGCGCCAACGTTGTTTCCACGTTAAATTTGGTCGTGTTACGTCATAAAACATATCTTTCCATTCTGCAAACGTCACACGAATGGGATTAAAGCTGTTTACAGGTTTAGAAATTCCATACCTAACGGTTTCCACTTCTGGTTCAAACGTTCCAAACATCCGATCCCAGATAATCAACACTCCCGCGTAATTTTTGTCGATGTACTGACGGTTTATACCATGATGAACACGATGATGAGATGGCGTGTTAAATACCCACTCTAGCGGTCCAAGCGAGCGAATTGATTGAGTATGAACAAAAAACTGTAAGCCCAGATTAAACAGCACAACGAAGACGACCCACTTAGGATCAAAGCCAATAATCACCAAAGGCAACCAGAAAACCCACATCCCCGCTAACGGATACATCAAGCTTTGACGAAACGCGGTGCTGAAATTCATTCTCTCCGAGCTGTGATGGACCACGTGCGCAGCCCACATCCAACGAATACGGTGGCTAGCTCGATGAAACCAGTAATAGAAAAAATCTTGCAGGACGACAAGTAACAAAAACGCTGAAACGCTCATTTCGATATCAAACAATCGCCAATCAAACCACCACAAATATAACTGAGCTATCAGTAAACCTGTGAGTATGTCTGTCGCTTGGTGTAAGCCCGCAAGCACAAAATTACATACAACTTCCGGAATATAATACGTCGCGCTTTCAGGTAAACGTCCCCTTCGTTGTCCAAACCAATACTCTGCAACCATACATAAAAAGAAAACAGGCGCCAAAATCATCAGAAGTAATTCAGGGCGTTCCATCAACTGTGTCCAATCCATTGTGTTTCTACCATTTTGCATAGTGATCTTCAGTAAGACCTATGACTTCTTCTAACTGATGTTTGATACCATTCCCATCAACGATGTAGCCAGAGAAATAGCCGATATATTGACGAAAATTGCTTTTGAGAAACCAAAAGTTCTTCTTTTCTGAACGTCGATTTAAAGGCGTGAATACTAGGTCAATCCGTTTATCTTCCGACGTGATATGCCACCTTTGTCCTTCATCATTTCGTGAAAATTGAAACTGAACAGGCTGTAAAAAATGCCGTTCACCATTAATCCAGAATACATTTTCACAGTAGCCCGTTTCATTGACACCCGCAGCTAAGTTCAGCCCCAACCGTCTGCCGCTTTCAAAGCAATTAATACTCGCCCACCGCCAGCTTGTCTCCCGTCGCATGTACCCAGCGGAAAAGTCGTAACCAGCAGCCACTTCTGAGAGATCTTGTTCCTTTCCTAATATGAATAAATTGCCATCTACCGTTAACGCATTATGTTTCTGCGTATAAGTCCAACCCGCATAACCGGTTGGCGTACACAACATTAATGGCAAACTCATACTTTCTGGACGTAAGTAGAGATCAGCATTGACAGACTTTGTCACAAAGTGGACGTGCCAAATACCATTCTGAATAGAAAACTGAATACTTTTGTCAGCAAGATGGGCATGACTAGACCAACTGGAAGGCTGAGTTTGATAATCAATATTAAAAGGCTTTAACCACTGCTGCTCCACTAACTCATTATTTTGAATGTCAAACAGATAGCAAAAACCAGATGCTAAATACCTAATATCCGCAATCGCAACCCCAATCACGTAGTTAGGTGTGACCAAATTAACGAACTGAAACTGCTTATAGTCACAGTAACGGCGCCACTTAGACGCTGGCTTATCCATCTCATCAAGGTAGGTAAACTTATCTAACTGTAAAGATGTGGGAATCCCATCAAGATGGCCAAACACTGGTAGACCGTTTTGCTGAATAAACGAGTCCAGAGTCTTAAGCTCATGCATATTTTTATCTTTTTCGAGTCAACACGCTCAAATGTTAACACCGAGTTAACAAAAACAGTTTGCGTGACAGCACAACAATATCGACTAATTTGGCTTCTGCTCGCTATATGTGAAACCGATCACTCAACCATCCAATCATGTCACTCACTTAATCTTCCTCATCAATACGACCAGAAGTTGGAAATTGAGCGTTCTCATCCGCAGGAAAGACCATTATAGCCATTGAGAATTGGTCAAAATCACTATTTAATGGGAATAAATTCATATAAACTGATTGCTTATTCATATCAAGGAAGAGATCTATGTCACACATACACGATACTATTGTTGCGTTGCAACACAGTAGCCCGGCTCAAAAAGAGTTTTACCAAGCCGTAGAAGAAGTATTAACTTCTCTCGCTCCAGTCATAGA